>CAMCQE010000097.1 GCA_945876945.1 Klebsiella pneumoniae
CGGGCTTTCAAACTCATGAAGATTGCCGGCGCCTATTGGCGTGGCGATTCGCGTAACGAAATGCTCCAGCGGATTTACGGTACCGCCTGGCCAGAGCCCAAAGCGTTGGCGGCTTACCTCAAGCGCTTGGAAGAGGCCGAAAAACGCGACCATCGTCGTCTCGGACGGCAACTCGATCTCTTCCATTTTCAGGAAGAGGCGCCCGGAATGGTGTTCTGGCACCCGCGCGGCTGGACGGTCTGGCAGCAGATTGAGCGCTACATGCGCGACCTGCTATCCCACAAGGGTTATCAGGAAGTGCGCTGCCCTTTGATTCTGGATGCCAATCTTTGGCGTAAGTCCGGACACTGGGAGAATTTCCACGAGAACATGTTCACCACGGAATCCGAATCGCGTGAATACGCGGTAAAGCCGATGAACTGTCCGGGCCATGTGCAAATTTATAATCAGGGCATCAAGAGTTATCGAGATTTGCCCTTGAGGCTGGCTGAGTTTGGTTCCTGTCACCGCAACGAACCTTCAGGCGCGCTCCATGGCTTGATGCGAGTTCGCGCCTTTACGCAAGACGACGGCCATATCTTCTGCATGGAAGAGCAGATTCAGGACGAGGTCTCCCAGTTTATTGATCTGCTGCAAGGCGTTTATCGCGATTTCGGCTTTGATGAACTCCAAATCAAACTGTCCACGCGGCCGGCGAAGCGGGTTGGCAGCGATGAAACCTGGGATAAGGCTGAAGCGGCGCTGAAGATGGCGCTGGACGGCAAAAATCTGGAGTGGGATCTGCAGCCGGGAGAGGGCGCTTTTTATGGCCCCAAAATCGAATTCTCCCTGCGGGACAGCATCGGCCGCGTTTGGCAATGCGGCACTATTCAGCTGGATTTCTCGATGCCCGACCGACTCGGAGCGGAGTTTGTCGCCGACGACAATTCGCGGCGCACGCCCGTGATGCTCCATCGGGCAATTTTGGGATCGATGGAGCGCTTCATCGGGATTCTCATCGAGCATTTCAGCGGATATCTGCCGGTCTGGCTCGCACCCTGTCAGGCAGTCGTGGCCAATATTTCCGAGCGACAAGCAGCTTATGCCGCCGAAGTCGCGGAAATGCTGAAAAATCAAGGATTCCGAGTCGAATCAGACTTGAGAAACGAGAAAATCGGACTTAAGATTCGCGACCACACTCTTCAGCGCACCCCCTATCTTCTAGTGGTAGGGGACCGTGAAGTTGAACTCAGAACAGTCGCCGTGCGAAGTCGGCGCGGAGACGACATAGGCGTCCTGCCTATTGATGAGTTCGCTCAGTTACTAAGCAAAGAGATTGTTGCGCGCACTATCAATTGATGGAGGACTGACCGATCGCTGCCGAAAAAAAGAATCGCATAAACGACGAAATTACCGCCACGCACGTTCGCTTGATTGCGGCTGACGGAGAAAACGTCGGAGTAGTGCCATTGTCTGAAGCCAAGCGTCAGGCAGTTGAGAACGAGATGGACCTCGTTGAAATCGTGCCTAACGCAGAACCGCCGGTAGTGCGGGTTATGGACGTTGGCAAGTTTCTGTTTGAACAAAACAAGAAGCGGCACGCAGCGAAGAAAAAGCAGAAGCAGATTCAGATCAAGGAAATCAAGTTGCGCCCCGGCACCGATGATGGTGACTACGACATCAAGGTGCGAAACATCAGACGATTCCTCGAAGAGGGCGACAAGGTAAAAATTACCTTGCGGTTCCGAGGTCGGGAAATGGCGCATCAGGAACTCGGAGCCCAGATGCTGAAGCGCGTAGAAGCAGATCTGGGTGTACTGGCCGTCGTTGAGCAATATGCTCGAATGGAAGGCCGACAGATGGTCATGATGGTGGCGCCAAAGCGCCATTGAGTTAGCAAGAGGACAGGTTTAATGCCTAAGTTGAGAACGAATCGAGGCGCTGCAAAGCGCTTCGCCAAAACCGGTTCAGGACGGTTCAAGCGACGCCAGTCGTTCAAGAATCACATCTTGACCAAGAAGAGCGCAAAGCGTAAACGCCAGTTGCGGGGCAACTCGATGGTTGCTGCCGTAGACCAGTACAGCGTCGAGCGGATGTTGCCGACCCTTTAATCCCCTTTCTCCGGATACAGAAAAATGGCTCGAGTTAAACGCGGTACCATTGCCCACGCGCGGCACAAAAAAGTTTTAGACCGTGCGAAAGGCTATTACGGACGCCGAAAGAACGTATTTCGGGTAGCCACCCAGGCGGTTACCAAAGCTGGCCAATATGCCTATCGCGACCGTAAGCAGCGCAAGCGCGAATTCCGCGCGTTATGGATTGTTCGCATCAATGCGGCGGCCCGTCTCAACGGACTGAACTACGCGCGGTTCATCAACGGTCTGTTACGGGCTTCCATCGAAGTTGACCGGAAGGTGCTGGCTGATTTGGCCGTGCACGAGCCGGAAGCCTTCGCTGTTCTTGCAGAGCGGGCGAAAGCGGCGCTTGCTGCCTGACGCAGCGACTTCCTCAATTTTGATGAACTGAAACGGGGTCATTGCGACCCCGTTTCGCTTTTCGACGATTGCTCAGTGAAAAAACAATGATTGTCGCTCGCACCATGATGGAAGACGGCTTGTCGGAGATTGCCGCCGCTGCCGACCTTCCGCAGCTGGATGCAATCAGGGTTAAGTACCTCGGTAAAAAGGGTTTACTTACCGACGCCCTGAAATCGCTCGGCCAGCTCCCCGACGCAGAGCGCAGAACCGCCGGTAGCGCACTGAACGAAACTCGCGACGCGCTCAATGCCGCGCTCGGTGCGCGAAAGCAGGTGCTTGAGCAACTTGAGCTCGAAAAAAACCTGGCCGCGAGCACGATTGACGTTACGCTTCCGGGACGCGGCACGGTCCCGGGTGGCCGACACCCGGTGAGCCTTGCGCTACAGCGCATCGAGGGACTGTTTCGGCGGGCGGGCTTCCAGGTGGTGACCGGCCCTGAGATCGAAAACGACTTCAATAATTTTGAAGCACTCAATATTCCCAGCCATCACCCGGCGCGTGCGATGCACGACACGTTTTATTTTCCTGATGGCCTCTTGCTCCGAACGCACACCTCACCCGTTCAGATTCGAACCATGCTCGCGCAGAAGCCGCCGTTGCGGATCATCGCGCCAGGGCGAGTCTATCGCTGTGATTACGACCAAACCCACTCACCCATGTTTCATCAGGTAGAGGGCTTGCTGGTCGATGAGTCCACCACCATGAGTGAACTTAAGGGCTTGCTGCACGAGTTCCTGCGCAACTTCTTCGAACAGGATGCGCTGGAAGTGCGGTTCCGGCCGTCTTATTTCCCGTTCACTGAACCGTCGGCTGAGGTAGACATTCGCCTTGCATCCGCCCATGGCGTGTCCGATTGGCTTGAGGTTCTAGGCTGCGGCATGGTGCATCCGAACGTGCTTGCGAATGTTGGAATAGACCCGGAGCGCTATCAGGGACTCGCCTTCGGTTTGGGGGTTGAGCGCATGGCGATGCTGCGCTACGGGGTTAACGACCTTCGCTTGTTCTACGAAAACGACCTCAGCTTCCTCAAGCAGTTCGCCTGAGCTTATTGCGAAATTCCCATGAAATTTACCCGAGAATGGTTGAACGACTGGATCGCGCTGGATTTGAATGCCGAGCAGCTGGCCGCGCGTTTGACCATGGCGGGGCTCGAAATAGACGACGTGTCGCCGGTCGCAGCGAATGTTCAGGCGGTGATCGCGCGCGTCGAATCGATTGAGCCGCATCCCCAAGCCAATAATCTCAAACTCTGTCAGGTCTCTCTGGGCGCTAATCCTGCGGTTGCCGTGGTGTGCGGCGCGCCGAACGTTACGGCCGGTAAGACCTATCCGTACCTGCCGCCGGGTACGACCTTGCCGAGCGGAAAGCGCATCGAAACTGCCGAAATCCGGGGCATCGTCTCGCAGGGCATGCTGTGTTCGGCGGCTGAACTGGGCATCAGCGACGACGCTGCCGGCTTGCTCGAATTGCCAGCGGACGCGCCCTTAGGCGCGCGGCTTGACGAGTTCCTTAAACTCGATGACCTCATTTTTGAAGTGGGCCTTACGCCCAATCGCGGGGACTGCTTGTCGTTGTTGGGCATTGCGCGCGAGCTCTCGGTGCTCTGTGAGCGTTCATTGAACGACCGGCCAGTCGCGATCGTGCCTGCGCTGACCGACTCCCGCCGCACCGTTTCGCTCAGCGCCCCGGCACACTGCTCGCGTTACAGCGGCCGGGTCGTTCAATCCGTGTCGGTTTCAACGCCAACGCCACTCTGGATGAGCGAGCGGCTTCGTCGTTGTGGTGTTCGTTCGATCAATATCGTGGTTGACGTCACTAATTACGTGATGCTCGAACTAGGGCAACCGATGCACGCTTTCGATCTCGAAAAACTGACCGGTGGGGTGACCGTTCGTTTGGCGAACCAAGGCGAGCACGTGCATCTGCTGGATGGTACAGCGCTCGAATTAGATACCTCATCGTTAGTCATCGCGGACGAAAACGGACCGGTCGCGCTCGCCGGCGTGATGGGCGGTCTGCACAGCGGCGTGACCGACGACACGCGCGACATCTTCTTCGAAAGCGCGTTTTTTGACCCGATCTGCCTCGCCCGTACTGCCCGACGCTTCAATCTGCACACTGATGCCGCGCACCGCTTTGAGCGAGGTGTGGACCCGGCGGGCCAGGTGCGAGCGATTGAGCGCGCCACCGAACTGCTGGTCGCGCTGGCAGGCGGCCAGCCAGGCCTAGTGATTGACGTGGTGGCGCCTAGCCATAAGGCAGTCGGCGAAACCATGACGTTTAGACCTGCCAGGGTCCAGGGCCTGCTCGGCATGACGGTTCCCGAACCGGCAATAAGGCAAATTTTTGAGCGACTTGGCATGAGCGTGGCTGACCAAGCCTTGCCATGGCGGGTGGCGGCACCGTCGTGGCGCTTCGACATCACGCGCGAAGTCGATCTCATTGAAGAAGTTGCGCGCATTGTGGGGTACGACCAGTTGCCAGTGGCTTTGCCCAAGCTGGGACTTGAGCTTGCACTCCCGTCACGCGCCGATCGCGTCGACGACGCACGCAACGCGCTGGTAGACCGCGGTTTCTTCGAAGCCATCACCTACAGTTTTATCGCAGAATCGCTGGTCGCGGCCTTTGCGCCCACGCAGTTGCCGATTCAACTCTCAAACCCGATTGCCAAAGATCTGGCGGTGATGCGTCCCAGCCTCTTGCCGGGACTCTTAAGCTCGCTACGCGCCAACCGCAATCGCCAGCAGACCGACATCCGCCTGTTTGAATCCGGCATGCGTTTCCTGCGCGATGGCGATGAACTGGTGCAGGAAACCGCGCTTGCCGCAGTGGCGACCGGCCGTGTATTGCCCGAGCAATGGGGCAGCGATGGTCGTCACTACGACTTCTACGACCTCAAGCAAGATTTGATAGCCGTGCTCCGCGCGCTGCGTCAGCCCAGCGTTGAGTTCGTGCCCGGTACTCATCCGGCGCTTCATCCCGGTCAGACCGCGCGCATTGTCCAGGGCGGGGTCACCCTTGGCTTTATCGGTACGGTTCACCCCGCCATCTGCAAGCAGATGGAGATCGATGTCGCGCCTGTAGCCTTCGAAATCAACCTTGAAGCCACGCAGGACCCGCCGACGCCGGCCTTTACTCCGCTGTCGCGGTTCCCCTCGGTGCGACGTGATATCGCCGTAATCGTAGATGCCGCGGTGTCTGCCCGGCAGGTGCTTGAAGTCGCTGGCGCCGCCGCTGGCCCCCATCTCCGCGACTTGCAGTTGTTTGATGTTTATCAGGGGCAAGGCATTGATTCGGGCAAAAAAAGTCTCGCGCTAGGCTTGCTTTTCCAAGCCTCATCCAGCACTCTAAAAGAAGAAGAGGTTGAGCATCAGGTGTCCGTCATCGTGGCGGCATTGGCCCGCGAAGTCGGGGGAGTCTTGAGGAAATAGCCATGGCACTGACAAAAGCAGATATGGCAGAACGTCTTTTTGATGACCTTGGTTTGAACAAGCGCGAAGCCAAAGAACTGGTCGAAGCCTTTTTTGAAGAAATTCGTTTTTCCCTGGAACAGGGACAACAGGTAAAGCTGTCGGGATTCGGCAACTTTGACCTTCGCAACAAAAATCAACGGCCAGGCCGAAATCCGAAGACAGGCGAAGAAATCCCCATTTCCGCCCGTCGGGTTGTCACTTTCAGACCCGGTCAGAAACTAAAAGCTCGAGTCGAAGCGTATGCTGGAAATATCGAACAATAACGAACTGCCCGTTATTCCCGGCAAGCGCTACTTCACCATCGGTGAAGTGAGCGAACTCTGTGCTGTAAAACCGCATGTTTTGCGCTATTGGGAGCAGGAGTTTCCGCAACTCAAGCCCATCAAGCGTCGCGGCAATCGGCGGTACTACCAGCGTCAGGATGTCATTCTTATTCGTCAAATCCGTAGCCTGTTGTACGACCATGGGTTTACCATTGGCGGCGCACGCCAGAGACTCTCTGGCGACGAGGTGAAGGCCGATTCCAGCATGAGCCAGCAAATCGTGCGTCAGCTAAGAATCGAGCTCGAAGAGGTACTGGACATCCTTCGCCGTTAAGTCCATCAAGCGCCCGAAAGCGAAACTGTGGCGGGCGCTTCCATCAAAATCTGCTTAATGAATTGCTGGCGCTCTGCTCCAGAGAGCGTCTTAAGAATTGTCTGTCGTCGGGGCGTAGCGCAGCCTGGTAGCGCACCGCAATGGGGTTGCGGGGGTCGCGAGTTCGAATCTCGCCGCCCCGACCAATCAGACATTCCACTCGCCGGCGCGCGGTCCCCCCTGACCCGCGCCCCCCAAAAAAACCTCCTCCTTTTGCTCCTGATAACGGGCGCGCTTGCGGCCTGCAGCGAGTCCGGCGATCCGCGCCGCGCTTTCGATGGCGGTGACTTCCCAAGGTCCTATCAACTGGCGAAAACCGCTGCGACCGCCGGCGATCCGAAGGCGATGAACCTGCTCGGCGTGCACTACTATCTCGGGGTCGGCGTGAGCCGCGATTTCGCCAGCGCCCGCCGTTGGTTTGAGTCCGCCGCGCGAAAAAACAATGCCGATGCCCAATGCAATCTGGCGATTCTTTACTTGCGCGGTCTCGGCGGCGCACAGGATTTCATGTGGGCCTATGCCTGGTTCGAGCGCGCGTTGGCGTCAGGGAACACCCGGGCCCAGTCCTACATCGCCACCATGGGCGACTCGTTGACGCCCAATCAGATCGCAAAAGGCCGCCTTAGCTTGCAGAAGCTTTTGGCCCGCTGAGCCTCAAACCTGTACCGGCTCATCTTCCTGCGTATTCCGTCAACATTCCGGCAATGCCGCGTCCGTTATACTCCCCGCCCTGACAGACAACGGCGGCTGAGCAACCTATGTGTGGAATCGTTGGCGCGGTAGCGCAGAGATTTGTAAGTCCTATTTTGCTCGAGGGACTCAAGCGCCTTGAGTACCGCGGCTACGATTCGGCCGGCATCGCGGTGGTGGGGGCCCACACCACCATTGAGCGCGTGCGGGTGCAAGGCAAAGTCGCGGGACTGGAGCGTGAGATGCTCACTACGCCGCTGGACGGCACGCTCGGCATTGCCCATACGCGTTGGGCAACTCATGGCGAACCCAGCACCCGCAACGCGCATCCGCATGTGGCGCGAGATCGGGTGGCGCTGGTGCATAACGGCATCATCGAAAATCACGCCAGGCTCAGGGCAGATTTGACTGCCGCCGGCTACGAATTCCACTCCGACACCGACACCGAAGTCGCGGTCAATCAGATTCACGTTTTTCTCGATGCCGGCAAGGATCTGCTGAGCGCAGTGCAGGCCACCGCCAAAATGCTGGAAGGGGCTTTTGCGTTTGGAGTGATCTCAAAAGACGAACCCGAGCGCCTCGTCGCGAGCCGGTGCGGCGGCCCGCTGGTGATCGGGCTGGGCATTGGTGAGAACTTCATCGCTTCCGATGTTTTTGCGCTATTACCCGTCACGCAGCGCTTCATCTTTCTGGAGGACGGCGACACCGCGGAAATTACCCGGCACAAGGTCACCATCTACGACGCCCACGGCCAGATCGTCACCCGCCCCGAAAGCATCTCCAACCTCAGCGCAGACGCGGTCGAGAAGGCCGGCTATCGACATTTCATGCTGAAGGAAATCTTTACCCAGGCCAGAGCCGTGGCTGAAACCCTGGAAGGTCGAATCGTCAACGGCCGACTGGCCGACGACCTCCTGGGACCGCAGGCGGCGTCCATGCTGGCGGCGGTGCGTGAGGTCAATATCGTGGCCTGCGGCACGAGTTTTCATGCCGGCACCGTGGCCAAGTACTGGCTGGAAGATCTGGCGGGCATTCCCTGCACCGTCGAAGTGGCCAGCGAATTCCGTTACCGCCATCCCGTGGTGCGTCCCAACACCCTGTTTGTGACGATCTCGCAGTCGGGTGAAACCGCAGACACGCTGGCTGCGCTCCGCGAAGCCAGAAGCCGCGGTTTCGCGCACGCGCTCGCCATTTGCAATGTGCCCGAGAGCTCGCTCACGCGGGAATCCGAACTGGTCTTGATGACGCGCGCAGGCCCTGAAATTGGCGTCGCCTCCACCAAGGCCTTCACCACTCAGCTGGTGGCTCTGATGCTGCTCACGATCGCGCTGGGCAGACAGCACGGCATGAGCGAGGCCACCGAACTTGAGTTGGTGGCCGCGCTGGAAAGTCTGCCCGGCAAAATCAACGCGGTGCTTGAACTGAACGAGGGGATTGCCGCGCTGGCCGAGCACTTCGTTAACAAGCAACACGCGCTGTACCTGGGGCGCGGCACCATGTTTCCCATTGCGATGGAAGGCGCGCTAAAGCTAAAGGAGATTTCCTATATCCACGCCGAAGCCTATCCGGCCGGTGAGCTGAAGCACGGACCTTTGGCGCTGGTTGACGATGAAATGCCGGTGATCGCGGTGGCCCCGCGCAACGATTTGCTCGAAAAGCTGAAATCCAATCTCGAAGAAGTGCGCGCGCGTGGCGGTCAGCTGTATATCTTCGCCGACAGTCAGGTCACCGTGTCTACGCACCCGGCGATCCATGTCATGAGCCTGCCGGCTGTGCACGAGGCCATCGCGCCGGTGGTCTACACCGTGCCGCTGCAATTGCTGGCCTATCACGTGGCGGTGCTGAAAGGCGCCGACGTCGACCAGCCGCGTAACCTCGCCAAGTCCGTTACCGTCGAATAGCCCTTCAGCCACGGCGATGCGCGCCTGCCACGCGGCGCGCACCGTACTTTCTCCGACGTCGGGGCCGCATCGCGCGCCAGCGTTTGTCGCCCTGAAACCCGCACCCTAAACATGACGTCGCTCATAGGTCGCCGGTCTGGCCCTGTGCATCATTCCTCCCACGAAAAATGAATCCGCGCCCTTGGGGCGTGTGAAAGGGTGGGAACGGATGCTCAGAATTTTTCGACATTATGTGCCCCGGCTGTTGCTGATCACCGTCACCGTAGAAGCGCTGATCTTGATGGTGTCCTTGCTGGTGACCGGATTGTTTGCGCTGTTGGCCAGCGACGGCCTGCCGAGAGGCGATGCGGGTGCGTTGTCCAGCCTGATCCCTTCGGCGATGGGTTTCGCGCTGGCCATGTTAACGGGCCTGTTAGCCACCGGCTGTTATCAACGCGACCCGCGCGAGCTGCCGACCCAGACCACTGCTCGCCTGATGATTGGCTTTCTCATCGGTCTGGCGCTGATCGTCGTCATTCGACTCGCGGTACCGGGTTTTCTGCCGCAAAGGGCGCTGCTGTTGCCTGCGACCCTGCTGGCCTTCATCGGCTTGCTCAGCGCCCGACTGATCTTTAGCCGGAGCACGGAGTCTCACCTTCGCCGCCGGGTATTGGTGCTCGGCGTCGGGGAGCGGGCGAAGCGTCTTGAAGGCTTGCGGCGCGCCAGCGACTGCATCGGGATTGTCATCGTTGGCTTTGTGGATGTCGGCGCCGGCCCGGCGCTGATCGACCCTGCGCGCACCATTGTTGCCACCGGCGCCCTACCGGAGTTGGTGCAACGCTTTGACGTTGACGATCTCGTGGTGGCGCTGGATGACCGCCGTAGCCGGCTGCCCGAGGCAGAACTGCTCCAGTGCAAGATGAGCGGCGTGCGAGTACTCGACGACTCCCAGTTTCTTGAGCAGCAGCAGGTTCGGATCAGTCTTGATGGCATCAAGGCCGGCGATTTTATTTTTGCCGATGGTTATACCGGTGCTGTGCTGCTCAGGGGCTCAAAGCGCCTGCTTGATGTGAGCATCGCTTTGCTCATGCTCTGTGTCGGCTTGCCCATCATGGCGATGTTGGCGCAGCGCTGGCCGGGCGCCACGCTGTTGTTCACCAACTTTCAGACCTTTGGCCCGGCTGCGCGTGACCCACGCGATAAATTTGCCAGCGCGCCGCCCGGCTGGTGGGCGCAGATGATTAAAACCCGCGAAGACCATTTTGCCGATCTGGGCCTTGCCCCCTACACCGGGTTTCTCAGCTTTCAGCCGATTTTTCCCTCAGCGATGATGTTTCGGCGCGAGCTCTACGACGCCGTCGGCGGGATCTGGCCGGCGGTCTCGCGCTGGCGGGCCGAAGACGCCCACCTCACGCGGCGCCTCTTGCTCCGCGCGCGGGTGGCCTGCGATTTCCAGCCCACCACCGCCATCCGCAAACATCCGGGCAACTTCTCGGCCGAGGATCTCAAAAACGACGAAGCGGGGCTGCGCATTTTGCAGGCCCTGCGGCAGGAGCCGATTGTGCAGGCGAGTTTTCTGGCGGCGCACGAGGCGGCCATCACGCGCGACACGGCCGCGCTGTTCCGGGGCTATTTTTATGCCAGGCAATTCGCCGCGGCCGCGCATCTGGCGGCGGATAATCCGGCCTTGGCGCTGGGCTGGCGGCGCAGCGCGGCGCGCCTGCTGGGTCCGCTGCTTAACTGACCTTCAGCACCACCGCCATCGCGGTGTCGCCGGCGGCGCAGCCGTGGAACAACCCCCAGCCGCCGCCCTTCAGCACCAGTTCTTCGATCAACTCAATGATGGCGCGCAGGCCGGTCGGCGCCTGCGGGTGGCCCCAGATCAGCGAGCAGCCAAAGTTGTTCATTTGCGCGAGTTTGGCGCCGGTTTCGCGGGCAAACAGCAGGTCGTTCACGGCAAACGGGTTGTGCGATTTGATGGCGGTGAGATCGCCAATGCCAATGCCGGCGGCCGCCAAGGCGCGGCGGGCGGCTTCGAGCGGCGCCTGCGGCATCAGGCCGCGGCTGGTGCGGGATTCGCCAAAGCCGTGCAGATGAATCTGAATGTTGGGGTCTTGGGCGAGTTCACGCGCGCGCGCGGCGGTGGTGACGACCATGCCGGCGTTGCCATCGGCCGGATGCGTTTGCCCGCCGTAGGTCACCGTGCCGCCCTCGACCACCGGGCGTAAGCGGGCAAGGCCTTCGGCGGTGCTGGGCTGCACGCCTTCATCGCCGTTGATTTCATGCAGGGTTTTATCGAAGCGTTCGTTCGGCACCGCGAACGGCAGCGTCATGTAGCGCTGCTGGAAAGTGCGGCCATCGGCCAGGGGTTTGAGCGCCGCTTCGTACTGGGCGTAACGGCGCAGCACCAGATCATGTTGCTCGGCGGTGGAGATCCCCCACTGAGTCGCGCAGCGCTCGGCGGTTTCCACCATCGCGCAGGCGGCGTACGGGTCGCGGGCAAAATTGGCCAGCACCCAGTCTTCGGTTTCTCCTGTGCCGCCGGGCGCGCGCGGGTTGGGGTAGTAGATGTGCGGACCGTTCGAGACGCGATCGGCGGCGATGGTGAGCACGCAGGAAGCGGCGTCGGCGGCGAGTTCGCGTGCGGCATGCGCCAGCAGGCGTGCGCTGGTGGCGCAGGCCTGCATGAGGGTTGGACCGGCCAGCTGCGGTGCGCCCATTTCCCCGCTCAGCCAGGGCAGGCCGTAAAAGGATCCGCGCTGCGGCACCGTGAGTCCCAGCGCACCGTGGTCGAACTGCGCGAGATCGATTCCGCGTGCTGCAAGTGCCTGGCGTGCGACCTGGGCGGCGAACCGCAGGCTGTGCAGATGCGCGAAGCTGCCCTGCCAGCGGACAAACGGTGTGCTCCAGTAAGCGCCATGCGGGATGGCAGGAAACGGCTGACTCATGCGGCGGACCCTCGGCCTATGGGAGCCCGGACTATAGCAGCGCGGTCGCCGGCTGTTAGATCAAACGAGGCCTCGATACAGCGCGAGCAGCGCCGCACAACTCGTCTCCAGACTGAACGCCTCTGTCACTCGCGCGCGGCCCGCGAGTCCCAACTGCCGCGCCTGCGCGGGCTGGGTCAGCAGCGCCTGCAGGTGGTCATGGAGCTGGTCGACGTCGCCGGGCGCAAACAGGAGCCCGTGCCGATGGTTTTCAATGGCCTCGGGAATGGATCCCACGCGCGTCACCACCACCGGGATCCCATGCGCCATGGCTTCCAGCATCGACATCGGCAGGCCTTCGTCGTGGGAGGGTAGACAGAAGGCATCGGCGCGGGCCCACCAGCGGGCTTTCGCCTCGCCGCTCACCGGTCCGGGAATGCTCACGGCGTCGGCGATGCCAAGTTCGACGGCCAGCGCGGAGAGACTCGCCGCACGCCCCGGTTCCGCTTCCATCCCCAGCAGCGCGAGATGCACCGGCCCACTGGCGCGCAAGCGCGCCACCGCGTGCAGCAGGTCTTCCTGTGCTTTGCGGCGCTCGTAATTGGCCAGACACACGATGGTGAAGACCGCGCCCCGTGGGCGCTCGGCAAGCGTCGGCACGGGCACCCCGTTGGCAATCACCACCACGCGGGATTCATCACACCACTGGCCGAGCAGACGCTGCCAATGCGGACCCAGCGTCACGATTCGATCGCAGCGCGCCAGCACCAGTCGCATCACGCGGGCCTGCAGCGGCGACAGTGCGTTGAGAAAGCGGTGGAACTCCGCGCCGTGGACGTGCAGCACTACGCGCCGTCCCAGCGCCTTGGCGACGACGACGTCGACCGCGTTGCGCCAGAAACTGAACCACGAACAGGTGTGAATATGCACGACCCGGCGGCCGGCGAGGCAGTGCGCGCCGAGCCGTAACAGCAGCCGCCCGTGCGCGAGCAGGGCCTGCGGCAGGCGGCGGTTGGGCGCGGTGGTTTTCACGGTATTGAGCAGCGCCACGTCGCACTCGGCGGCTAGCGCTGCGAGCAGATTGGCCACCACGGTGGCCATCCCGCCGACCGGCGGCGGCAAGGGACCGAGCATCAGCACACGCGGTGCGAGCGCACGGGTGTTCATGCCGCCAGCGCCGTGCGGCGATAGAGTTGCGCGTAGGCGTCGACCATGGCCGGCAGCGAGAACTCGGCTTCCGCCCGCTGGCGGGCGGCGGTGCCCAAACGTCGCCGTAGCGCCGGGCTATGGCTCAGGCTGGCGAGCGCGGCGCCGAGTTCGTCTGGCGCGCCGGGCG
>CAMCQE010000098.1 GCA_945876945.1 Klebsiella pneumoniae
CAACTTATCGTGTGGCATCACCTCGCGTTCTATGGGCCGCTCTCCGATCGCGCCTGGAATCTGGCGCCAAGCTTGCTGGTATGGCTGCATCACCACGCCAGAATGGGTGTACAGGTTTTTCTGGTGGTCGGGGGCTTCGTCGCCGCTCAGCACCTGGCCAAGCTCAACACCTCGAACTGGGGTAATTTCAGCGCCGAAATCTCGCGCAGATACCGGCGGATAGCTGGCCCTTACCTCGTCGTGTTGATCATGGCGGTGGCAGCCAATGCCCTGGCCGACCTCTGGCTAGACCATCGCTCGCTCTCCGCGCCAGCAACGCTCGATCAGTTTCTGGCCCACACCTTATTTGCGCAGGATGTGTTGGGCTACGAGGCCTTGTCCGCTGGCGTCTGGTATCTGTCGATAGACTTCCAGCTATTTGCCCTCACCCTTGCGCTAGCCACCCTGATTGCCAAGCTCCCGCAGTTCGCCAACCCAGCCAATGGGGCGGGTCAGTCCCGGCGAGCGCTCCAATGGGTCTTGGCCGTGCTGGCGGTGTGTTCGCTGTTCTGGTTCAACCGGGTCCCCGCATTAGATGTCTGGGCGGTCTATTTTCTGGGCAGCTATTTTCTGGGCATGTTGTTGCACTGGGTCCTCAGCGGTGCGCTGGCTAGCCGACTGCTGACGCTATATTTTTTGCTCATCGGGCTCGCGGTAGCCGTGGAATGGCGTCCCCGCCTGCTCGTGGCTGCGGGTACTGCTGGCCTCATATTGCTCGCAGCCCGTAGCGGTCGCTTGCAGGGCTGGCCGTCCAGTCCGCTCTTCACCTACCTCGGCAAAACGTCTTTCAGCCTGTTTCTGGTTCACTTCCCGACCTGTCTGGTGGTCAGCGCGTGGTTATTGCGCAATGAGTTAAGCCCAGAACAGGCGCTGGGCGGAATGGTGCTGGCGTGGGCCGCCAGCATGGCGATGTCCGCACTGCTTTATCGCTTTGTGGAGGTACCGTGTCTGCGTCTCGTCAAGCGCAATAAGCTCAGTGACGGGACGCCGATGCGGCCCGCCGCTCACTCGCCGCAAGCGCAGCCTTAACGGCCGCCACAAGCGCACTCTGGCCGAGGCCAAGTCGCGTCGACCAGGCCCGCCAGAACCCCAATGCCGCGCCAGGATCCTGAGTGACATCGAGGCTCGCCGCACGCACCAGATCTGCCGCCGTCAGTAGCGCGCCCAAACCTTCCAGTGCTGACCAGTCCGCCTCAGGGGCATGCGCGACCAGCGCCGCGAGTACTGCGGCCGGATTGGCGACGCCGCGATGTCGCAACAGTTCGCGCAGTTCGACCAGCGCATAGCGCTCACCTTCCGGGGTCAGCGGGGAATGCGCCGCGAAATGCATAGTTGCCGGGACAACTACTTCATCCGCTGGGTCTTTCATGACCACCGGCAACAGCACCACCGCGTGGACAATCTGTTCCGCCGCATATCCGGCCACTTCCTGCACCAAGGCCGCACGTGCGCCGGGCTCGGTCCGCGGGATGACGTGGGCGTAGAGTTCGGCCAGCGGCCCGATGTCGTGCTCGTTGACCTCTTTGCCGTAAAGCATGAGGCAGTGCCGCAGCACGTTGAGCAGGGAATCATCCTCAAGCGCTCGCCACTCGCCGCCGTGCAAATAAAACCGCACTTCCTGCGCTGAAGCAGGTGCCCATTCGTCAGGCGCCGGGCTGTCCTGCGCACCGCCCTCACCCGGCGGCTCCGGCCACCAGAGGCTAGGGACGAGGCGGTCGGTGAGGAACGTGCGGAAATCCTCTACAGGGAAGTCCGGCGGCACCGCCGAAGACTCGCCCGCCACCTGCCAGGCCGCCAGCACTTCGCGCAAGGTCGGCCAGAGATAATCCGAAGCCAGCGCCTGTTGGCCACGCGCGGGAGCGTCCATCGCGCAGGTCGCGGCGAAAATCTGGGTCGCAATTTCTGCCCGCTGCGCATCGCTCAGCTGCTCGTTCAACAGCAATAGTTGCGGTGGGGTATCGCCGAGTTCTGCCAGCAGAGGCGCGAACACCTGCGCGGGATACCAGGTCTCGCCCGGCGTAAACCAGCCAATTTGCCGGACCCTTTGCGCGAACGGGTCAAGCGTGGCGCGAATGAGCGGCTGTGCGACGCCCGGCGCAGGTTCGCCCACCGTCGCCACCAAGGTCACCACCGGCGCCAAGGCCTCGAGCCAGGCCACGGCAAAAAATACCTCAAGCGTCGCGCTTGTGAGTTCTTCGAAAGCCACCTCCAGCGGCGCTTCCAGCAATTCCAGCGTGCAATGAACGGCCATCGCGACTCTCCTTCAGAACAATAGGGGCGGCCCCTGGGCCGGCCGCTGATTATGGCGACTTGGCCGCCGTCTCACGACCCCATTGCGGGGTGACAGGGGAACAATAGCAATGGCAAGCTCTCGCCACCTCAAAACTCTGGAGCGTTGCCTCATGTCTGCAGCCCTGACCCAAGCGCTGGATAACGTATTGGCCAACACGGTCGCGAGCGCCGGTGGCACGCCGGGCGTGGTGGCGATGGCCACCGACCGCAGCAGCAATTTCTACGAAGGGGCGGCGGGGGTACGCCAGCTGGGCGCCGACGCACCGATGACCGTCGACTCCGTGATGTTTCTCGCCTCCTGCACCAAAGCCATCACCGGTGTCGCCATCATGCAGCTGGTCGAAGAAGGCCTGCTCAAGCTGGAAGACGACGCCGCGCGCTACGTGCCCGACCTCGGCAAAATTCAGGTGCTCACCGGCTTCGATGCCGCCGGCCAACCGCAGCTCCGCGCGCCCAGTCAGGCCATCACGGTGAATCACCTGATGCTGCATACCTCGGGTCTGGGCTACGCATTTTTTAGCGCCGACGAGGAGCGCTTCCGCGAAATCAGGGGCGTGCCGTCGATCCTCGCGTGCAACTACGACGCCATCCAAAGCGTGCTACTGCACGACCCGGGTGAAGCCTGGACTTACGGCACCAACATCGACTGGTTGGGACTGATTGTGGAGAAACTGCGCGGCAAGCGACTGGGCGAGGTCTTTAAGGAACGCATCTTCGGGCCGCTCGGCATGACCGACATCGCGTTTGATATGAGCCCAGGCATGCGCGAGCGTCTCGCGACCATTCATCAGCGGCAGGCCGACGGCCAACTGGTCGCCGTACCGGAGCTGGTGCTTCCCCAGCCGCCAGCGATGGATATGGGCGGGCACGGCCTCTACTCGAGCACCGGCGACTATCTGAAGTTCATTCGCATGATGCTGAACAATGGCAACGGCCCGCATGGCCGCGTGCTTAAAGCCGAAACAGTCGATGCCATGTCCCTGAACGGCCTCGGCGCGCTCAAGACTCGCGCCTGGGTGACGGCCGCGCCGCCGCTCGCCAACAGCGGCGATATCTTTCCCGGCCTGTCGAAATCCTGGGCCTACAGCTTTCAGGTCAACGACGAAGACGCGCCCACCGGTCGTCCGGCCGGCAGCCTGAGCTGGGCCGGCATTGCCAACTCCTACTACTGGATTGACCGCAAGAATGGCATCGGCGGGATGTGGAACACGCAGATTCTGCCCTTTCTGGACGTGGCGTCCTGGCCGGGTTACGTGAACTTTGAGACGACCGTCTACCAGCATCGTCGGGGCTAAGTCACAGCACCCGCCACGGCCCTGCACCGTGGCGCCGGTGCGGGGTCTCTAGACCTCTCGCGACCAGTCCAGCAACTGCTGCTTGATGCTGGCCCAGCCTTTGTAATCCACCATCGCCTGATCGACCTCAGCGATGGTGCCGGCAAGGTTCCGTCGAAAGTTCGGATCCTGCCGCGCCACCGCCGCCAGCGAATCGGTGTAAGTGCGAATGGTGAACAGGATGTCACCGCTCTGCGGGAGCTTGCGCAAGGTTTGCCGCTCGCGCCGAAACCAGAGGTTTTCCGCTAAATCACCGCCGTTGATCCGTAACGCGTCCGGCAGCGGCACCGGCACGGGTTGATGCAGGGCCGGCGAATCCATGATGGTCCAGTTGAGCCGCCAGATGGGGCGATCAACGGTGAGTTTGTGAAAGAGGCTGTTGGTCGCCGCGCCGATTTTGGCTGCGTAATCCGGCACCGGTTCGTGAATGCCCGAGAGGCTGCGGCCAATCTTGGCCGTTAAATCCCAGCGATTAGGAAAGCACACCGAGGCCGCGCTCAAAAGCCACTCGCCATCGACCAGCGACATCACGCAGAGGTCCTCTTGCACCTTCAGCGCCGCGTGCACCAGCGGATGCTGCTTCGGATCATCGGCGAGCAGTGATACCGCCAGCGCAGGGAATCGGTCCCGCAAATGCGCGACGACCAGCGCCAACACTTCTTCAGAACCCTTCAGACCGCGCGGTAGCGCGGCGAACACCTGCGCTGGCACCGTGGCCATGAGGCGGCGTTTTTCGGCGACATCGCGGGCGTAGTGCGCGTCGACCTCCAGCCACCGCGCGAGGTCTAGCACCCGCGCGCCAATCTGCAGGCGCTCGGGTTTGCCATCGATCGGGACGTACTTCATGCGAGTGCCAGTCGCAGCGGTATGCTCAGGCAGCAAAGACGGGGAAGCCCTCGAATTTGCCCTTCAGCACCTGATCGGCGCAGCCGCCCTTCATCCAGCCATCGATGGCGGTGGCATACACCCGCCGGAAGTCGGTGGTGTAGATGAGGTTATCGCCTTCGTCGAGTTGGGTGAGGCTGACCGGTTTCCCGTAGTGGCCGCCTTTCACGCCTTTGCCGGCGAAGAACATGAAGTTGGCCGTGCCGTGATCGGTGCCGCGATTGGTGTTCTCCGGCGCCCGCCGGCCAAACTCGGAGAAGGCCAGCACGCTCACCCGATCGCCCTGCCCCAAACGCTCCATATCGCGAATGAATCCGTGCACGGCGTCCGCCATATAACTCAACAGACGCTGATGCAGATCCGGCTGCTGAACGTGGGTATCAAAAGCGTTATTGCGGAACGCGAGGTAGTAGAGCTGCGCGGGCAGACCGGCGTTGATGCAGGCCGCGACCTTGGGCAACTGGAGCGAGGCGATGCCGTAATCGACCGGGGTTTTGTACTTGGTCCAGGCCTCGCGCACCAGCGAGGAGGCTTCGGCCGCGCTTAGCGAAACAGCATTCACATAGTCCAGCGCAGGATTCGGTTTGCTCCCGCCCTGCACCTGCTCGATGAGGCCCTGCTCCTGCGCCAGCACCCGGCGCTGAAAGCGTTCCGGATCATCAAACACCACCGGCGTATGCACCCGGCTCTTCACCGCCAGCGACTGCGCGGTATCGATGTTGACCAGGAAGTTGGGCTTCATGCTGGGCGACAGCGCGTCTGCCAAACGTCCGAACCAGCCGTACTCATCGCCGCTGTTGGGCGTGGCGGTCTGCCAGTAAGCCATCGAGGTGAAATGCGAGAACGAAGGCTGCTCGTAGCCGCAGCCGTGCATCAAGGCCAGCTCGCCGTTTTTCCAGAGTCGTTCAAAACCGAGCAGGCCAGGATTGAAACCCCAGTGGTCGTCCAGCGGCCGCAGCGCTTTCTGGCGGATGCCGATCGTGGGCCGCAGCTTGTAATAGGCGTCGTCGCCGTAAGGCACGATGGTGTTCATGCCATCGTTGCCGCCCGAAAGCTCCAGCACCACCAGAATGCGCCCGGCGCGGGCTTCTTCGGCGGCGAGCGCACGGGCCGCGCGGCCCAGCGGCAGGGCGCCGGCAATCAAGCCGCCGGCGGCGTATTTGAGCAGGTCTCGTCGCGTAATCATCCCAACTGATACTCCGGTCGGCTCAACATCAAATGAAGCAGTACGCGCAAGGGCTCTTCCAGCACGGTGCCGGACGCCAGCACGTCGGCGCTGCCGAGTTCGTGTTCAAAGCTCGCGGCGAGCTGCTGGCGCGTGGCGTCGCTCAGCGGCACCGACAAAAACCGGGCGGCGAAATAGTCCACCACCGCCTGCGGGGTTTTGAGTTCCTTGCGCAACACCATCCGCGCCAGATCGAGTCGCGGCAGGTCGCGCACGATGGGCTTCACCCGTTCGATGGCCATTTGCCAGCCGCGATAGCTGGCGTAACGCGTATTGAAAGCTTCCGCGCGGTCCACTTTATTGGACATCGCCATCATGTCGTCGCCGGCTTTTTCATCCACCGGGCGCGTGGCGGAGATCATGTCTTCGCCCGCACGTAGGCGCCGATGCACCGCGCGAATTTCGGCGCCCGTGGGATACACCGGGTAGCGATCTTCCGGCAGGAATTCGATATCCGGGAACGCCAGATCCAGCGCGAAATTGCCGCGCTCAATCAGCAAGCTTGGGGTGATCCAGCTGCGACCGTAGCTCCAGCCGGCCACCGTGGGCGGGAAGAGCAAATGCTGCCCCAGGGTTTCGGTCACGCGGTTGAAGTCTGGCGCACCGGGCAGATGCGTCTGCCCCAACTTGCGGTAGGTCGAGACCACAAACTCCACCGGGCTTTTGATGCGCGAGCCGCGCGAGGTGTCGGCGTAGAAATCTTTCGAAAGAAAAATCGTTTCGAGCAGCGGCGCGATGTCGTAGTGGGATTCCCGCAGGCGACTGCCCAGTGCCGCACGCAACTCCGGGCTTAGGTCATCGCGCACGAAAAACTTGTACAGCTTGCCGCTGATGTACCGCGGCGTGGCCGGCGCAGCGAGGATGCGGTCGATGATGCCCACGCCGTCGTAACGGGCGGTCTCGCCAAAGAAGGTTTTTTCACCGTCGTCGTGCTTTGCGGGGTCGGCGTGAAATTCGAGCCCCACAAAATTCCAGCCGGTGAACGCGCGTGCCGCTTCGCGAATATCTTTCTCGGTGTAGTTGCCCACGCCCATGGTGAACATTTCCATGATCTCGCGGGCGAAGTTTTCATTGGGCGAACCCTTCACGTTCACGCCGGCATCGAGATAGGCCAGCATCGCCGGATCCTGAGCGGCGGCAATCAGCAGCGTGCGGAAATTGCCCATGCCTTCGCGCTGAAAGAGCTCTACCTGCTTCAGCATCTTGCGATAGTCGCGCACTTTTTCTTCGCTGCTGGTGAAGTGGCCGTGCCAGAACAAAGCCATCTTTTCCTGCAAGGGGCGCGGCGTGGCGACCATGCGATTGCCCCACCAGTAGGCCACGCGCTCGGTTTCTAAACGACTGGCGCGGAGCCAGTAAAAGAACTGGTTAACGATAGGCTGCTGTGGCCGGTTGCCGGAGGCTTTGACCTTGATTCCCAAGGCCTCGCCGTTTTTGTCGGCAAGGGCGGTGGTGGCCGGCCGACCCGGCGGAAAGGGGTCGATGCCCTCATCGAAAATGCCGGAGTGATCGAACGCTGGCAGCGTGTCCGCCGGCGCCCCTTCAAAATAAACGAGCCGACGCACCGCGGCCTGCGGCGAGAGCGCGGCGAGCGCATCGACGTCTTCGGGCGTGCCGCCGAAGCCCGCACGCTCCAGCAAATGACGCGCTTTCTCGCGATTCCAGTCGGCGGCACCGATGGGTGAGAGATCGCCTGCCCATGCCGCTTCATTCATGGCCTGCGCCGTGCTCCAGCACGCGCCCAAGCTCAGCATCCACACCAGCACTAGCTTCTTCATGTGGGTTCTCGTTTTAGCTTGCGGCGAGTATAGGAGAACCCGCCGGGGAGATCCCACGGTGGACGCGACGCTGCGGTGCACTCACCGTGAGACCCCAATTCAAGCGCAATTTTCAGGTCTCGGGTGGCCAGGGCGCGTCGATGTCCGAGGCCACCAGCAACGCTTCGCGGCTGCCGGTAGGCGGATAAATCCACTGCTGGTTGATCGTGCGCTTGAGCGCTTTGACGTCTGGCCCAAACTGCTCGACCTTGCGGTCCCAGCCCATGGTCAACACCGCGCCGTAGTCGCCCAGATCGAGACAGGTCACATAGCCCGGCTGACTGTAGGTGCGCAGCGGCAGCCCCAGCAGTTCGCGCGCGGCGTTGTAGCCGGCGTGCTTGCCCATCGGTACCGCGTGCTGACAGGACATCAGCGCGGCGTGCTCGGGGTCGGTCAGCGCGTGGGCCACGTCGCCGGCCGCAAACACGTCGGGCACGGCACGCACCCTTAAATGCTCGTCCACCATCGCACGGCCCTGGGCGTCGTGCTCACCCGCAAGCGAGGGGGCCAGGGCTTCGGCCTGCAGGCCGGTCGTCACGACGACCACGGACGCTGGCACGCGGTCGCCGTTATCGAGCACCACACCGTTGGCGTCGATCGCGCTGAGCGAGCAGCCCAGTCGTACCTCAACCTTGCCATCGCGCAAGGCGGTCTCAATTACCTCGCGCGGGCCTGCGCCGAGTTCCGGCCCGACCACAGACGCCCGCTCCAGCAGCGTGATCCGCGCGCTGGCCGCGCGATCCGCGCCGGCATGCTGGGCAATCCGGCGCCGCATTTCGGTCGCGAGTTCAATGCCGGTGAAACCGCCGCCAATCACCGCGACGCTGAATTCATGCCCCGCAGGCGTCGCGGCCAAGCGCTGGCGAAGCGCTTTATCGAAGGCACCGGCGCCGGCAAAAGTATCAATATTAAGCGCGAACTCGGCAGCGCCAGACACGGCGAGGGGTCGCTGCTGACTGCCGGTGGCAAGCACCAAACGGTCGTAGGACAAGACCTTGGCGCCGCTCATCGTCTGCACCGTGAGGTGACGGGCGGTGGTATCAATCGCTGCAATCTCACCCGTTTCAATCGCCACCCCCAAAGGCCCAAGGGTCAAGGCCAAGGGCGCGCGCAGGTGCTCGCCAAACGCCTCGTACAGGCGTGGACGAACGGTGAGAAACGCGTCGCGCGAGACCAGCGTGATCGACACCGCACCGTCTGCCAGCGCCACTTCGCGCGCCGCCACCAACGCGGCCCACATCCCGGCGAAACCGCCGCCTGCAATCACGAGTTTTTTCATGCGAGCTCCCCACCTGTTTCGTTGATGTGGGCGAAGACTAACGCGGATGCGCCGGAGGCACCCCCTTTGGCGCGCAGGAATGTCGCGGATACCTCCCAAACTTCCACCAAACCGGCGTCATTCCTGCCACCTCGGACTGACCGCTGCCGCTGTCGGCATGCGATGATGCCGCCCACTTCGAGACCCACTCGCGCGGTGCAGTTTGCACGGCGTTTTCAGCCTTGAATGCTTGTCGAAAACGCGAGGCAACCCATGATTAAAGTGCTGTTGATCACCGGCGGTAGCCGCGGCATTGGGGCGGCCACCGCCCTTGGCGCGGCGCGCGCCGGCTATGCCGTGGCATTGAGTTATCGGGAAGACGCCGCTGCCGCCGCCAGTGTGGTGACGCAGATCGAGGGCTTGGGCGGGCGCGCGCTCGCGGTGCAGGCGGATATGGCGATAGAGGCCGACATCCTGCGCCTGTTTGCCGCCTGCGATGAGGCCTTTGGGCCGCTCACCGCGCTGGTCAACAATGCGGGCATTCTGAGTCGTCGGTCCCGCGTCGACGAGATGAGCGCGGAGCGTCTGCATCACATCCTGGGCATCAACGTGGTGGGGCCGTTCCTCTGCGCCCGCGAAGCGGTGCGGCGCATGTCGACCCGCCACGGGGGGCAGGGCGGAGCAATCGTGAATGTCTCTTCAGCCGCGTCGCGTCTCGGCGCGCCGGGCGAGTTCATCGACTACGCGGCGAGCAAAGGCGCGCTCGACACCTTTACCCTGGGACTCGCGAAAGAAGTCGCGACCGAAGGCATCCGCGTGAACGCCGTGCGGCCTGGCGTGATCCTCACCGACATTCACGACAGCAGCGGAGAAATTGGTCGCGCCGCGCGGGTCGCACCGCTGGTGCCAATGCAGCGCGCCGGGACCGCGGAGGAGGTGGCGGCGAGCATTCTGTGGCTGTTGTCGGAGGAAGCCTCCTACGTCACCGCCACGTTTATCGAGGCCTCGGGCGGACGCTAGAACGTCGCTGCCATTTTCTGTAGTCCAATCAGATTTCTGTTCAAAGCGAGGATAAAAGCCTTGAAAGACGCCACTGGAAAATCGGTGCGCTGGATGATCGTGACTTTAGGGCGCAGCGGCTCATCGCTGCTCTCTACGATCATGGCGGACGCCGGCGCCCAGTTTGGCATCACTGCCCCAGCGGAGTGGGACCCTAGAGCCGGAGAAATGGAAGACCCTGATGCCAAACGGGCCGCGCATCAAATGCGCAGAGCCTTTGATATCGATAGCGGGCGCCGCCACGTGCTGTTTCCTCAGATCGAAGCCCGGCTCCGCCGTGGCCTTGCGCGGAAATATTTAAAACAAAGCCTGCTGCGCGCCGAGTGCATAAAAATCGGCGACCTCGACCTGCTGGTGCAGTCCGCCTTTGCGCTGGGATACTCGCCCCGAGTCATCCTGAATTACCGCCGCTTTCAGGACTGCCTCGTGAGCAACGTGGTGGGTCGCAAACATGCAGGCCCCGATTCCATCGCCGAAGACTATCGCCGCATCTACCGGCAAGGCTTTGAATTGCTCAAGATCTTTGGCGGCTGCGCCATCAGCTACGAGGAAATGCTGGCCGATCCGGCGGGCAGTTGGCTTGCGGCACTGGGCACGGTGGCCGGGCTGGAGCGGTCGCGATTAGAGGCAGCCGCGAGTCGGCGGATCCGCAGCAGCGAACGCGGGGCGCTCGAGAGCAATCCAGGTTATCCCGAATGCGATGCCATTTATGACCGCATCGCCGCCGAGGCCGGACGGGTCTTTGAGCCTGTCCGGCACGTGCGCCGGGCGCGTGGTGTGAGTTAAACCGGAGCCAAATCCTGCGAGGAGTAATCGATGAGCGAGCTGCAGTCTGTCCGCGCCATATTGAACTACAGCGTCGATAACGGCCGCCCCATCGATTATTACTTCTATGAGCCCGACACCGCAGTCTTCCCCAACCCGCCGGGCACCGATAGCCACGAAATGCCGATCTACAACGGCTGGCCGGTGGCCGCACAACTCTCCGTCGACCGCGAAGGCTTTGAGATTCACGGCTTCGAGGGCAGCTTTCGGGACTTCAACCACGACGACGCCATCAAGGCCGTGTTCTATCCGGAGGTCACCCGGTTCGTCATCGCACACACCGGCGCCAAGCGCGTGCTGGTGTTCGACCACACGCTCCGCAAACGCCTGCCCGCCGATTTATCCGCGCAGACCACCGTGCAGCGTCCGGCGGTGATGCTGGTGCACAGCGACTACACGGTGAAAAGCGGCCCCCAAAGGCTACGCGATTTGTTGCCAGATGAGGCAGACAACTTGCTGTCGCGGCGGGTGGCGTTCTTCAACGTCTGGAAGCCGCTTTACGCGCCGGTACAAGAACTCCCGCTCGCGGTGTGCGACGCCCAAACCAACGACGTCGGCGACATGCTGCGGATGGATCTCAAGTACGCAGATCGCACCGGCGAGATTTACGCCATGCGCCACTCGCCGAAACATCGCTGGCTATATTTCCCACGCATGGCGCCGGATCAGGCCTTACTGCTTAAAACCTACGACTCGGAAACCGACGGCCGTGCCCGCTTCATGGGGCACAGCGCGTTTGAAGATCCCACCTCGCCGCAGGACGCGCCGCCCAGGGAAAGCATTGAGGTGCGGGTGATGGCGTTTTTTTAATCCCGCCAGCGCGGCGCTCAGTTGCGCGCCGCCGGCAACGCCAGAAACCCGTTAATAAAATTCGACCGCAGTCGGCGGCCGGAACCCGTGATGCGTAAATCCGGAAAGCGCTGGCTCAAGGCCTCGAACATCAAGGCAATCTGCATCTCAGCCAGGCGATTCCCAATGCAGGTGTGTTGGCCCGTGCCGAACGCGAGATGCAGGCGCTGGTTGCGGGTGATGTCGAAGCGCTCGGCATCGGTGAATACCGACGCGTCCCGATTCCCGGCGGCGTACCACAGCACCACTTTGTCGCCCTGCTTGATGGCCTGACCGTTGACTGTCGTGTCTGAGGTAGCGGTGCGGCGCATGTGAAACACCGGGCTCGCGTAGCGCAGAATTTCGCGCACGGCGAGCGGCATCAGCGCGGGCTGCTCGCGCAGTCGCTGCCATTGATCGGGGTTTTCGGTAAACGCCACCATGCCGTGAGAAATGGAATTGCGCGTGGTCTCGTTGCCGCCCACCAGCAGCAAAATGAAAGTGCCGAGGAAGTCGGCGCGGCTGATGGGTTCGCCGTCGAGCTTGCCGTTGGCCAACATGCTCAGGATGTCGTCCTGCGGTGCGGCGCGGCGGAGATCGAACAGGTAGCTCGCGTAGCCCAGCATCTCGCCCATCGTGGCTGCGGCCTGCTCGGGCGAAATCCGCAAGGTGGGGTCGTCTTCGCCCACCATCGCGTTCGACCATTCGTAAAGCTTGTCGATGTCGCTCACCGGCACGCCAAAAAGTTCGCCCAGCGTCATCAGCGGAAACGGCGCGGCGATGTGTTCGACGAAATCAAACTCGCTGCCAAGCGTCTCCACTTTGTCGAGCACGGCGCTGACGCGCGCCCTCAAGCGATCTTCCATTTCGCGCACGCGGGTGAGCTTGAGGCCAGGCAGCACCGCTGAGCGATAAGCTCGATGCAGCGGCGGATCGGTCGAAATAAACGGCACGCCAATGGCGCTTGAGCCCAAGTCCCCCACGCCGCGCTCGTTCTCGTTGAAGATGCGATGGCCGCCGTTAGCGTAGGCCGATGAAAACGTCTTGGGGTCTTTGGAAATCGCGGTGATGTCTTCATAGCCCAGCACCGACCAGAAGCCGGTGCCATCGCTTTCCGGATTCCAATGCAGAGAGGCTTGCTGACGCATTGCCGCAAAAGTGGCGTAAGGCACCCCGTGGAGGTAGAGGTCGGGGTCTTTCAGATCGACGCTGGGCATAGTGCTCGTCCTGAGTGAGGTGGCCGAATTCTAACCGCTGGCGTGCGCTGGAACAGTCCGGCTTGCGCCCCGGTGTTTGCGCCTCCGTCAGTTAGGTGTAGTGTCCTGCGCAGGTTTCTGTGCCTTTGAACCCGAACAAAAAACGACTGCTTGGAGGACCTCATGACGCAATCCAGAATGCGCTTCGGCGCTTTTGTCGCCCCGCATATTCCGCCGGATGAAAATCCCATTCTCGCGCTTGAGCACGACATGGAAATTGTCGAGTACATGGACAAGCTCAACTACGACGAAGTCTGGATTGGCGAGCATCACTCCGGCGGCTGGGAAATCACCGCCAGCCCGGA
>CAMCQE010000099.1 GCA_945876945.1 Klebsiella pneumoniae
GGTGTTTTGCACCGGTTTTCCGCCCAAAGACGAGCATTTGAGTCGGATGCGACTGGCGGATCTCTTTCTCGACACACGCCACTACAACGCCCACACCACGGCGATTGACGCCTTATGGGCCGGCCTGCCGGTGTTAACTTGCCCCGGACCCAGCTTTGCTTCGCGCGCTGGCGCGAGTCTGCTCTCGGCAATCGGGCTGCCCTCACTGATTGCGCACGATCTCGCCGATTACGAAGCCCTGGCCATTCAACTCGCGCAGCATCCGGCGGAGCTCAGCGCGCTGCGCGAGACTTTGCAGCAGAACATCCGCCGGAGCCCGCTCTTCGACACCCCGCGCTTTGTGCGCACGCTGGAACGTTGCTATCAGGCGGTGTGGGCGATCCATGCGGATGGCGAGGCGCCACGCAGTCTCGACATCCCGGCCTGATCGGGCCGTGTTTCGTTGACCGTGCGGAGCGTCATCCGCCAGAATCCGGAGGCTAACTTGTCTTATTTTTCGGGGAGAACACCGTGACGGAAGTCGTCCGCAGTGCCATGCGCGGCCACGCGCTGGAAATCACCATGGATCGCCCCGAGCGGCGCAATGCCATTAACGAAGAAGTCTGCGCCGGCATCGCGGCGGCCATTGAAGCGGCCGAGAGCAACCCGGACGTGCGCGCCATCGTGCTTACCGGCGCGGGCGAACAGGCCTTCTGCGCGGGCGGCGACCTGAAGCCGAATGCCGACGGCGCGCCGTTCACCATGGAGCCGCACGAGCCCAACCACTTCGTGGTGAAGCTGTTCCGGCGCATGCAGCAGTGCCGCTTGCCGATCGTGGCGCGCATCAACGGCGCGGCGATGGCCGGGGGCTTAGGGCTCGTCTGCGCCTGCGACTTCGCGGTGGCCGGCGAGCATGTGCGTTTCGGCGTGCCGGAAACCCGCATCGGGCTGTTCCCGATGATGATCCTGCCCTACATGATGCGCATCATTCCCCGGCGCAAGCTGATGGAAATGTGCATCACCGGCGAACTCATTACCGGCGAAGAGGCGCTGGCCATCGGCTTAGTCAACTACGTGGTGCCGGCGGCCGAACTCGATGCCAAGCTCGACTGGCTGTTGGCCCGCATCTGCGACAAATCGCCCACCGCCATTCGCATCGGCAAGCAGGTCTTCCACGCGATTGAAGACATGACGCTCGACCAGTCCTTTGAACTCACGCAGGTCATGCTGCCGGTGATGGCGATGTCGCAAGACGCCAAAGAAGGCTTTGCGGCCTTCAACGAAAAGCGCAGCCCCAACTGGACCGGCAAATGAGCGAAGCGCGCGCGGTACGCATCGGCTGCGGCGCCGGCTTCTGGGGCGACAGCGCGGAAGGTCCGGCGCAGCTCGTACGCGCCGGCAATCTCGACTATCTGGTGATGGACTATCTGGCCGAGATCACCATGTCTTTGCTGGCCCGCGCCAAGGCCAAACGTCCCGAGGCCGGCTACGCCACCGATTTCGTCGAAGCGGTGATGAAGCCGCTGCTGCCGGAACTGGCGCGTCAGGGCATCAAGGTAGTGACCAACGCCGGCGGTGTGAATGCGCCGGCCTGCAAGGCGGCGCTGGAAGCCGCCATCGCCGCGGCCGGGCTCACGCTCAAGGTGGCGGCCGTGAGCGGCGACGATCTGCTGGCCCGCGCGGACGAACTGCGCACCGCCGGCATACGCGAACTGGACTCGGGCGCCCCGCTGCCCGCCAAGCCCTGGAGCATTAACGCCTATCTGGGCGCGGCGCCGATTGCCGCAGCCCTTGCCGCCGGCGCGGATATTGTGGTCACCGGCCGCTGCGTCGACAGCGCGCTCGCACTGGGGCCCTTGATGCATGAATTCCAGTGGGCGCCAGACCACTACGACGCCCTCGCCGCCGGCAGCCTGGTCGGGCACCTGATTGAATGCGGCACCCAGTGCACCGGCGGGCTCTTTACCGACTGGCGCGAAGTGCCCGGCTGGGAGGACATGGGCTTCCCGATTGCCGAATGTTTCGCCGACGGCAGTTGCGTGATCACCAAACCCGCCAACACCGGCGGACTCGTCAGCAGCGCCACGGTCGCCGAGCAGGTGGTGTATGAAATTGGCGATCCGGCGCGCTATCTGCTGCCGGATGTGACCTGCGATTTCTCGCAGGTGTGCTTGCGCGACGATGGCCCGCAGCGGGTCCGCGTGAGCGGTGCGCGCGGCCTGCCGCCCACCGCGCAGTACAAGACCTCGGTGACCTATATGGACGGCTACCGCGCCACCGCCACCATGATGATTGGCGGGCGCGAGGCGCGCGCCAAGGCCGAACGTGTGGCGGAGGCGATTCTCAAGCGCACGCGGCGTCTGTTCGGCGAGCGCGACCTCACCGACTACCGGGAAGTCTCGGTGGAAGTGCTGGGCTCGGAAGCCACCTACGGCCCGCATTCACGACACCTCGACACCCGCGAAGTGATTTTGAAGCTCGCCGTCTCGCACGCCGAAGAACGCGCGCTCGAGATCTTCGCCAAAGAAATCTTCCCCGCCGCGACCGCGATGGCGCAGGGCTTGACCGGCTTTGCCGGCGGACGACCCAACGTGCAGCCCATCGTGCGGCTCTACTCCTGCCTGATCGACAAGACTCAGGTGCCCATTACCGTTGAAGTCGACGGTCAGGCCTTGCCCATCCCCGCGCCGCTGCCCACGGGTGCCGCTGTGGCCGCCTGCAGCGAGCTGGCGCTGCCGGTGCTGGTGGCCGGCGACGCGGCGCTTAGCGTGCCGCTGTACTGTGTGGCGCACGGGCGCAGCGGCGACAAAGGCGATTCGGCGAACATCGGCGTGCTGGCCCGCCACCCGGAATTCCTGCCGCTGCTGCGCGCGCAGTTGACCGAAGACGCGGTGGCCGATTATTTCGCGCATCTCGCCGCCGGCCCGGTGACGCGTTACGAATGGCCGGGGCTGAACGGCTTTAACTTTGTGCTGCAGAAAGCGCTCGGCGGCGGCGGCACCGGCTCGCTCCGCCACGACCCGCAGGGCAAGGCCTACGCGCAGTTGCTGCTCGATTTCCCGATGCGGGTTCCTGCCCAGCTGCATCCCCTGCTCAAACCCGAAGACCCCGCGCCCGCGCCCGGAGCCGCCTCATGCTAAAAAACGTCCTCATTGCCAACCGTGGCGAAATTGCCTGCCGCATCATCCGCACGCTGCGTCGCTTGGGGATTGCGAGCACGGCGGTGTATCACTTTGCGGATCGCGGCGCGCCCCACGTGGCGGCGGCCGATCACGCGGTTGAACTCACCGCCGACGTCCCCACCGCCGCCTACCTCGATGTGGCCCAGCTGCTGGCCGCCGCGCAGGCCGCCGGTGCCGACGCCATTCATCCGGGCTACGGTTTTCTTGCCGAGAACGCCGCTTTCGCCGCCGCCGTCGAAGCCGCCGGGCTGGTGTTCATCGGTCCGCAGCCGGAGGTCATTCGCCTGATGGGCGACAAAATCATCTCGCGCGAATTTGCCGTGACGCAGGGCGTGCCGGTGGCGCCCAGCTGCAAGCAGGAAGGTGCGCTGGAAGACTTTGTGGCCGGCGCCACCGCCATTGGCTTTCCGCTGCTCATCAAGGCGGCGGCGGGTGGCGGTGGTAAAGGCATGAGCATCGTGCGTTCGGCGGATGAACTGCCGGCCAAGGCCGCCACCGCCAGCAGCGAAGCGCTGCGCTATTTCGCCGACGGCCGCGTGTATGCGGAGCGTTATGTCGAGCGCCCGCGGCATATCGAAGTGCAGGTGTTTGGCGACGGCCAGGGCCACGTGGTGCATCTCTTTGAGCGCGAATGCTCGGTGCAGCGCCGCTTCCAGAAAATTATCGAAGAATCCCCCGCGCCCAACCTGCCTGCCGCGCTCCGCGATCGCATCTGCGCGAGCGCGGTGCAACTGGCGGCGGCGGCCAAGTACCGCAACGCCGGCACCGTGGAATTTATCCTCGCGCCGGATGGCGAGTTCTACTTCCTCGAAATGAACACGCGCCTGCAGGTGGAGCATCCCGTTACCGAATGCGTGACCGGACTCGATCTGGTGGAACTCCAGGTGCGCGTGGCCGGCGGCGAAGCGTTTACGCTGCAGCAGGCCGACATCACCCAGACCGGTCATGCGTTTGAATGCCGAATCTGCGCCGAGCAACCCGAGCACGATTTCCGGCCCGCCACCGGCCGCGTGATGACGCTGCGCGAACCGGTGGGCGAAGGCCTGCGGTTTGACGGCGGATTGCGCGAGGGGCTGGCGGTCACCGCAGCCTTCGACTCCATGCTCGCCAAACTGATTGCCTATGGCGAGAACCGCGCGGAGTCTGCTGTCCGCATGCGGGAAGCGCTGAACGAACTCGTGCTGCTGGGCGTGGACCATAACGTGGATTATCTGGGGCGGATTTTCGCGCACCCGGTCTTCCTCGCCGGCGAGTTGCATACGGGTTTTGTGGTGGAACATGCCCCCGCGCTTACCGCCGCGCCGCTGCATCCGGACGAACGCGCGGCGGTGCTGATCGCCGCCATCCTTGGCACCGATGAATTCCGCCGACTCGCCTACGACTGCCCGGAGCCGCACGCTTCGATCGGCCAGTGGCGCAACTAGTCCTCACCGCATTACTTCGGGAACCGTTTCATGCCCAGCACGCTCACTCTCGACGGCGATACCAGCACGCTCGACATCCTTGGCCGCCGCCCGCAACTGCAGGTGCGGGTGGGCGATGCGACCTACACAGTGGAAGAACTCCCTGCCAGCGATGACGGGGCCAGCACGCTGCTCATCAACGGCCAGCCCTACACCGTGTGGCGCACGCGCGAAGGCGATCGCATCCATCTCAAACTGGATGAGCGCACGTTCTCGGTGGGCTATCAGGAAGCCGTGGTGGCTGCCGCCCAGGGCGGCAATGCCGGCAATGAAGTGCGCGCCGAAATGCCCGGCATGGTGGTGGACGTCATGGCCAGCGCCCAGGCGGAAGTCGCCGCTGGTGACCCCTTGCTGGTGATCGAATCCATGAAGATGCAAATCACCATCGCTGCCCCGCGCGCAGGCGTCATCGAGACCCTGCACGTTGAGCGCAATAGTTCGTTTCAGAAAGGCGCGCTGCTGGTTTCCCTGCACGCGCTTGCGGAGTAAGTCCGATGGCCCGTCTCTCGTCTTCCATCATTACCAGTTCGGCCGAATTCCGCCGCAATTACACCGCCAGCAAAACCCGCATAGCGGATTTCGAGGCTCGCCAGCAGGCCGCGCGCTTTGACCGCCCGGCGCGCGATGTGGAGCGTCTGGCCAAGCAGGGCAAAATGCTGCCACGCCAGCGGCTGGAAGCGCTGCTCGATCCGGGCACGCCGTTTCTGGAGCTGTCTTCGCTGGCCGCCAATATGGCCTACGACGGTGAATCGCCGGGCGCGAGCAGCATTACCGGTGTGGGCATCGTCAGTGGCCGCGAGGTGATGCTGCACGCCGACGATTCCAGCATCAAAGGCGGCGCGTGGTATCCGCATACCATCAAGAAAATCGTGCGCTGTCTGGATATCGCGCTGGAGAATCACCTGCCGGTGGTCCATCTGTGCGACAGCGCGGGCGGCTTTCTGCCGCTGCAATCCGAACTTTTTCCCGACAAACACATGGCGGGACGCATCTTTCGCAACCAGTCGCTGCTGAGCCAGCAGGGCATCAAGCAGCTGGCGCTGGTGTTCGGTCATTGCACAGCGGGCGGCGCCTACATTCCGGCGCTGTCGGACTACGCGGTCATCGTGCGCGGCACCGGCGCGGTGTTCCTTGCCGGCCCGCCGCTGGTGAAAGCCGCCACCGGCGAGATCGTGACGGTGGATGATTTGGGCGGCTGCGATCTGCACACGCAGATCAGCGGCTCCTGCGACTACCCGGCGTCGACCGAACAGGAAGCCATCGCCATTGGTCGCGAAATCGTCGCGCAGTGGGATCGCCCGGCCAAATGGCCCGCGCAGCGCGATGCCATTGAAGCGCCCTACTACGATCCGGACGAACTGCACGGGATTATTCCGGACGACATCAAGCGCGGCTTCGACATGCGCGAAGTGATTGCGCGACTGGTCGACGGCAGCCGCTTCCACGAATATCAGCCGGCCTACGGCACCACGCTGGTGTGCGGCTTTGCCAATCTGTGGGGCTACAAGATTGGGATTCTCGCCAACAACGGCGTGCTGTTTAACGATTCAGCGCTGAAGGGCGCGCACTTCATCGAACTCTGCAACCAGAACAACACGCCGCTGGTGTTCCTGCAGAACATCACCGGCTACATGGTGGGACGCGAATACGAAGCGCGCGGCATCACCAAAGACGGCGCCAAGATGATCATGGCGCAGAGCTGCAGTCGCGTGCCCAAGTTCACCGTGATGTGTCACGGCTCCTTCGGCGCCGGCAACTACGGCATGTGCGGGAGAGCGTTTGACGCGCGCTTTCTGTTCTCCTGGCCCAATCACCAGATTGGCGTGATGGGCGGCGAGCAGGCCGCGCGCACGCTGGCCGAAGTGAAGATGCGCCAGCTGGAACGCGAAGGGCGCGCGCTCGACAAGGCCGTCATCGACGGCGTTTATCACGACACCCTGAAGGCCTATCAGGAACAGCTCTCGGCCTACTACTCCACCTCGGAGCTGTGGGACGACGGCATCATCAATCCGATTGATACGCGCAACGCGCTGGGGGTGGCGATTAGCGCCTCGCTCAACGCGCCGCTGGCGGACAATCGCTACGGCGTGTTCCGCTTCTGAAGCGGCGCGGAGTAGCAGCCATGACGCCGTCGCGTGCAGCCTGCTGGCAATGGCGCTTCGCGCTGCTCGCGACGTTCGCCGCATCGCCGTGCCACGCCGAAGTCCAGGTCGAAGCGTTTCCCGGCGTCACCGTGAACGCCGGCCTGCGCGCCGGCTTCGCGGCGGTCACGATGTTCAATGCCAATCTTGGTCGCGGCCAGGTGGATTTCCTCACCGGCAAGCCTGATGGCGATCCCAGCTGGGCGGAGCTGCAACTCACGCCCTGGCTCGGCTTCACCACGACCAGCAAGGTCTACGGCAATCTTTCGGTCGTTGGTGCCACGACATTCTTCGACGGCGACCCGGCGGCGTTCGCCCGTGGCGGCGATGGCAGTGTCGACTTTGAAACCGCCCAGCTGGGCTGGCGCTCGGGGGCGGCGACCGAGGACATGGAGCGCCCCGTCATTGATTTCTCCTTTGGCCGGCAGACGCTCGATATCGGCGATGGCTTCCTGATCGACGATGGCAATTTCGACCTGCGGCAGGATGGCGCCACGTGGCTGGTGCCGCGCCAGGCCTTCGAGGGCACGGCCGTCGCGCGCATCGACTACCGCGCCCTGCATGCCGATCTGTTCTACCTCGAGTCCGATCCGGACAACGACAGCGCCACCCTGGCCGGTGGCAATCTCGAGTACCAGTTCACGCGTGGCGGCCACGTGGGCCTGCTCTACGCGAACATCTTCGACACCGCGACGCCACGGCTCGTTGGCGTGCGCGAAGGTATGGACGTGCTCAGCGTGCGGGTGAACGACCTGCGCTTCCACGTGCTGCCGCAACTCGCGTGGTGGGGTGAAGCCACGCGTGAATCCGGTGAAGGCCGCTTCGGGCGCATCGATGCAAGCGCGTGGTATGGCGAAGCCATCTACCATTTCGGGCATTTGCCGTGGCAGCCACGCTTGAGCTATCGCTATGCCTGGTTCTCGGGAGACGCGAATCCCGGTGACAACGTGCGCCGCGATTTCGATCCGCTGTTCTACGGCTTCGACAAGCGCGGCTTGGGCACGTGGTTCCAGGGCGAAGCAGCAGGCGGCTGGCTGTTGTTCAACAACAACCAGCGCAACCACCTGGTGCACCTGGCCGCCAATCCACTGCCGCAGATCACGGTCGGCGTGATTGGCGGCAGCTTCTTCCTGGTGGAACGCAATTTCCGCGGCACGCCGGTCAACGGCGATCATTTCGGCGACGAGTTCAACCTCTATACGGACTGGGTCATCAACAGCACCACGAGCCTGAGTGTCGGCTACGCGGTGCTGTTCGCGGGCGAGGCTGCCATCCAGGGCATTGGAGACGACGAGGACTTCCACCTGCTAGAAATGGCGCTCTCCTTCAGCTTCTGAGTCCTGGCCCGGAGCGCCCGAACGCGGCCCTGCATGACCGGCACCACGCCTGCCTTCCGCCGCGCTGCGGATACGAATTTCCCCGGGGCTTTGTGTTAGGTTCACGGCTCCCTCGTCCCGGTCACGCAGGCGCATGCAGCCAGCCTCAACGCCTTTCGATCCGGCCTCGGTCCTGAGCCCGAAGAGCAGTTGGCAAGTCACGGAAATCGAGGCCTTCCTCGCCGAAGCGCGGCTGCCCCTGCGGGTGTCCACGCTCAGCGCCGACGGATTTCCACACATCACCTCGCTGTGGTTCCACTATCGCGGGGGTCGTTTCTATTGCTGTACCCAGCGCAATGCGCAGATCAGCCTGCATCTCGGGCAGAACCCTCGCGCAGGCTTTGAAGTGGCCGTGAACGACCCGCCGTACCGGGGCATCAGCGGCGTCGGGATGGCGCGGGTGCTGGACGCGGATGCGCGCGAAGTGATGGAAACGGTGGTCGACCGTTACCTCGGTACCCGCGACCGCAAGCTGAAGGACTGGCTGATGTCGCGACTGGCGACTGAGGTCATCATCGAGATCACGCCGCATCGCCTGACCAGCTGGGATTTCAGCCACCGCATGACAGCTCCCCGGCCGGCACCGGCAGAACCGGGTGGCGTCCCGCGCTAGGCGCGCGGCGTTGGGCCCTGTGGCCGGGTCCACTCCCGCAGCATCGCGTAGCCCACCGCGAGAAGCGTTGGCCCCAGGAACAAGCCGACAAAACCAAAGGCCAGCAGGCCACCAATCACGCCCAGCAGCACCAGCACGAAGGGCAAGGCACTGCCCTGGCTGATCAGGATAGGCCGCACGAAGTTGTCGATGGTGCTGACCACCAGCAGCCCCCACAGGAACATGAAGCCCGCCCACGCCACCTGGCCTTCGTGCAGCAGCCACAGGCTGGCCGGGAACCACACCAGGGGCGGGCCGAAGGGAATGAACGAGACCGCGCTCACCAGCATGCCGAGGAACAGCGGACCCGGCACGCCGGCGACGAGGAAGCCGATGGCCGCGAGCAGGCCCTGGAGGACGGCCGTCCCGAGCAGGCCATAGACCACGCCTTTCACGGTGCGGCCGGCAAGGTCGACCAGGGTGTGGGCGCGCTGCCCGGCGAGACGCTCCATGCCGGCACGCAGGCGGTTGGCCGCCTCGGCGCCATCGCGATAGAGGAAGAAGGCCACCATCACCACCAGGGTCAGCTGGAGCATGGCCTGGCCGAAATCCATCCCCCGCCGCAGCAGCCACTGTGAAATGGGCGTGGACCGCGATTCCAGCCAGGCCATCACTTCCGCGCCGGTCCTGGCGTCGGGCTGCTCCAGGGAGGTCCAGTACTCCTGCAGGGAAGTGCCCACGGCGGGGAGCCGGGCAAGCCACGGCGGCGCGGCCGGCAGGCCGCTGTCGAGCACGTGGCGCACGGCGTTCGCGAGGTTGCGCAGGTTATCCCCGAGGGTCATGGCGACGACCAGCAGCGGCACCACCAGCACGGCCCCCAGCGCGAACGTCATCACCAGGGCAGCCAGGGTCTTGCGGCCGCCCAGCCCGCCCAGCAGGCGCTCGTAAAGTCCCCAGGTGGAGAACGTGACGATGATTGCCCACAGCAGCGATGACATGAACGGCGCCAGCACGTGCAGGCAACCGCCGACGATCACCGCGATCGCGGTGAAGCTGAGGATGGATTCGAGTTTCAGGCTGGCCATGCCGGGATTAGACGTAGTGCTGGCGCCGGGGGCAAGCGCCGGGCGCGCCGGCCTGGCGCTAGGCCAGGGGCGGCTTGGGGTCTGCGGGAGACGTCCTAGCCCCGCTCCAGCAGCATCCGCAGTTCAATCACCGCCGCATTGGCGCGTGAGATATACGAGGCCATTACCAGCGAGTGATTGGCCACAAAGCCAAAGCCTTCACCGTTGAGAATCATCGGGCTCCAGATCATGTCCTGGGTGGCTTCGAGTTCGCGGATGATCTGGCGGATGCTGACCAGCGCATTTTTCCGCTCCAGCACGCTGGCGCAATCCACCTCCAGCGCGCGCAGAAAATGCAGCAGCGCCCAGCTCGAACCCCGCGCCTCGTAGAACACATCGTCGATCTGCAGCCAGGGCGTTTTGATCGTCACCACTTCAGGAGCGGTAGAAGAGCGCTCGGCGGCCGACTCACCGGCCATATCGGTGTTGATACGCACCGTGCCCACGCTGGCCCCGAGGCGCTGCGACAAATCACCCAGACGCTTTTCCACCACGGCAAGGTATTTCGCGAGGTTGTCGGCGCGGGCATAGAACTGCGAGTTGGGATCATCCGGCGCCGAGATGCGGTTCAGGTAGCGCGTAAGCGCCTCGGCGGCTTCGGTGTATTCGGACTCCGCGGCCGGGAGCATCCAGGATTCGGAATCAATCCGCAGATGGTTATCGGCTTTCACCAGGTCCGGATCTTCGGTCGACTGGGTCTGGGAGCGGGAGAAGTCATTTCGCATCGCAATCGCCAAATCGCGCGACTGCACCAGTACGCCCCATTCCCAGTTGGGCATGTTGTCCATCACGACGCCCGGCGGAAGCAGGTCGTTGGTGAGGTAGCCGCCGCGCTTATGCAGCAGGCGGTCAATGACTTCAGCCAAGGTGGCCGTGAGCACCGCACCACGCACCGGCGCGCTCTCGCCGGCTCCGGTGCGGGTCCGGGCAACCGCGCGGACATCAAAGCTGGCGGGCTCATGATCGAACACGAAGCCGAGGATCAGAATGAGCGAGACCAGTAAGCAGGTCAGGGCGACGGACGCCCGAACCCTCCAGGTGCCCTCGCCCTCCGGCTGTAACCATTGCCGCAACGCCGTCAGCATTCGATTTTTCCTCCAGCGTTGCGGGCGGCCACGAGACCGCGCGGATTAGGCCGTAAATTCCACCTGCAGCACCTTGTCCACGGCCGGAATGCCGGCGATGGCGGCCAACTGGCTCGCCGCCAGCGCACGCGAGACGCCGAGCACGCCAATTGCAGACTCACGCCCTTCGGCGGCTCCCACCTGCATGCGGGAAATGTTGATGCCTTCGCGGCCCAGAAGTTCACCCAGCGCGCCGATAACGCCCGGCTTGTCGGCATGACGGGTAAAGACCACGTGACCTTCCAGCGGGGCTTCGAGCGCATAGTCGTTCACGCGCACCAGACGCGGATGACGGCCATCAAACAGCGTGCCTTCGAGGCAGCAGCTGCCGCCCTCGGCCTTCGCCGTAATGCGCAGCACCGCAAGGTAGTCACGCACGTCGGCAGACTTCAGCTCCGACAGATGGATGCCCTGACGGCGTGCGAGATGCGCTGCGTTCACGCGATTGATGGGCGTATCGAGATGGTCCTGCAACAGGCCCGCGACAACCGCCGCGACCAGCGGCTGGCTGTCCAATTCGGAGGCACTGCCGTAAAGCCCGATCTCCACCGACTGCAGGGCACCGTCGACCATGCTGGCCATCAGCTTGCCCAGGCGGCGCGCCAGTTGGGCGTAGGGTTCGAGCTGGGCGAGCCGTTCCGGCGGCACGCTCTTGATGTTCACCGCGTTGCGGATTTCGCCCTGGATGAGATAGGCCGCAATCTGATGCGCAATCTCCACGCCGGTGGCGGTTTGCGCTTCTTCGGTTGAGGCGCCCAGATGCGGCGTGAACTGAATACGGGGTTCGGCAAACAGGGGCGATTCGCCCGGCGGTTCTTTCTCGAAGACGTCGAGCGCGGCGCCGGCCAAATGACCGCTCTGCACGGCGGCGAGCAGCGCGGCTTCGTCCACCAGACCACCGCGCGCGCAGTTGATGAGGCGCGCGCCTTTTTTCATCAGCTGCAGGCGCTCGGCGGAGAGCAGGTTGCGGGTGTCGTTGGTCATCGGGCAATGCAGCGTGACGTAGTCGGACTGCGCGAGGAGTGCGTCCAGCTCCATGCGCTCCACGCCGTAGTCGGCGAAGGTTTGCGGGTTTACGAACGGATCAAAGCCCAGCACGCGGAGTTTGAGCCCACGCGCCCGTTCGGAAACCAGACGCCCGATCGTGCCGAAGCCAACGATACCAATGGTCTTGCCGGTGACTTCCGAGCCCATGAACTTGGACCGCAGCCACTGGCCCCCGCGCGTGGTGCTGTCGGCCTGCGGCAGCGAGCGCGAGAGCGAAAAGAGATGCGCGATGGCGAGTTCGGCGGTGGTGGTGGCGTTGGCGTCCGGCGTGTTCAACACCACAATGCCGCGCTCGGTGGTGGCGTCGAGGTCGATGTTGTCCACACCAATACCGGCTCGCCCAACGACGCGCAGCTTCTTCGCCGCTTCCAACAATTTGCCGCGAATCTTGGTTTCGCTCCGCACGATGACCGCGTCGGCGTCGGCGATATGCGGAATCGCCGCTTCGACATCCAGACCCGGCGCGAAATCGATTTCCAGCGGGCCGTATTCCTTCAGTGCCGCAATGCCTTCAAGCGCGAGCTTGTCGGCGACAAAAACCTTGAACATGACTACCCCTTTTGAATGCGAATTGAGTATCGGCGCTCAGACCGGCGCGACCTGCGCGTAGGCCCATTCGAGCCACGGCAAGAGGGCCTTGAGGTCGGCGGATTCCACCGTTGCCCCGCCCCATATCCGCAAGCCCGGCGGCGCGCTGCGATAGGCGTTGATGTCGTAGGCGACCCCTTCGGCGGCCAACAGGCTGGACAGTTTTTCCACGGCCTGCGTGCGCGCTTTGGCATCGAGTTCAAGGAACCATGGGGCCGTGATTTTGAGACAGATAGAGGTGCTGGAACGCTGCGCCGGATCGGCTGCCAGGAATTCCACCCAGGGCGTGCGAGCGACCCACTCGGCCAACACGGCCAGATTGGCCTGCGAGCGCGCGACGAGCGCGGGCAAACCGCCC
>CAMCQE010000100.1 GCA_945876945.1 Klebsiella pneumoniae
TGTGGTGACTTCCTGACCGTTGGTCAACCGGACGCGGGCGACTTTTCGCAGCGCCGAGTTCGGCTTCTTCGGCGTGGTGGTGTAAACGCGGGTACAGACTCCGCGTTTTTGCGGGCACGCCTCCAAGGCGGGTACCGCACTTTTCGTTCTCTGGGTACGCCGTGGTTTCCGTACTAACTGATTGACTGTGGCCATCTGGCTTTTCCATCTCCGGCCCGATAGCGGGCCTGTGCAAATTAGCGACGACTGTGCCGCCGAGGGGCAGAACCTCTGCTCTGGTTTCCCAATCAATGAGCGTCGCAGAGAGTCTGCGTGCGCCGTTTAACCCGCTCGTCCTGACCCGGACGACCCTCCATCGCAGTCCGGACGGGCTGCGGCGGTAAGCGGTAAGCGGGGTTTTTCGATGCGAAAAATGTGACGGGCCTTTGTGGGGCCCGTCGCAGGAGCGGGATTATATTGGCGCTCTTTCCACAGTGTCAACGCTTACAACGATTCAGGGACAGAATCATCGGCGATAGTCGTCTCGGCGTTGGTTGTTGTATCCAATACGGGAGTATTAAACGCGAAGCTTGCGGCTTCGGCTCCCGAGCGACGCTGACGACGACGGTCATTGTGATAGGCAAACCCGGTTCCCGCAGGAATGAGACGACCAACAATGACATTTTCCTTCAGTCCGCGAAGTTCATCACGCTTGCCAGACACCGATGCTTCGGTGAGCACGCGCGTGGTTTCCTGGAACGACGCCGCAGAGATGAACGATTCGGTCGCTAGCGAAGCCTTGGTGATTCCAAGCAAAAGCTGCTGGTGAATCGCCGGCTGTTTTCCTTCCCGCTGCGCGCGATCATTTTCCTCAAGTAAACGTTCCTTTTCGATTTGTTCACCGGCAAGGAAGCGGGTGTCGCCAGAGGAAGTAACTTCAATCTTACGCAGCATTTGTCGAACGATGACCTCGATATGCTTGTCGTTGATCTTCACGCCCTGGAGTCGGTAAACCTCTTGAACTTCGTTGACGATGTAGCGCGTTAGCTCGGGTACACCCTTCAGGCGCAGGATGTCGTGCGAGTCGGGCGAGCCGTCACAGACGACGTCGCCTTTTTCCACATGCTCGCCTTCAAACACCGTCACGTGGCGCCACTTCGGGATCAGCGTTTCGATTTCATCGTTGTTATCCGAACGAATAATCAGACGCTGCTTGCCCTTGGTGTCCTTGCCGAAGGCGACGGTACCGCTAGCCTCAGCCAAGATCGCGGGCTCTTTGGGCTTGCGGGCCTCGAACAGGTCCGCCACTCGCGGCAAGCCGCCCGTGATATCACGGGTTTTAGAAGACTCTTGCGGGATACGCGCCACGACTTCGCCGATTTTGGCTTGCATGCCGTCTTCAACAGCAACCAAGGCGTTGGGAGGCAAGAAGTATTGGGCAGGTAACTCCGTGCCGGGGATTTTTATTTCGCGTCCGTTGGCATCTACCAACTGGATCATTGGACGCAGATCTTTTGCAGCGGAGCCGCGTTGCTTGGCATCTGTCACCACGATGCTCGACAGCCCGGTGATTTCGTCGACCTGACGGGCCACGGTGACACCGTCAACGATGTCCTTGAACCGGACAATACCGTCAACTTCAGTGATGATGGGGTGGGTGTGTGGGTCCCACGTAGCGATCACTTCCCGCGCGGTAACAGAAGTCCCCTGATTCACTGGCTTGACGACACGCTTACGCGATTCGTCGGGCACGCCAATGATTGCGCCGTACGGGAGTTTGTAGCGTTCGCGCTCGCGACCGATGTCGTCAACAACGACAAGTTCGCCTGACCGCGAAACGGAGATCAGGGCGCCGTCGGTTTCACGCTTGAGGCCCTTGATGTTCTGCAGTCGCACGGTACCGCCGAATTTAACTTCCACGCTGCTCACCGCCGCGGCGCGTGACGCCGCACCACCGATGTGGAACGTACGCATTGTCAGCTGTGTACCAGGCTCACCGATGGATTGGGCGGCAATTACGCCCACTGCTTCGCCAACGTTCACCAGATGCCCGCGAGCGAGGTCACGCCCGTAGCATTTTGCGCAAACCCCATAACGAGTCTCGCAGGTAATAGCCGATCGGACTGTGACTTCGTCGACACCCATATCGTCCAGACGCTGCACCCACGCTTCATCGAGTAGCGTGCCTGCCGGCGCCAGGAATTCTTCAATGCCACTCCGCACGACGTCCTCGGCAAGCACGCGACCCAGCACGCGATCGCGCAGTGCTTCCACGACAGTACCCCCCTCAATGAGGGAGGCGATGGTGATGCCATGCTCAGTGCCACAGTCGGTTTCGGTGACAACCAAATCCTGCGCGACGTCCACCAGACGTCGGGTGAGGTATCCCGAGTTGGCGGTTTTAAGAGCAGTATCGGCTAGGCCTTTGCGCGCACCGTGAGTCGAGATGAAGTACTGAAGTACGTTCAGGCCCTCACGGAAATTCGCGGTAATTGGAGTCTCGATGATGGAGCCGTCGGGCTTCGCCATCAGACCGCGCATCCCCGCGAGCTGCCGGATCTGGGCCGCGGAACCACGCGCGCCGGAGTCGGCCATCATGAAAATAGAGTTGAAAGACTTCTGCTTCACGGCCACACCGGCCTCGTCGAGCGCGGTCTCCGTGCCCAGCTTGTCCATCATCGCCTTGGCCACCTGATCGTTGGTATGCGACCAGATATCGACGACCTTGTTGTAGCGTTCGCCGGTCGTGACCAGACCAGACGCGTACTGGTCTTCGATTTCTTTTACCGCAAGCTCAGCGCGGTCGATGATGGCTTTCTTGTCATCCGGGACGACCATATCGTCGACCCCAATCGAAACGCCGGCACGGGTGGCGTGATGGAAGCCGGTGTACATCAGTCGGTCCGCGAAAATGACCGTTTCCTTGAGGCCGACGTTGCGATAGCAGGCATCAAAGAGGCGCGAGATCGTGCGTTTGGTCAACGGCTGATTCACCAGCGCGAAAGGCAGCCCTTTCGGCAACACGGAAGAGAGCAACGCACGGCCAACAGTCGTTTCGACCAGGGTCGTGGCTTCAGTTTCTTCACCGGCCGGGCCAAAGGTCGTTTGGGTCAGGCGCACCTTGCACCGAGCGTGCAGAGAGGCGGCACCAGTTTCGTAGGCACGGTGCACTTCAGCCACGTCTGCGAACTTCATGTCGCGACCTTTGGCAATCTCAGAGTCGCGAGTCATGTAGTACAGACCCAACACCACGTCCTGAGTTGGCACAATAATTGGGTCGCCGTTTGCGGGCGAGAGGATGTTGTTGGTCGACATCATGAGGCTGCGGGCTTCGAGCTGAGCCTCAATCGACAGCGGCACATGCACGGCCATCTGATCGCCGTCGAAGTCCGCATTAAAAGCGGTACAGACCAACGGGTGGAGCTGGATGGCTTTGCCTTCGATCAATACGGGTTCGAAGGCCTGGATCCCGAGGCGATGGAGGGTTGGCGCGCGGTTCAGCAACACCGGATGCTCGCGAATCACCTCTTCAAGAATGTCCCACACTTCCGGGCCTTCGCGCTCTACGAGCTTTTTGGCCGCCTTGATGGTGGTCGCCATGCCGCGGCGCTCGAGCTTGCTGAAGATGAAAGGCTTGAAGAGTTCGAGCGCCATTTTCTTCGGCAGACCGCACTGATGCAGCTTGAGCGTTGGGCCGACCACGATCACGGAACGACCGGAGTAGTCCACGCGCTTGCCAAGCAAGTTCTGACGGAAACGCCCTTGCTTGCCCTTGATCATGTCTGCTAGGGACTTCAAGGGGAGCTTGTTTGTCCCCGTAATCGCGCGGCCACGGCGGCCGTTGTCCAGCAACGCGTCCACCGCTTCCTGCAGCATGCGCTTTTCGTTGCGCACGATGATGTCGGGCGCATTGAGATCCAGCAGCCGCTTGAGGCGGTTGTTACGGTTGATTACCCGGCGGTACAGGTCATTGAGGTCGGAGGTCGCGAAGCGACCGCCATCAAGCGGCACCAGCGGACGCAGTTCCGGCGGCAATACTGGCAACACCTTCATGACCATCCACTCCGGCCGATTGCCGGAATGATCGAAACCTTCCATCAGCTTCAGTCGCTTGGTCAGCTTCTTCAGCTTGGTATCGGAGGTCGTAGACGGTAGCTCCTCGCGGATGCGGCGGATTTCTGCCTTGAGGTCGACCGAGCGCAAGAGCTCGTAAATCGCCTCGGCGCCCATGCGGGCGTCAAATTCATCGCCGTGCTGTTCTAGCGCTTCGAGGTAGGCCTCGTCATTGAGCAACTGTCCGCGCTCAAGCTCGGTCATGCCGGGCTCAATCACCACGTAGGCCTCGAAATAGAGGATGCGCTCGATTTCACGCAGGGTCATATCGAGCAGCAGGCCCATACGGGACGGGAGTGATTTCAGGAACCAGATATGCGCGACGGGGCTCGCGAGATCGATGTGGCCCATGCGCTCGCGGCGAACCTTGGCGAGGGTGACTTCCACACCGCACTTCTCGCACACGACCCCGCGGTGCTTAAGGCGCTTGTACTTACCGCACAAGCATTCGTAGTCCTTGATGGGCCCGAAGATCTTGGCGCAAAACAGTCCGTCGCGTTCGGGCTTGAACGTGCGGTAGTTAATTGTTTCCGGCTTTTTGACTTCGCCAAAAGACCACGACCGGATTTTATCCGGCGAGGCCAGGCCGATGCTGATTGCGTCGAAATCCTCAACGTGGGCGTGGCTCTTGAACAGGTCGAGTAAGTCTTTCACGTTGATTACCCCTTCTTCAGTGCGTTGGCTGTGTGCAACAAGGTGTTCATTCGCGATCCAGATCGATATCGATCGCGAGCGAACGCATTTCCTTGAGCAACACGTTGAAGGACTCGGGCATGCCCGCTTCCATACTGTGGTCGCCGTCAACGATGTTCTTGTACATCTTGGTGCGGCCATTCACGTCGTCGGACTTCACGGTAAGCATTTCCTGCAGCGTGTAGGCGGCGCCGTAGGCTTCGAGCGCCCACACTTCCATTTCGCCGAAGCGCTGACCACCAAATTGCGCCTTACCACCCAGTGGCTGCTGAGTCACCAGACTGTACGGCCCGGTCGAGCGCGCATGCATCTTGTCATCGACCAGATGGTTCAGCTTCAGGATATACATGTAGCCAACGGTGACTTCGCGGTCAAAGGCGTCACCGGTACGACCGTCGAACAAGCGCGTCTGACCACTACGAGGCAGGCCGGCCAATTCGAGCATCTGTTTGATTTCCGGCTCATGCGCGCCGTCAAACACGGGCGTAGCCATGGGCACGCCGCCCTGAAGATTGTGCGCGAGGGCGCGGATCTCGGGATCGGTCAGTTCTTCAAGGGTCTCCTGACGGCCACTGGCGTTGTACACCTGACCGAGGAAATGCCGAATTTCTGAGGTTTCCGCCATGGTGGCGAGCATCCTCGTAATCTTCAGTCCGATGCCACGCGCCGCCCAACCGAGGTGGGTTTCGAGCACCTGACCGACGTTCATGCGCGATGGCACGCCAAGCGGGTTCAACACCACGTCGACAGGTGTGCCATCAGCCATGTACGGCATGTCTTCGACCGGGACGATCATCGAAACCACACCCTTGTTACCGTGGCGGCCGGCCATTTTGTCGCCCGGCTGCAGGCGGCGTTTGACCGCCAGATAGACCTTCGCCATCTTCAAAACACCAGGCTGCAGGTCGTCACCCGAAGTCAGCTTGCGGCGCTTTTCTTCAAACTGGTCCGCGAACTCTTCGTTGTGACGGTCAATCTGCTTGGCCAGCTGCTCAACCTGTTCGTTGACAATGTCGCTGGCGGTCCGTAGCTCAAACCATTGCTCGCGCTTGATGCTATTGAGCTGCTCAAGCGTGAGGCTATCCGTGGCGCCGCCGAAGCTGCGCGGGCCCTTCTCAATCTTTTTACCGATCAGCAAACGCTCGACCCGGTTGTAGATGTCTTCCTGCAGGATGCGGAGCTGGTCATCCAGGTCCTTCTTCACGCGGGCGAGTTCGGCGCGTTCGATTTCCAGCGCACGGGCGTCTTTTTCTACACCGTCACGGGTAAAGACCTGAACGTCGATTACCGTTCCGCTCATGCCAGACGGCACGCGCAGCGAGGTGTCTTTTACGTCCGACGCCTTCTCGCCGAAGATGGCGCGAAGGAGCTTTTCTTCCGGTGTCAGCTGGGTCTCGCCTTTGGGGGTGACCTTGCCGACCAGAATATCGCCCGGATTTACCTCAGCCCCGATATAGACGATGCCGGATTCGTCGAGTTTCGACAGCGCACCCTCACTCACGTTCGGGATGTCGGCCGAGATTTCCTCCGGCCCGAGCTTGGTATCGCGGGCGACGCAGGTCAGTTCTTCGATATGGATGCTGGTGTAGCGATCTTCCTGGACCACGCGCTCAGAGATGAGGATCGAGTCCTCAAAGTTGTAGCCATTCCAGGGCATGAACGCGACAAGCATGTTCTGACCCAACGCGAGTTCACCGAGGTCAGTAGCCGGACCGTCAGCCAACACATCGCCGCGAGCGACGATGTCGTTCGGCTTAACCAGCGATTTTTGATTGATGCAGGTGTTCTGATTGGAACGCGTGTACTTGGTCAAGTTGTAGATGTCGACGCCAGATTCACCCGGCTTCGTCTCGTCGTCGTTGACGCGCACCACAATGCGCGCGGCGTCTACCAAATCCACCACGCCACCGCGGCGTGCGGATACGGTAACCCCAGAGTCCTGGGCGACGGCGCGTTCAATGCCCGTACCGACCAGCGGCTTTTCGGTGCGCAGCGTTGGCACCGCCTGACGCTGCATGTTCGAACCCATCAGCGCGCGGTTTGCGTCGTCGTGCTCAAGGAACGGAATGAGCGCGGCAGCCACCGAAACGATCTGCATGGGCGAGACGTCCATGTACTGCACGCGATCCGGGGAGAGCAATGCAAATTCGTTCTGATGCCGGCATGACACCAAGGTGTCTACCAGCACGCCGCTGTCATCGAGTGTCGCGTTAGCCTGCGCAATGACGTACTGGCTCTCTTCAATGGCCGACAGGTATTCGACGTCATCCGTCACCGTGTTGTTGGTGACCTTGCGGTACGGCGTTTCCAAGAATCCGTATTTATTGGTTCGCGAATAGACGGCCAGCGAGTTAATCAGGCCGATATTCGGGCCTTCTGGCGTTTCGATTGGGCACACGCGACCGTAGTGGGTCGGGTGCACGTCGCGTACTTCGAATCCCGCGCGTTCGCGGGTAAGGCCGCCCGGCCCAAGCGCGGAAACGCGACGCTTGTGGGTCACCTCGGACAGCGGGTTGTTCTGGTCCATGAACTGCGAAAGCTGGCTGGAGCCGAAGAACTCTTTAATGACCGCAGAAACCGGCTTAGCGTTAATCAGTTCCTGCGGCATGATGCCTTCTGACTCGGCAAGGCTCAGACGTTCTTTCACAGCGCGTTCAACGCGGACGAGGCCAACGCGGAACTGGTTTTCAGCCATTTCGCCGACACTGCGGACACGGCGATTGCCCAGATGGTCGATGTCGTCCACAGAGCCGTTGCCGTTTCGAATATCGACCAGCGTTTTCATCACATCGACGATGTCCGAACCGTAGTCCGACAACGCTTTCTTCACGTCGCCGAATGGGAGGCGGGTGCCGTCCTTGATGCCGTCAAGTCCGGGTAGGCGACGCAATTCCCCCGGCAGACTCGTGACCGAGATTTGGGTAGCGTCGTCCGGATTCTTGAGGTCCTTGGTGAGCAAGGCGGTGAAGTACCGCCCGTCCAACAGGATTTCCGGCACTTCGCTGCCCGGCCGTTGCACGCGGCGATTGAATTTCATTCGGCCCACGGCCGACAGGTCGTAGCGTTCCTGCGTGAAGAAGAGATTTTTGAACAGGTTTTCCGCTGCGTCTTTGGTCGGCGGTTCGCCGGGGCGCATCATGCGATAGATTTCCACCTGCGCTTCGAGCTGGGTACGGGTGGAGTCAGCGCGCAGGGTTTCGGAAATGTACGCGCCGTGGTCGAGGTCGTTCGCGAAAATGGTTTCAATCGCACCGACTTGTGCGGCGGTTAACTTGTTCAGCAAGTCTTCCGAGATCTGGGCGTTGGCCTCGCCCAGGAGCTCGCCGGTGTTCTTGTTGACGATGTCCTGCGCGAGCGTACGACCGACCACAAAGCTGCGCGGCACATCGATTGAGTCCAGCCCCGCCTTATGAATGTCGCGAATGTGGCGAGCCGTGATCCGGCGCTCCGCCTCAACGAGCACTTTGCCGGCGCCATCGACGAGGTCGAAGTCCAACGTAACGCCGCGCAGGCGCTCGGGGACTAGTTTGAGCGTCAGAGTCTTGTCCGAAATGGTGATTTGGTCGCGCTCGAAGAACTTCTCGAGCATTTCCTGAGTGTTGTATCCGAGCGCACGCAGGAGAACTGTTGCAGGGATCTTGCGCCGCCGATCGATCCGAACGAAAACCAGATCTTTAGGGTCGAATTCGAAGTCAAGCCAGGAGCCCCGATAGGGAATAACGCGGGCCGAAAATAGCAGCTTCCCGGAAGAGTGCGTTTTGCCTCGGTCGTGGTCGAAAAACACACCTGGCGAGCGATGCAACTGGGAGACGATGACGCGCTCAGTTCCGTTGATCACAAATGTGCCGTTCTCGGTCATGAGCGGAAGTTCGCCCATGTAAACCTCCTGCTCTTTGATCTCGCGTGGCGCGCGATCGGGGCCGGAGGTTTCCTTGTCAAACAGCGCCAAGCGGACTTTTACCCGCAGAGATGCGGCGTAGTTAAGCCCGCGAATCTGGCACTCTTTGACGTCGAAGATGGGGGCGCCCAGACGGTAGCTGTCGTAATGCAGAACCGCATTGCCCGAATAACTTTCGATCGGGAATACGGATCCGAAGGCCGCATGCAAACCCATGTCGTCGCGCCGGTCGGCCGGCACAGATTCCTGCAAAAAGTTACGGTAGGACTCAATTTGAGTCTCGAGCAGATAAGGCACCTCAAGAACGGCGCGGCGCTTCCCGAAATCCTTCCGTAAACGTTTTTTCTCGGTGTATGAGTAGGGCATGTTCGTCCTCTGATTACCTGACAACACTGTCACGGGAAGGCTCGTAGCGGCGCTGGGGAGCCGAGCTTCCTACCGATGACGAAAGAGCGAACGCCGCCCGCCCTGACCGCGCCGGGCGGCAGGGGTGGCGGCGTTGCGCGCGGGCCGATAGCCTCATCGATCTTACTTGAGGTCGACTTTGGCTCCGGCTTCTTCCAGCTGCTTCTTGATGGATTCGGCTTCGGCCTTGGGAGCCGCTTCCTTAACCACCGACGGGACGCCTTCAACCATGTCCTTGGCTTCTTTGAGGCCAAGACCGGTAATGGCGCGAACCGCCTTAATAACGTTGACCTTGTTTTCGCCAAAGCTGGTCATGACAACGTCAAAGTCTTCTTTCACTTCCACCGGAGCGGCGCCAGCGTCGGCTGCCATCATCATCGGAGCTGCAGCAACAGCGGCAGCGGAAACGCCCCATTTTTCTTCCAGCGCGGAAACGAGTTCCGTCACTTCAAGAATGGTAAGGCTGCTCAGGGCGTCGATTAGTTCGTCTTTTGAAAGGGCCATTTTTACTACTCCTCAAACAGATATTCAGATTGAAAGGCTTACGCAGCTTGCTGCTGGTCGCGATAGGCCGCGAGGACGCGCACAAAGGCGGCGCCTGGCTCGGCCAAAGTACGTACCAGCTGACTTGCAGGTGCCTGAAGCATGCCAAGCAGGCTCGCTCTTGCTTCGTCAAGGGTCGGAAGCGTCGCCAGGGCCTGAAGGTCTTCCGGCCCCCGGACCTGTCCACCGAAGGCAATTGCCACGGTTACAAGCTTCTGGTTTTCCTTCGCGAAATCACGTACGACACGTGCGCCGGCACCCGGGTCATCGGCGGAAAACACCAGCACCAAGGGGCCGGCTAATTTTTCCGTGAGGCACTCGAATGCCGTTCCAGCAACGGCGCGTCGCGCCAGGGTGTTTTTCACCACCTTGACGTACACGCCTGCCGCACGAGCCTTGACGCGTAGAGCGGTCATCTGCGAGACGCTCAGACCGGCATACTGGGCCGCGATAGCGGCTTGGGCCTTACTGGCGACGGCATTGACCTCGTCAACGATTGACTTCTTTTGCTCTAAAGTCAGACTCATTTACTTCTCCTGGCTCAACACTCGGATGACTCCGGGCGTTATGCCGATTGGTTGTCGGCGGAGGTCGCCGACGCCCTGTTAACGGCGTCCTGAGCAGGTTGATTCCTGTTTTGGGAGCACCGTCTGCGCAGGCCAGCCCGAGGGCCAATTAACTTGCTCGCGGTTTGCTCTAACACTTCCCGCAGGGAAGGTCGGCGCACCTCTTCACAAGGCCTACGGTCTTTGACGTCTGCCGGCCGAGACCGGCAGTCCAAAGTTCCTTAAAATTCTAGAACGGCGAACGCTACGCGCTTAAACCGTTTCAACGGACGCGCGGTCTACTGCAATGCCGGGTCCCATCGTGCAAGAGACCGTAATCTGGCGCAGGTAAATGCCCTTGGCCGTGCTCGGCTTGGCTTTTTTGAGGTCACTCAAAATCGCCTCAAAATTGGCTTTCAGCGCCGCCACTTCAAAAGAAGCTTTGCCGATGGGGCAGTGGATAATCCCAGCCTTGTCGGTGCGGTACCGAATCTGGCCGGCCTTCGCGTTTCTTACGGCGCCAGCGACGTCTGGCGTCACCGTTCCCACCTTGGGGTTCGGCATCAGGCCGCGGGGACCCAGAATTTGGCCGAGTTGACCGACGATTCGCATTGAGGCTGGGGTCGCGATAGCAACGTCGAAGTTAATGTTGCCCGCCTTGATTTGCTCGGCAAGGTCGTCGAAACCAACGACATCAGCACCGGCCGCGCGGGCGGCCTCCCCGTCGGCTCCATCGGCAAATACGGCGACGCGCACCGTCTTACCAGTCCCGTGCGGCAGGACCGTGGAACCACGGACAACCTGATCTGACTTGCGGGGGTCAACGCCTAGATTGAAGGCCACATCAACGGTCTCATCGAACTTCGCAGACGCGACGGTTTTAATCAACGCGAGGGCGTCATCAATGGCGCGCGGCTGATTGGGGTTCCCCACCTTTTCGAGCAATGCGCGACGGCGCTTGGATACGTATGCCATGGCTTAGTTCCCTTCCACTTCGAGGCCCATGCTACGGGCAGTACCGGAAATCGTGCGGAGCGCGGCCGCCATATCAGCGGCGGTCAGATCGGGCATCTTGGTTTGCGCGATTTCCTGCACCTGAGCGAGAGTGACCTTGCCCACTTTGTCCTTGTTGGGGACGCTGCTTCCCTTGGGCACCCCGGCCGCTTTGCGGAGCAACACGGAAGCCGGTGGCGTCTTCGTGATGAAGGTGAAGCTTTTATCCGAGAAAACGGTGATTACAACCGGGATCGGCATACCCTCTTCAAGGGTTTGGGTTCTCGCGTTGAACTGCTTGCAGAACTCCATGATATTGACGCCTTTTTGACCCAAGGCGGGACCTACAGGCGGGCTCGGGTTGGCTTTGCCAGCAGCAACCTGAAGCTTGATATACGAGTCTATCTTTTTTGCCATTTGGCGATCTCCGCGAGTCCAAGCGCCTTTCGGCTCCCCGCTTTGCGTTAGTTTTTACTTTTTTAAGGGCCAGTTTTGCGCTGGCCCTATCAAACCTAGTCTTTGGAGACTTGTCCGAATTCGAGTTCGACCGGAGTCGAGCGACCGAAGATGGAAACCGCTACACGGAGGCGGCTCTTGTCGTAGTTGACTTCCTCAACCACGCCATTGAAGTCGGTAAACGGGCCGTCAATGACTCGAACGACTTCGCCCACTTCGAACAAGACCTTCGGTTTGGGCTTCTCAACGCCCTCCTGAATTCTGTCCAGGATGTTTTGCGCTTCTCGCTCAGAAATGGGGGTCGGCTTGTCGCTAGTCCCACCAATAAAGCCCATCACTTTGGGACAGTCTTTTACAAGATGCCAAGAGGACTCATCCATATCCATCTGAACGAGCACGTAACCCGGGAAGAACTTGCGGTCGCTTTTTCGCTTCTGACCGTCCCGCATCTCAACCACCTCTTCGGTGGGAACCAGAATCTGACCGAATTTTTCGTCAAGCCCGATTCGTTTGATTCGGTCTTCAAGCGAGCGCTTGACCTGATTTTCGAAGCCAGAGTAGGCATGAACGACATACCAATGAAGCGCCATGCGATCTAACCCCCTTGTCCAAGCAACCAGCGGGTAAAGCCGCCAAGTAGCATGTCCAGAATCCAGAGAAAAAGTGCGGTAACTACCACGATCGCGATAATGACGCCGGTCGTTTGAATCGTTTCTTGCCGGGACGGCCAAACTACTTTCTTGACTTCGATCTGCGTGTCCCGCGCGAACGAGATGAGTTCCTGTCCCGGTCCCGTCAGCAGGGCAATTGCGACGGCAGCGCCTAATGGTGCGAGTAAAGCGAGCAAGCGCAGCAGGCGCCCACTGTCAGCCAAGTAGTAAAAGGCCATCACCCCTAGGGCGGTAAGCAAGGCAGACGCCGCGAATTTCACGGCGTCCGTCGATGTGCGGCCAACTTTTTGTTCTACATTCATTTATCTGGATACTCGGGCGCCTGCCCCTGCGGGATTTGCAGGGATGGCAGGCCAGGAGGGTCTCGAACCCCCAACCTGCGGTTTTGGAGACCGCCGCTCTGCCAATTGAGCTACTGGCCTGTGCTTTAAACTCTCAAAGAACTTCGCCCGGCCGATTGTGGGGCTCAGGGGCCCCACAGGCGTCTCATCAAGCGATGATTTTGGCGACTACACCGGCACCGACGGTACGACCACCTTCGCGAATCGCGAAGCGCAAGCCTTCTTCCATCGCAATCGGATTGATCAACTGCACCGTCACCTTGATGTTGTCGCCAGGCATCACCATCTCAACGCCGCTCGGCAACTCAACTGCGCCCGTCAC
>CAMCQE010000101.1 GCA_945876945.1 Klebsiella pneumoniae
CGGAAAGCTTGAGTCCCCACGGGGATGGGCTCGCAAACGCTTTGGCGTTTGCTCGGTCCTGCGGACCGCGCTACGCGCGCCCGGGTTCGCGGGGCGAACCCGTCGAACCGAGGGGTTCTTGTCGCAACGTGGGGCCGCCATCCAAAAAAAAACCGGCTGTTAGCCGGTTTGTTTTTTTGGCGCCGGATCACGCGCGGAAAGTTTGAGTCCCCACGGGGATGGGCTCGCAAACGCTTTGGCGTTTGCTCGGTCCTACGGACCGCGCTGCGCGCGCCCGGGTTCGCGGGGCGAACCCGTCGAACGGGGGCTCTCACCGCAACGTGGGGCCGCCATCCAAAAAAAAACCGGCTGTTAGCCGGTTTGTTTTTTTGGATGGCGTCCCCACGGGGATTCGAACCCCGGTCGCCTCCGTGAAAGGGAAGTGTCCTAGGCCTCTAGACGATGGGGACGCAGTTTCCAAACACGCTTTATCGCTTTACGTCAGCTTTCACTGAAACGGATCTGGTGGAGCTAGTCGGGATCGAACCGACGACCTCTTGCATGCCATGCAAGCGCTCTCCCAGCTGAGCTATAGCCCCAGAGCCGTCGCGAGGAGCGGGACGATACGCAACTGGGGTTTGGGCTGTCAAGCCAAAAATTTAAGGGCGCGTGCTATGCCGCTTCGATGTGGGCAATTGCCGCGGCTAAACGCGCCACGGTGCGCTCGCGACCCACCAGCATGAGCGTCACGTCGATGGACGGCGAGGCCGCAGAACCCACCAATGCGACCCGCAAGGGCTGCGCTACCTGACCCATTTTGATTTGGAGCTCGGCGGTGACTTCTTCCACCACGCCATGCAGCGCCGCGCCTTCCCACACACCAAGCGCGGCGAATTTCTCGTGCAACGCGCGTAGTGCCGGCAGGCTTGCCGCGGTGAACTGCTTGGCGACCGCCGCCGGATCGAACGCCACCGCGTCTCCATAGTACGGCGCGCTTTTCTCGGTGACTTCCAACAAGGTTTTGGCGCGCGTGCGCTGCGCCTCGATGGCGTCCGCCAGCGACGGGCCTTCCTCCACTTTCAGCCCGGCGGCGGTGAAGTACGGCTCGGCCGCCCGCGCCAGACCCGCAATCGGCATGGTCTGGATGTAGTGCTGGTTCACCCACAGGAGTTTGTCCAGATTGAATGACGCGGCGCTCTTGTTGATGCCTTCGAGGTCGAATTTCTGGATGAGTTCGTCGCGCGTGAAGAGTTCCTCGTCACCATGCGACCAGCCGAGGCGGGCCAGATAGTTCAGCAGGGCGTCGGGCAAAAAGCCGTCGTCGCGATATTGGGTCACGCTCACCGCGCCGTGACGCTTGGAAAGCTTCTTGCCGTCGGGCCCGTTAATCATCGGCAGATGGGCGTAGACCGGACGGGTCGCGCCCAGCGCTTCAAGGATGTGAATCTGGCGCGGCGTGTTGTTGAGGTGGTCGTCGCCCCGAATCACGTGGGTGATGCCCATGTCGAGGTCGTCCACCACCACGGTGAGATGGTAGGTGGGCGTGCCGTCGGAGCGGGCGATGATGAGGTCGTCGAGTTCTTCGTTACCGAAGACGACGTCGCCGTGCACCTGATCCGCCACCACCACGCTGCCGGTCTGCGGGGTACGCAGGCGCACCACCGAGGACCCGGCATTGGCCGGCGGCGCGGTGAGTTCGCGGCAATGACCGTCGTAACGAGGTTTTTCCTTGCGCTCCATCTGGCCGGCGCGCAGCGCATCCAAGCGCTCGCGCGAGCAATAGCAGCGATAGGCGCGGTCTGCCTTCAGCAGTTGCTCCACCGCCTCGCCGTAGCGATCAAAACGCTTGGTCTGGAAGTACGGACCATCGTCCCAATCGAGTTCCAGCCACTTCATGCCCTCAAAAATGGCTTCCACCGCGGCGTCCGTTGAACGCTCGCGATCCGTGTCTTCAATGCGGAAGACAAACTTGCCGCCATGACGGCGGGCATAGAGCCAGTTATAGAGCGCGGTGCGCGCGCCACCGATGTGCAGATAGCCGGTGGGGCTGGGCGGAAAACGGGTCACGATGGTCATGCGTAGGCGGGCTCGCGGAATAAGGTGCGGCGATTATACGGGCCGCCCCGCGCCGAAGTCGCTCAGACTCGTTGACCATTCCCAAAGCCGCCGCCTACAATCCGCGCCTGCATTTTTTCTGGCCCAGATCGGGCGATTAGCTCAGCGGGAGAGCACTGCCTTCACACGGCAGGGGTCAGTGGTTCGATCCCACTATCGCCCACCAGAAATTTCTTCGAGCTGGCGCGTCGCTAGCAAAATCCGTCCAAGCGTCAGCTGTTAGCCGAACGAAATTAGTACGGAAAGTTTCCTGCGCAGTCCTGATTGCCTACAGCAGCTCGGGATGACGATCCAGCACCTTAAGCAACTTCACCAGTGAGACCGTCGGTTTCGTGTTGCCGTTTTCATAGCGCGAAACCGCGTTGATCCCACCGCCAAAAATCTCGGCAGCCTCGCGCTGATCGAGCGCCGGTTGCTTACGGACTCGGGCAATGAAGTCGGGCTCGACCATGCCGGCGTTGATCCAACCATCGTCTTGTCACGCTCACCGCAGGTTGATTCCGGCGCGCGCTCCTGTGACCAACCACTCCCTCACCCAAAATCCCGCCTAAGCCCTCCCGCCACCAAGCCCGCCTGCGGCCCCTCCATCCCTTCCAGCGCGTCGATAATCATTGGCGCCAGCGCCGGATTTGCCCGCGCGGTTTTACCCAGTTCCACCATCAGCGATTCGTCGGCGATGCAGGCCACGGCGTCGATATCCTCAGGCATCGGCGCACTGCGTAGCGCCTCGACCAAGGGCACGATGCCATCTGGCAGGCCGCGCAGTGCGAGGGTGCGGGCGGCGAGCAAGGCGACTTCGCGGGCTGGGTCTCTAACCAGCACGCGGAGCAGTTCTACTGCCTCCGGGCCAGGTTTCAGACAGTGGCAGAGCGCGAGCCGAACCTCGGGTTCATCGGCCTCGCCTAGCGGTTCGAGCCCGCCTGCGCCGAGGCGACAGCCCATGTTCTCGGCCACCAAAATGCCCACGTTCAAGGCCTCGCGCGTCACCACCTGAGACTGCATGAGTTTCACCACGGCGGCTGCGGCATCTTCGCCGCCGATGTTTTCCAACGCCCGCAGGGCAGCGATTTGCGTGTCGGTGTCGCGCGGTCTGGCGGCGATTACCAGCGAAGGAATGGCGGCGGACAACTGCCGGCGCCCTGCCTCCTCCGCCAGCGCCCGCCGCCGCTCACCGAAAGCCGCACGCAAACCCTGCAACACGGCATCGTCGGTCAGCGCTGCAGGCGCCTCGTCGGGTGGCAGCGCAGGCGCGGGGTTCCGCCCCGTCGGCCCAAACTCGGGGGACCGAATGGCGGTCAGCGGCGGCAGCGACGCGAAAAGCGGGAGCTGCGCAGTACTTACTGTCGGGGGTTTACGCGATTTCATGCGGGTGATTTTGGGGTCAGCGTAAAAACTCAAGGAAACATCTGGTACCAGGGTCAGACGAGTGAATTTTCACTCTGACCACTGGCGCTCACGCAACGAGATGACCGTCGCTGCCCGATGCCCTAAGCGCCCTTCCGATACACAAACCAGCGCAGCGCTATCGGCACTTCCTCGCGCGGTAGATCGAAAACATCCTGACCACTTACCCAGCCCTCATACCAGCTCGTCGGGGGCCAGGCGGTGGCTGGCAGATTGGCTTTTTCGTATTCATGAACGGCTTCATCGCGCTCCAGTCTGAGCGGTAACTCGGCCGCTGCCCCGACAATTTCTGCGCGCGTCAAAATGGCCGAGTAACACTGCTGCGCGAATTCGCGGGCGGCGGCATCGGGCGTGTAGCCGTCGCGCGCCACAAAGGCGTTGAACACGAGCAGCCCGCCGGGGGCCAGGCATTGCGCGGCGAGGATAAACACCTGGCGAAGTTGGTCGACCACGCGGAAGTCCGACACGACTTCAGAGACCACCACCAGGCCGTAATCCCGGCGCAGATTTTGGGTGGCGGCAAAGACGTCGCTCTGCACCACCCGCACCGGCAACGACTCCTGCACGGCCTGCTGCGTTAACACTTCAACAAACTTGGGCGAGAGTTCGACCGCATCCACCGGGTGACCGCGTCTGGCCAGTGCCAGCGCGTTGCGCCCGGTGCCAGCGCCCACATCAAGGACCGGGCATTGCGCAGGCGCAGGGACCTCGCCGGCCAGCGCCATCACCATCGCATCGGGCTCGGAGCCAAACAGCGGCGGCTGGCGTTGGGCGACCCATTGGTCGTAGGCCGCGTCGAGGCTGAACCAGCGCGCTCTCACGTGATAGTTCACCTCCAGCCCCAAGGGCGAGTCGTAGGTAATCACGATCTCGGAACGCGGCGACTCGCGGAAAGCAATCGCCAGTTCCCCCTCCAGCACGCGACGCAACTGAAGCAGTTGTTCCGGCGAAAATTTCACGCCGATGCCGGCAAAGGTGGTCTCGCACAGGCTCACGTAGTCATCGAGCATGCCGGGCACTGCGGGCAACGCGATAGAACCACTCGCGATGGCGCGACGATGGAGCCGGCGAACCAGCGCTGGGCGCAGCGATGCGTTGGGCGCGCCGCCGGATGAGTTCTCCATGCAATCTCCTTCTTATGGCGCCATTGAAAAATTGGACGTCTGGCGCAGCGCGGACTGTAACTGGCCGTGGGTACCGAATCGAGCATTGGCCGTCGGCCATGCGGCGCGCGCCAGCGTTTGCTCGGAACAGCCAATCCGTTTGCCGACCCTCACTGCGCGCGATGGGGTGCGACAATTTGTCGCATTCCTTCGGGCGTGCGGTGCCGCAACAATACGCGCCCTTACAACGCTATCGCTTGGAGTCGCTCTTGAAAGTATCCCCGTTCGCGCCCCCGCTGGCTGCGCTGTTATCCCTCTGTACTTCTGCCGTGCTGGCCGCCGAAACGCCTCCCTCCCCCGCTCCGCAGGACGCCGGCGCCTGGCTGTCGCTGGGCGAGATTACGGTGAGCGCCGGCCGCAGCGGCGCGCTCAGTTCGCGCGAGGTCTTGAGTTCGGTCGACGTGCTCGGCAGCGAGCGTGTGGCGCACGATCAGGTCAACAATGCGTGGGAACTCTTCAAGCGCGCGCCCGGTGTAATGACCACCGAATTCAACCAGGGCACCACCTCCGGCAAGCTGTCGTTTCGCGGCTTCAACGGAGAAGGCGAAATCAACGCCGTAAAACTGCTGATTGACGGGATTCCGGCCAATAGCAACATCGGCGACATGCCGTATTTGGATGCCATCTTTCCGCTGGATATTGAGTCGATCGAAGTCGTGCGTGGTACCAACGACGCCCGCTACGGCCTGAACAACATCGCCGGCAACGCCCAGATCAACACCCGCACCGGCGGCAACTACACCAAGGGGCGCGTGAGCTACGGCAGTTTCGACACCCGCAATACCGAGCTTTCGGCAGGCATCGAGAAGAACGGTTTCAGCCAGAACTATTTCGTGGGCTATCGCGGCGCCGAGGGCTACCGCGAGCATTCTGGCTTCGACAAATTCACGTTCTCCGGCAAGTGGTTTTACGCGCCAGACGAACAGCCCTTCCGCGCGGGACTTAGCGTTCGCTGGTTCCGCAACGAGGCCGAGGAGCCGGGCTATCTCACCGCCTTCGACGCGCCCCGCCGCCCCACCCTGTCCTATCCCTTCTCGGCCACCGACGGCAGCACGCGCGAAGTGGGGATGGTGAGCGGGCATCTGGATGTCGACCTTGCGTCTACGCTGCTGTGGACGGTCAAAAGCTATGTGAACGTGCTGGACGACGACCGCTTCGTGAAATTCAGCGCGGGCGTCTCGCAGCAGGAACGCCTGGCGGACGAGAAACACTACGGCGCAATCACCACGCTCACCTGGCGCCCGGCGGTGACGGTGGTAGACGACTTCGCGCTGGAAACGGGCTTTGATTTACAGCGTCAGGACAACATCAGCCGGCGCTTCAGGGACACCGATCGCGTGCGCGAGGCCCAAACGCGCGACCAGCAGTTCTCGCTCAACAACTACGGCGGCTACGCCCAACTGGTAATCAAACCCGTGCAGTGGTTAAAGCTGATGCCGGGCGTGCGGGTAGACAGCTACGACGGTGATTTTCTCAACCGGCTTGCCGCTGCTGCTGCCCCCATCAACGACTACAACAGCATCTGGCAGCCAAAGATCGCCGCGCAAATCACACCCGTTGAAGGCTACGACCTCTACGGCAACTGGGGCCGCAGCGCGCAGATTGGGCTGGGGGCCGGCAGTTTCAAAATCCCGCCGCGCAATACCGATTTGGCGCCGTCTATCAACGATGGCTGGGAAGTGGGCCTCAAGTTCAAACCTCTGCAGTGGCTGGAAGGCCGTATCGCCTACTGGGAGCAGGTGGCGTCCGATGAAGTCCGCCGCAAGCTGAACGATCCCACCGGCGATTTCGACAACGTGGGGCGCACCCGCCGCGACGGGGTAGACGTGCAGTTCAACGCGGTGCCCATCAAGCCGCTCAGTCTGTGGGTGGCGGGCTCGGTGCAGAACGCCAAAGTGGTCAAGCCCGGCGGCACCGAACCGCAGTTGCGCGGCAAGGAAATCGACCACACGCCGGACTTTTTGCTGTCTGCGGGCGTGGACTATCAGGTGACGCCCTTGTTGCGGACCTCGCTGTGGGCCTACGCGCAGGGGGATTATTTTCCCGAACGCACGAACGCCACCGACCAGTTTGGTGATTACGTCACGCTCAACCTGTCGTTGGCCTATCAGGCCACGCGCCAAATCGAACTCGAACTCCAACTGCGTAACCTGACCGATGAGTACTACGAATATGTTTGGGATGACGGCACCCAAACCCTGCACTCACCGGGCGACGCGCGCGCGGTCTTCGGGGCGGTAAACTTCCGCTTCGATTACTAGCGCGAGAGGAAGCCGCGCGGGCTTGCGATCAGCGCGATCACAAGCCCGCGAGACACCGCACACCATGGCACAAGCCTCATCGCGCCGGCGGGCGAGAGCCCTCTGGCGCAAGCTGCATCTCATGCTCGGTCTCTCGCTGGGCGGTCTTTTTGTGCTGCTGGGCCTGACCGGCAGCGTGTTGGTGTTTTATGTGGAGCTCGACGACTGGCGCTATCCCGCCCCGGTCGCCGGAGCGCGCGCACCGCTCGACGCCTTCACCCAAGGCCTGCAGCGAAGCTACCCCGCGCGCAGCGGCCCCTGGCGCCTGGAACTGCCCCGGGATGAAAGCCGGCCGATCACGGCCCGCTACTACAAACCCCTTGAACGCCAGCACCGCGACTTCGCGCCGCTGCTGGTCACGCTGGATCCCGTCAATGCCACGGTGCTGAGGGAGCGCTTCTGGGGCGATGATCTGTTCACCTTCCTCTACGACCTGCACTACACGCTGCTGCTGGAACGCCCCGGCCGCTGGACCGTGGGCATCGTTGGCCTCGGCCTGATGTTCAGTCTGATCACCGGCCTGCGCCTATGGTGGCCGCGCCCGGAACGCTGGCGGCGCGCACTGCGCCTGCGCCCTCGCCATGGCACGGCCCGCACGGTTTACGACCTGCATGTGGCGGCGGGCGTGTATGGGCTTCTGCTGCTGCTGGTATTGGCCGTGACCGGCGCGGTGCTGGCGCTACCGGAGTGGGTGAAGCCGGCGCTAGGGCCGCTGGCCGCGCCACCTGCGGTCAGCTCAACGCCGGAGCGCGGGCCACCGATCAGCGCCGAGGCGGCGCTGGCCGCCGCGGGGCGCGTGTTTCCCGAGGGGCAAACGGTCTGGGTCGAAACCCCTGCCGGCCCCGGGGGCACCTGGCGGGTCAACCTTCGTCTGCCCGGCGACCCGGGTCGCCGTTTTCCGCACAGTCACGTGTGGGTCGATCAGTACTCCGGGGCAGTGCTGGCCGTGCGCGATACGCGGCGCGACAGCGCGGGCGACGTGTTGCTGAACTGGATGCACCCGCTCCACAGCGGCGAAGCCTTTGGCCTGCCCGGTCGCCTGCTGATTTTTGTCGCCGGCCTGCTGCCGCTGCTGCTGGCGGTGACCGGGTTTATGCGCTGGCGGCAAAAGTCGCGCAGACACTGATTGGGTGCTTTGGACGGATACGGCGATCACCGCCGGCACGGGTTTAATCGTTAGCGCTGTGCCGTGCCCGTTCATCCTTCGACAAGCTCAGGACGAACGGGGGTTTGAGCTTTCAGCTCAATTTAGCTTCGCCCTGAACCCGGATTAGCGTTCGCCCTGAACCCGGATTAGCGTTCGCCCTGAACTCGGATTAGCGTTCGCTCTGAGCCTGTCGAAGAGCGAGTCCTGGCACTGGAATTTTTGGCTCATCTCAAAGGCAGCCAGGATATTTGCGGTCAGAGTAAAAACTCTGCGCGTGTAGCGCCGAGCCAGTGAGGCGCCGTCAAGCTTCGCTATCGTTTAGCCCGAAACGGCGCTCGCGCCCAAACCCCGTTCGTGCTGAGCCCGTCGAAGCATGAACGGGCGAGCTGCGCGTCTCACCAACGACGCGCCACCCAGAGATCCGCCCGCCTTTTGGCCGCATTAAACACCTCAGGCGATCGCGCCTCGACCGTTGCAAGCCGGCGCGGGTCGGGCGTAATCCGCACGCGCCACAGGTCTAGCCGATCGGCGTCCCAGCAGGCACGCACGGTGAGCTCGCCATCAAGCCCGCCGTTGCTGTGCGTGCTACATGCCTCCGCCAGTAATTCAAAGCCGGCGTTGTCGATGTCAAACACCTCGCCGCGCAGGGCGTAGGCGAAATCCACCGCGCGTCGCCCGTGCTGATAGTCGCCGCCGTCGCTATGCCGGCAGCTGTCATGGAGAAAAGCGAAGAGCTCGATCACATCCACCCGCGCCCCGGACCGCGCGGCGATGGCAAGCCCGTTGGCGCGCACTCGCGCCCAATGCGGGGCGCCGTGAATGCCGTGCCAGTCCAGCCGAAACTGCTGGCGCACGGCGCGGAGCAGCGCCGGCGTGAGCACGCTGCGCGAGGCGGCCGGTGCTGGGCGGCTCTGGCGGCTCTGTTCACGCATCGGGCGCAAGCTCGTTGTGTCGCGCGTGGACGGCATCGAAAATCGCTTCCAGCCCCGCGTGCGCGCCGCGCAAGCCGTCCACCACCCTGCCCGCCCAGTCGAAATAGTCCAGCCGGCGCGCAGTGCTCCAGTCTTCGGGCGGCGCGGCGAGGATGTCGCGCAGATTGCAGATTTTGTCGGCCAGCTTCACCAGCCGCGCGGCGCTCGAGAGCGTGGGGGCGTGCTGGATTTGGCGCTGCTTACGTTCCATTTTGGATAAGGCTTTATCGTCGGTGACTTCCATCACCACCCCCCTCACCGCCGGCCCGAAGTGAAACTCGATCTCGTCCGGGTGCGTGTTGGTGTCTTCAACCGTGTCGTGGAGCAGTGCCGCACAGAGCACGGTGATGTCGGTCACGCCGGCTTCGCTCACCAGCACATCCACTAGGGCCAAGGGGTGGGTGATGTAGGGCAAGCGCGTCGCGCCTTTGCGGTGTTGGCCCTGATGGCGCTCGGCCGCGAAGGCGGCGGCGCGTGCCAGTTTGCTGAAGGGATGCGCGTCGTTTGGGGTGTCGTCTTCCTGCATATGCCTGCCTGATGCTCCATGGCTTTGCGAAAAAAATTGCGTATCGAGGCATCGCGACGCCGCTTCGGCTGCTGCCGACCCGTTGGTCGCAAGCCCTGTTGGCCTCTCAGCCTAAGCTTGGTGATGGCGCAAGCGCTGCGCCACAAGCGGCTTCACGGCGCGTCGGCTTCCACTCGTCCCTGCCCGCGACGAAAACTCCCCGGCGAGACCCCGAACCAGCGCTTGAACGCCTTGCCGAAATTGGCCGGGTTCTGAAAGCCCAGCGCTGCCGCCACGGCTTTGATTTTCACTTCGTCATTGCGCAACAGCTCGGCCGCGCGCTGGCGCAGGAAGTCGTCGGTGATGGCCTGATAACTCGTGCCCAGCGCGCGCAACCGGCGAATGAGCGTGCGCGGCGCGAGATGCAACTGCGCGGCGACGTCTTCCAGCGTGGGCAGCGCACGGGGTCGGCTGGCATCTTCGAACGCGCGGCCCAGCAGCCGCTGCACTTCTCCCAACGTGCTGCGCTCACGCGACGACGCCAGCGCCTGACACTGGCCCAGCGCGTGCGACCAGGTGGACGCGTGGTAGTCGAGATTGCGTAGCGCTCGCCACGGCTCGGGAAACACCAGCGCGCTGCGCGCGGCGTTAAACCGCACCGGGCAAGGGAAGTAGCGGGCATAGCACGCGGCGTGCGGCGTGGGCGGGTAATCCAAGTCGAGCCTCGCCGCGCCAAAATCGACGCCATACATGGTTTGCATGTACTGCTGGAGGATCATCAGCGGGGTTTCGATCAGCAGTGGCGTGGCCGCACCAAGTTCAATCAGCGGCCAGATTTCGGCGTAGAAAAAATCCGCTTCGCGGCGCGCCTGCAAATGCAGATAAGGCACTCGCGCCGGGAAGAAGTCGATGAAGGTCTCAACGCCGTGACCGAGCGTGGGCGCGCTCATCAAGGCCACGCTAATCGGCCCGTGAAAGTGGTCGGAGAGCGTGCCGGCCCAGGCCAGATACCAGTCGGGCTGCGGCGCGAGATGCAGCGTGTTGTCGATGTATTGCAGGGCTTGGCGCACGGTGATGCGGCGCTCGGGGTCGTTCAAATCCTGCGGCTTAAGGCCCGTGCCGGCGAGCAGCGCCTCCGGCGCAAACACGCGCGTGAGATGCCGACCGTAGGTGGCCGGCATCAGGAGATTTTCGATGGTCTGCCTGTCCACGGGGCTGCGCGATGCTCTGCGGGAACTGTCACCAAAATAACAAAGATTGGCAGATCCGTCCCTTCCTGCTGCTCCGCGCCCGCGATTAGTTTGGGCGCAGTTCGCACCGCCCCATGAGGCGGCGCGCGAACGGCCCAGAGAGCGGCCGTTCGGCTCACAACAAGCCAGGGGGGAGGACCATGACCGAAGAAGAAAAAATTGCCCGCAACGTGTTCAAGGTGCGGCTGTTCATTGATGCCTGGGAGGCACTGGATCCGGATGTGGCGATGGCCTGCCTGTCCGACGACATCGTCTACATCAACCAGCCGCTGGCGCCGGTGGTGGGGCAGCACGACGTGCGCAAAATCGTGGCCGGCATCATGCAGCTCACCACGCACGTGCATTGGGAGTTGCGCAACTGCTTCGGGCGCGGCAATACGGTGGTGACCGAGCGCCTCGACCTGTGGAAATTCCACGACGATCCGGCCAATTCCGGCTGGCGCCTCAAGCTGCCCTGCATCGGCATGTTCGATGTGAACGAGGCCGGCAAAATCTGCGGCTGGCGCGACTATTTCGACAACCGGCTGTGGTTCAACAACGGCGGCCCGGTGCTGCATCTCGACTAATCCGGCAGGCCCCGAACATGAACGAGGAATCCCCCATGAACAGCAAAGAAGCCAAAATTGCCCGCAACGAAGGCGTGGTTCGCGCCTTCCTCAAAGGGTGGGACGAGCGCGACGTCGACGCCTGCATGGCCCAATGCACCGAAGACATGTGCTATCTCAACCAGCCGCTGGAAGCCATCCGCGGCAAGGAGAACGTGCGCAAGATGATTGCGTCGATCTTCAAACCCGCCAAGCACGTGGAGTTCAAGCTGGTGCACGTGTTTGGCCACGAGAACAAGGTCATCACCGAGCGCGTTGACCAGTGGGACTGGAACGGCAGCGGCACCTGGCAGATGGCGCTCAAGGTCTGCGGCATGTTCGAGCTGACCGAGAACGGCAAAATCATCGAGTGGCGCGAGTACTACGACAACGAGTACTGGACCAAATGCGGCGGCCCGACGCTGGTGTTCGACGAACTCTGAGCGGGGCTAGCGGCGCGTAGTTTGGGGTCAGAGTAAAAACGCTTCGCGCTTGCGCTGTCCCCAACTCCTCTTTCGAGCTTTTACGCTGACCCCAAACTCCCGAACGGTGAGCGGGCTGCCCCGCCCACCGTAAGGCCGTTCACTCAACGCGTGGTAAGCCCCGCGTAATCGCCCTTCGCGCGCCACTCGGCGAGCATCTCGTAGAACTTCAAACCGCCCTCCGGATAGTGCCCTTGCAGGAAGCCGTCGGCGGCGGCGTTCGCCACGCCTTCGGCGTTGTAGTAGCCGGGGGTGCAGCTGGCGAGGTACTCGCTCATCGCGGTCGGCGCCAACACGAGGGCGAGATAGTCTTCTTCCGCCTGCAGCGTGGGCTCCAGCGCCTCGAGGCCGCGGGCCGCCACGTCTACAAACACCTTCGCCAGATGCTGTGACTGCTTATCCAGCTGATAGGTGAAGTTGGGTGTGTAGCCGGTCTGGGTGAAGCCCATGTGGTAGAGGTTGGGGAAGCCGTGACTCATCAGGCCGTGGTAGGTGCGCATGCCCTTCGACCAGTAGTCGGCCAGCGTCTTGCCGTCGCGACCAATCACTTCCATCGCCGCCTGCTTGGTGTAGGTGGCGCGGCTCACTTCAAAGCCGGTGGCAAACACAATGCAGTCCACTTCGTATTCAACACCGTCCACCACTACGCCTTTTTCGGTGAGGCGCTCAATGCCCTTGCCGGCGGTATCCACCAGCGTCACGTTGGGTCGATTGAAGGTCGGCAGGTAGTCGTCGTTGAAGCAGGGCCGCTTGCACCAGGGGCGATACCAGTGCTTCAGGGCTTCCGCGGTGGCCGGATCTTTCACGGTGTCGTCGATGCGGCCGCGCACGCGGTTGTCGTGCTGATAGTCGAGGATTTCGCCCAGCAGCGTCAGCTCTTCGTTGGA
>CAMCQE010000102.1 GCA_945876945.1 Klebsiella pneumoniae
AAGAACGGATAGCGCGTTCAAGACCGTGAAGGTCCGGAACGGAGGCTTGAGAACACAAGTGGGCGTTACCGCCCTTTGGACTTACAAATGCAATCACAGTCTTTCGACTGCCTCACCCGTTGAGATTGCTAGGGGTGCCTTTTGCCACGCTAAGCGTCGTGGCCACGCGTTGTTCACTGGGTGGCGATTCTAGGCACGGCCCGATCTGGCGGAAGCCGGAATCAGCACCGCCGTGGGGTCTGATTCCGCGCTGTCTAGCGCGCTCGCCTGGCGCAGCGCCGGGCGTCGTCCTCAGGGCGTCCTCGCGTTAAACGCTGGAGAACCCTGATACCGATTGGCGCAGTCGTCCTCGTCCCTACTATGGAGGGTAGGGACGAGGACGGTCAGCTCATCGGAGCAGCCCACGCCCCAAGCCAGATTCCCCTCCATTGGCGGCTATCCAACAGGGAATCAGTCCCGTCAAACGCCTGCGCCAGTTCCCAGCTTGACCACGGCCAGGATTCGCTCCTGGCTTACGTATCAAGCGTCAGGAGTGAAAAGACCATGGCATCGGCCTTTCTCGAAGTTGAATCACAAGCCCGAATGCTTTCGGAGTCGGAGCGCGCCCGATTGGCCCTGACGCTCATCGAGTTACTCGATCCGCTAGACGGTGATTTCGCCGAAGCATGGCGCGTAGAAATCGACCGCCGCTGGCGCGAGATCGAAAGTGGCACGGCGGTAACCATTCCCGCCTCCGAGGTGTTTGCGCAAGCCCGCAGCGCCCTGAAGTGACAAAAATAGTGCGACTCGAATGTCAGGCTTCGCTTCGGGATGGTCGTGCGAGGATCGCCACACATTTATGGTGGAGTCGCTTTGAAGTCTGGATTGTGTGTCGTTCGGGATAGCTGGGTAGCACTGCCTTAACTGCCTTTGCCACAAGACATCTCACTGGAACAAGGTAGATGGAGCCGACATCCCAATGAATTATCCGAACAACATGTCTACGTCTGGGCAAAGCGCACGCGGCGAGAGCGTGTTGATGACAAGTAATCGCTGGGGCGAAGTGGCGCGAATCCTTGTCACCAGCACCATGGCGTTGCTGTACTAGCGACAACTCATCCCCGTGCAGATCTTGTGGGTCGCCATCGCGGCAGGTCTTTATCCGCTGGTGACGATAGGCATTCTCGACCTCGTCCGCGAACAGAAGGTCGGCACAGAGATCTTCGTCACCATCGCGACGCTGGTTGCCGTCATCGGCGGGGAGACGATTGCAGGCACGGTGCTCCTGTCCATCATTCTGATAGCGGAGTTCATTGCCGAACTCAATACCGACCGCGCCAGAGCCTCAATCAAGGCCCTGATCGGTTCTGTTCCCCAACTGGCCTTGGTCCGTTGCAGCGCCGGCGAGCGGACCGTGGCCATTTCTGAAGTCATGGTCGGTGACGCCGTGCTCGTACGCGCTGGCGAGAAAGTCCCCGTAGACGGAACTGTCCAGGCCGGTGAAGCAACTGTTGACGAGGCGTCCAGTACCGGGGAGAGCGTCCCGCGCGACAAGGTGAGCGGCAGCCACGTGTTTGCCGGTACGGTAGTGCTGAGCGGGGCCTTGGATATCGCAACCGAGAGAGTAGGCAATGACACGACGTTCTCGCGCATCATCAAACTCGTCGAAGGAGCAGAATCCGAGAAGGCGCCGGTCCAGAAGCTTGCTGACAAGGTCGCGTCGTGGCTGATCCCGGTAGTGCTCGTCTTCCTTGTCGTCGTTTACATCGTCACGCGGGATGTGCGGACCATCGTCACGCTGCTCATCTTCACTTTGCCGGCTGAATTGGGACTCGCCACGCCACTGGTCATGATCGCTGCAATAGCGCGGGCTGCCCGCGCGGGCATTCTCATCAAGGGAGGCGTCTACCTGGAGGCCTTGGCCAAGGTCAATGTGATGGTCTTTGACAAGACTGGGACGCTCACTGCGAACAAGCCCCGGGTCGTGCGTATTGAATCCTGTGACCCGGCGATGGCTGTAACGGAACTGTTGCGATTGGCTGCGGCAGCGGACCGGCGGTCGGCCCATCCATTTGCCAAGGCACTTGTGGAATACGCCAATAGTACAGGCTGCGCCATCCCTGAACCCGAGCGCTTTGAGCAGGTTCAGGGACGTGGCGTAAAGGCCACCATCGAAGGTCGCAAGGTGCTTTTGGGCAATGCAGCGCTCCTGCAAGAATGTGGTGTGGCGGTCGAATCCGCCTCCGCGGCTTCCGGGCAAACCGTCCTTCATGTCGCCGTCGATGGCCGATTTTCCGCCCTCATCATGATCGCAGATACCCTACGGCCCGGCGCCTTTGAGGCGCTTGCTACCCTGAGGGCGAATGGCATCAAGCGCATCATCATGCTCACCGGAGACAACGCCGCGACAGCAACGGCCGTCGCGGCGGAACTCGGTATCGATGGAGGTGTTCGCCGAGTTGTTGCCGGAAGACAAGGTCGCAGCAATTGCAAGGCTCCAGAAACAAGGCTATCGCGTTGCAATGGTCGGCGATGGCGTGAACGATGCGCCTGCCCTCGCGCAGGCGGACGTGGGGATCGCGATGGGCGCCGGCGGTTCCCAGGCGGCATTGGAGGCGGCCGACATTGCCCTCATGACCGACGATTTGGCGAAGATCGCCGCCGCGCGCGCTATCGCGCGACACGCTTATCGAACGATTCAGGAGAACCTCTTCCTGGGTGTTGGCGTCGTCCATGTCCTGGGCATCACGGCGGCCCTTCTTGGTTGGATCGGCCCTATCCAGGCAGCGATGTTGCACTTGGGGCCAGACGTGCTCGTCTTCGTAAACTCCGTGAAACTCTTGCGGATACGGATAGCGGGGGCCTAAAGCCCGCGCCTCTGAGTTGAGCCTATCCCTTTTCGTGGCTGCGACCAGCACGGAAAGAACACCCGAGAGTGGGGGCCTACTCGTGCTCGGGGCTCCACTCTCTGACAGGGCATGGTTTCCTTAGTCGCCCAGTTTGGAGAGCGAAAGCCCGGTTTGTTGCTGGGTCGTCGATTTCGTCGACCGCCTGAGCTATCCATTGGGTTCGCACGCTCTTACACATTCCCTGTGTGCACAGAGGCCTGTGACACCTATTTGGCCAATCCCAATTCTCGGTCATGCGGGTCAACCGTTGGCAAGAGCATATTGATTGCCCCGGAACGGTTGGGCGATCTTGAGGAATCGACGCACGGCGTTCATCAAAGCATCGAGTGTTCAATAGCGATGATTGCGGGTGCCTGTATCGTGCATGGTCTTCCACAGCCGCTCGATTACGTTGACCGAGGGGCCGTAGGTCCGCTGGAACGGCAGTCGGAAGCGGGGATAGTGGGGCAGCCAAGCGCGAGCGAGATGGCTACGTTGGATGCTGTAGTTGTCGAGCACGAGGTAGCGGCGGCGCACAGTCGTGGTGTCGACATTCTCGAGGGTGCCAAGCAACCGCAAGAAGAGGTCAGTGTTCCTGGAGTCGCCTTCGGCATAGAGGATTCGCCCGCAAAGGGCGTCGAGGGCCCCGGCCAGATAGCGTTTGCGGTTCTGGCCTGAAGTCGGGATGGTGGTCACGGGGACGCAACTGAAATGGCTTTTCGTGCAAGCAGGCGATACAGCCCCGGCAGCACGAGCAGCGTGAGCACGGTGGAGGACAAGATCCCGCCGATCACCACTGTGGCGAGCGGTCTCTGCACCTCGCTGCCGATTCCGCTGTTGAATGCCATCGGTACGAAGCCGAGGCCCGCGACCAGGGCCGTCATCAGTACCGGACGCAGGCGCGTCATCGCGCCTTCGATGATGGATTCATCAAGGCCCATGCCGGACTGCCGCAGATCGCGGATGAAGCTGACCATCACCAGGCCGTTGAGCACCGCGATACCAGATAGCGCGATAAAGCCGACGCCCGCCGAAATCGAGAGTGGGATGCCACGCAGCCAGAGCGCCAGCACGCCGCCTGTGAGCGCCAGCGGCACGCCACTGAAAATTACGGCAGCATCGCGCACGGATCCGAGCGCCATATAGAGGAGACCCCCGATGAGCAGCAGCGTCACGGGCACAACGATGGCAAGGCGCTTGCTCGCTGACTGCAACTGCTCGAAGGTACCGCCATAGTCCAACCAGTACCCGGACGGCAGTTCGACTCGCTCCGCCACCGCCGCCTGCACATCTTTGACGAAACTGCCGAGGTCGCGGCCGCGCACGTTGGCGGTCACTACCACGCGGCGCTTGCCGTTTTCGCGGTTGACTTGATTGAGGCCGGAGACGAGTTCGGTGTCGACCACCTCGCCCAGCGGCACATAGCGCCCACCGGGCAGTGGCACCGGCAGACTGGAAAGTGCCTCAGGCTTGCTACGCAGATGCTCCGGCAGACGTACGATGATTTCGCTCCGACGGTCCCCTTCATAGAGTTGGCCCGCCACTTCGCCACCAAGTGCTGCCGCCACCAAGTCCTGTACGTCAGCGACGTTCAGGCCCAGCCGCGCAAGCGTCTCGCGCTTCGGCTTGATCGTATACACCGGCAGGCCAGTGGCCTGCTCTACAGCCACGTCGGCGGCACCCGGCACGGTGTTCAGCACCTTGCCGATCTCTGCGCCGAGGGCCACCAGCGCGTCATGGTCATCGCCGAACACCTTCACTGCCAGTTCCGCACGCACGCCGGCACTCAGCTCGTTGAAACGCATCTGGATTGGCTGCAGAAACTCGTATCGGTTGCCCGGGATGGGCGTGACCACTGCTTCCAGATCGGCCACTACCTGATTCTTGGACTTGCCGGGATCAGGCCAATCCTTGCGGTCTTTCAGGATAATGAAATTGTCAGCCACGCTCGGCGGTGCAGCCTCGGTTGCCACTTCGGCGGTGCCTATCTTGGCAAACACGCGCTCAACTTCCGGCAGCTGCTTGATGGCATCCTCCAGCTGGTTCTGCTGCGAGATGGCCTGCCCAAGCGACGTGCCAGGGATACGTAGCGCGTGCATGGCGATGTCGCCTTCATCGAGGTTAGGTAGAAACTCGCTGCCCATCCGGGTCACCAGAACGCCTGACACCGCGACGAGAACACCTGCCCCGGCGAGCAAAACCCAGCGCAAGCGCAGCGCGGACGCCAACACTGGGCGATAAACACGAATCGCGCCGCGCATCACCAGGTTCTCCTTCTCCACCACCGGCTTGCGGAACAGCAGCGCCACGCCCGCTGGCACGAAGGTGAGCGAGAGCAGCATGGCGCTCACCAGGGCCAGCACCACGGTGAAGGCCATCGGGTGGAACATCTTCCCCTCCACGCCCGTGAGGCTGAAGATGGGCAGGTACACCGCCGTGATGATGAAGACGCCGAACAGCGCCGGGCGGATCACTTCCCGGGTCGCCTCAAACACCAGTTGCAGACGCTCGTTGAGCGGCATCACTGAGCCGCGTTCGCGCGCCTCGTGCGAGAGGCGCCGCAGGCAGTTCTCGACGATGATGATCGCGCCGTCGACGATCAGGCCGAAGTCCAGCGCGCCAAGGCTCATGAGATTCGCACTGACCCGGTTCGCGACCATGCCGGTGACCGTGGCCAGCATGGCGAGCGGGATCACCGCCGCCGTCAGTAGCGCCGCGCGCACATTGCCCAGCAGCAGGAACAAGACGACAACCACCAGCAATGCACCTTCGATCAGGTTTTTCTGCACCGTGGCCAATGTCTTGTTGACCAGCACAGTGCGGTTATAGGCGGGCGTGACGATCACGCCGTCGGGAAGGCTGGCCTTGATCGCTTCGAGCTTGTCGGCCACGCCCTGCGCCACGGTCCGGCTATTGGCACCAATGAGCATGAAAACCGTACTCATCACCACCTCGCGACCATTCTGGGTGGCGGCACCGCTGCGCAGTTCCTGACCTAGCGACACCGTGGCGACATCGCGCACCCGCAACGGCACGCCGTCCTGCGTCTTCACCACCACGTTGCCGAGATCATCCATGCCCGCGGCCTGACCGGGTATGCGCATCAGCCACTGCGCGCCGTTGCGCTCAATGAAGCCCGCACCGCGATTGCCATTGTTGGCCTTCAGCGCGTTCAGAACATCCTCGTGACTCAAGCTGTAGGCCAGCAGCTTCGCAGGATCTGGAGCGACCAGGATCTCCTTCTTGTAGCCACCGATCGGATTGACCTCGACCACCCCCGGCACGCGCAGCAACTGCGGGCGGATAATCCAGTCATGCACTGAACGCAGGTCGGTGGGTGTCATCATCGAGCCGTCCTGGTTCGTCGCACCCGGCTCGGCATCCACGGTGAACATGAAAATTTCGCCGAGGCCCGTGGCAATCGGCCCCATCGTCGGTTCGAGCCCCTCCGGTAACTGGCTACGCGCAGCGTTCATACGCTCAGCGACTTGCTGGCGGGCGAAATAGATGTCGGTGCCGTCCTCGAATACCACCGTCACCTGTGCCAGCCCATAGCGCGCCAGCGAACGCGTGTAGCTGAGCTTGGGCAGTCCCGACATCGCAGTTTCCATCGGAAGACTCACGCGCTGCTCGGCCTCCAGCGGCGTGTAGCCGGGAGCGGGCACGTTGACGATCACCTGCACGTTGGTGATGTCGGGCACCGCATCAATCGGCAGGCGGGTGTAGTTGTGGGCACCCAAGGCGGCCAGTGCGAGGGCCAGGACCATCACCAGCCCTCGGCGCGCAATGGCGAATTGCAATAGCTTTTCAATCATGGTGGCGCCCTCTTAGTGGTCGTGTGACGCGCCGGATTTTTCGATATCGGCTTTGATGACATAGCTGTTCTCGGTCACGTAGCGCGTGCCCGGTTCCAGTCCTCCCAACACTTCCACCATGTCACCCTGCGGGGTGCCGAGTTCGAGCATCCGCACCTCGTAGGTTTCGCCCACCTGCGCATACACCACGGTGAAATCGCGGAACGCCTGAAGGCCCGCCGTCTTGACCGCAAGGGGCACCTGACGTACTGCGACAGCTACCTCGCCGGTGACGAAGGTGCCGGGCATGAAGTTGCCATCGTTCTTCTCGATCATGACGCGCACCTGGACCGACTGGTTGCTGGATACCTTCACGTCGACCCGCGCGACCTTGCCGCTGACGCTGGCATCGTCATCGGCGAGTCGTAGCGTCACCGCTGCGCCCGGGCGCACCCGCGCGCGATCCTTGGGGAATACTGATAGTTCGGCCATCACCGCGCTGGTATCGGTGATGGTGAACAGCACACGCCCCCCGGATTCCTCTCCCGGATTGGCGTCCCGCTGCGTCACCACGCCGGCTAGCGGGGCTTTCAAGGCATAGGTTTGCAGGCTGTCGTTGCTTTCGATGGTGGCGAGGGTTTCACCTGCCTTCACCGCATCCCCGAGCTTTTTACCGACGCTGCGAATCAGGCCGGGGAACCTCGCACTCACCTCGCGCTGGCGTTCGGGATTGGCCGCCATCTGACCGTAGAGCGTGAGTGTTTCGGTTAGCGTCGCCGGGCCTGCCAGCTCCGTCTTGATGCCCGCTTCTTCCGCCACCATTTCCGCGATGGTGGTGCGACCCTCGAAGCTGTCGTAGGCCCAGTTATAGGTCTTTCCGGCATGGATTGCGGTGACTCGCAACGAGAACGAATGCGGCTCGATCAGGACGCCGTCGCCGCGCAGGAAGTCGCCCTCCGGCTTGAACTGGAAAGTATTGACCTTGTTGCCAAGCCGCGTCACTTCGACCGTCAGGGTCACCTCCCCCAGCGGCAGCGGGTTGTCGGCCAGTGTCGGCCACGCACGGTACTCGGGCGGTACGTTGGTTTCATAGACGGCCAATTCGATGGCGAATGGCCCATCTTTGAGCATCAGCCCTCGATGCGGGCCTTTGACCGGCGCGGCAGCCGGTGCTTCGTGGCCGGCAGCGGTTTGTGGGATGGCATCGGCAGGCGATTCAGAGCCACCACAAGCGGCGAGGGCCAAGAGCAGGCACAGCGGGAGAAGTTTTTTCATGGCTGATCTCATTCGTTGGGAGTGGTGCCGGGCACTGTGCCGGTCAGACGATCAATTTCGGTGGCGTAGCCGATGGCATCGACGGCGGCCTGGATGCGCGCGCGCTTGATCTCCAATAGCTCGCGCTGGGCGGCGACCAGTTCCAGATAGCTGTAACGACCGCGCTCGTACGCGTATCCGGTTTGCTTGAGCGCGCTTTGCACGCGTGGCAATACGTCGGTATCGAGCGTGTCTGCGACGTGGCGGGCGTGCTGTAGCTCTTGAAACAGCTCGAACAACTGGGTCAGCACACGTACTTCGGTGGCGGCGCGGCTGGCATCCACTTGTTCGAGCATGGCAAGTGCAGTGGCAATGGCGCCATCGCCGCGGTCGCGGAAGGGCAGCGGGATGTAGAGGCCGACCACTGCGGCATAGTCATCTCCGTCCTCAAAGCGGCGCAAGCCCGCGGTGACTGTCCACGCGGGTTTGCGGCGCTGCTCGGCCAACCTGACTTCCGCCTCGCGTAAGCGCGCCTCGGAGCTGAACCTGAGCAGGCTGGGATTGCTCCGGATGCGGGCGCTAAGGCTCTCGTAGGGCGCGAGCGCAGGCAATTGCGAGAGCTGCCCTTGCGCCTCGCCGAACGCCGCGTCGGTATCGCCCCAGAGGGCTGCGAGCTGGCGACGGCTTGTAAGCAGCTCGTGCACCACGTCCTCGTGCTCCAGCCGAGTGCGCGAGAGGGCGACTTCTGCACGGACCAGCTCTGCCTCCGGGGCTTTGGCCGCCTGCACGCGCAGGCGGGCGGCTTCCAGGGTCTTTTCGGCCAGCTCGGTTGCTTCGTGAGTGAGCTGCAAACGGGCCTGATCAGAAAGTACCTGTATGAAGCGGCGCGCGGCCTCGCTCGCAGCGTCGAGCCGCTTCTCGGCGAGCTCGGCCTCCAGCAGATTGCGGCCCTCACTGGCGACGGCAACGCGCCGCAGGAGGGCACCGCGTTCCAACACCTGACGCAGGCTGATCGTCGTCTGCGCCCCCGAGAAACCATTCCTGGAGCCGGTGCCCAAGGCATCCTCGACATCAATCACGAGTTCGGGGTTGGGTGCTGCTCCCGCTTGGCGCATGCGTCCGTCCTGAGCGGTCAGCTCATACCCGAAGACTTCAAGCTCGGGGTTGAATTGCAGCGTCCGCGCGACGGCATCCTGCAGGGTAAGAGGCGCACCCTTGCCGGGGAGAGCTTCGATCGCCCGGGCAAGGATCGGGACCAGCAGGAACGCGCAGGCAACAAGCCTGCTCTTGGCAAGAAACGACATGATGACTCTCCGCTAGACGGCTCCGGCAGCGCCTTGCGCGTGGAAGCGAGACCCGGCATGGCCGGGCGTGTTAGCTCAAACGACGGAGAACGACGGTGGCCCGCGCAGTGGCGGGCGTAGAAACCCGTCCGTTCGCTTGGGATCTGGCGGATCGGTGAGGAGGGCAATAGCGGGGATTTGAGTTCGTGTCAGAACGAGGACAGCGGTGCACAGCAGCAATGGCAAATCCACCATTGATTTGCCAGCGGGTGGTTGCACCGCCTGCAGCTCGATATCCTCGTGTCCATCCTGGTGGATCAGCGACAAGGGATGAGGATCGAAATGATCACCATCATCATGTTCGATGCTTGGGAATTCAGCGTCGATGGCACGGTCGACATTCGATTCGTGGCTATGACCATGCTCGCGGTCTGAGTCCAAGCCGGTCCAAGCGTGCAGCGTGTGTTCGTCGTCCTGTGTGCCAACATGCCAATGGGCGTGCGCGCCCGTGAGCCATATAGCCAGCAGGGCTGCACAGATCAGCAAAGCGACAACCGGGGCTGTCTGGCGGAGGCGGTTCAGCATGCCGAGGAGAGTAACCGATGCAATTCTCTCGACCAAAGTCGCCAGAACCTGCATCCAGGTCTGAATTGGTGGGTGTTGGTGGTCATCGGAAGCTACTGCTCACAACCATTGCCGTGGAGGCGCTAGATGAGTTGGGTTCGACCGTGACATGGAGCGGGATTCTTCTCGGGCAGCAGATCGCCCTCATTGAAGATGTGCGTCGTCGTGATCCGAGACACCGATCTCGCTGATGGGAACAGTAGCGCCTCATTGGGGCGCATGGCCGGCACCGGCCACCGCGTAATTGCGCATCGCCCAGGAATTCCACGCCGTGAGAGATTCCGCCCGAATTACGTGCGCGAGGCGGGCGGCGTAGGCCAGCGCAGCGAGAATATCGTCGCGCTCAAGGTCGGCATAATCGGCGAGGATTTCTTCGATGGTCATGCCAGCAGCCATCCACTCCAGGACTGACTCGACCGGATAGCGCAGACCACGGATGCAAGGCTTGCCATGACAAATCGCGGGGTCGCTGGTGATACGGTTGCTCATCGGATTCATCCGCGCATGACTGGGTTGGCCAAAGTATAAGGGGCCTCCCACGAGTTCCGCACTCTGGCGTCACGACGAAGCACACCGGGTGTGCCGGAAAGTGTGCTAACGCGCTCCCCGATCTGGATTCGTTTTCATGTCATTGACGCTCATTAGCACACTGGCAGGTGTCGCAAGTCGTTGATAAATAATAGCCCCTGACGCGCCGCCCGGCCTACGAACTAGGGGGTCGGAGGTTCGAATCCTTTCGGGCGCGCCAGACATAAAACAACCGGCTTAATGCCGGTTTTTTTATGTCTTGAGCGTTCGGAGGCCGAGTCGCATCGCCCAAGGTTCTACAGATTCGCCACGGGAATCTGGACGCGCAAAGCGCGCCCCGCGCCGTTACGCAAACGCCTAAGCGTTTGTGAATCCATCCTTCCGGGCATCGCGGGATTCGAGCGGTCGACGCGTGGGGACCGCGTTAGGCCTGCTGACCGGATTCGAATTACACTCCGGCAACGAACGAACCTCTCGAAAAGGCCGAGATATTGCGGACCCCGTCGAACCACACAGGCCGGCCCGGCCCGCCGATTCCGAGGATGCCCGCGATGACGATTCAGCTCTACGATCTTGCCAGCGCCGACGGCACGCTGTTGTTCAGCCCCTATGCCTGGCGCGTGCGCATGGCCTTGTTGCATAAGGGTCTGCCGTTCACGGTCATCCCGTGGCGCTTCTCCGATCGCAGTGCGACTGACGCGTCCGGTCATCGCGCGGTGCCGATCATCCGCGACGGTGAGCGCTGGGTCGGGGACAGTTGGGAGATCGCGCTTTACCTCGATCATCAGTATCCGACGACGCCAATCGTGCTCAACAGCCCCGCGCTGCAGGCCCATGCGCGACTGGTGATTGCCTTGTGCGCAAAAGCGGTGTTTCCCGCCGCGGCGCCAGTCGCGTTGGCCCAGGCGTGGTCTCATATGGATCCCGCATCAGCGGCCTACCTGCGGGAGACCCGTGAGCCGCGCTTCGGCAATTTCGAGACATTGCAGGCCGACGAAACGTCCGGCCGCGCCGGGCTCGTCGCGGCGCTCGCGCCATTCGAAGAAGTGCTGGCGACATGCGACTACCTGAGCGGCGAACAGCCGGCCTTCGCCGACTTCGTATTGTTCGGCGTGCTGAAGTGGGCCGACATTCTGAGCCCCTATCCACCACTCGAGACCGACAGTGCATTGGCGCGATGGTTTACGCGGCTTTCCAACGCCAACGGCGCGCATGCGGCAGGGGCCGCCATCGCACGCGGTCGGTGAGGGGTATCGAAGATATAGACGCCTCCTGGTTTTGCATCAGTGGCCTGTCAACCACTTGAGTTATCCATCATCGATGGTAGCCCTCGGGTCGAGAGGGGGGCGTCTATATCTTCCATCCGTAACGGGGAGCCCTCAGGGTCAGAGTAAAAACTATTCTGCGGATGTCGGACAAGCGACGCTCCCCGCTTTCAGTAGCAGTTTGGTCTAGAGCCGGTCCCGATAACTAATGTTCACTGAAAGTGAATCGGGGCATCAGACCATTCCTGAGTCCAGTATTGGTAAAGTAGTGCGTCAAGGCGGTGGGGTTCAGACAGGTTGAGGAGATGGGCTGGTATTACATCGGCCGGAATCTGGGACGTGACTCTCTGCAACTGGCCGCCAGCAGCGGGTGGATTTCCGGCAGGTCTCTCTATGCACGCGCCACGCGCACTCGGCACCGTCCAGATATCCCACAAGCCGCGACACTGACTACTGAAGCCTATCTCTACCGCAAGCCGCCGCGCGGGCGTCAGCGTCTGACTGCAGGGTCGACCGCGCAAGGACGCGCAAAGCCTCAAGCGCGCCCACAGCGAGCGCACGCCCGGGCTGCTACTCAGCAACCTGCCACGTCCTTACAAGACGGCGAAACGCGTAGTCGAGTTGTACCGCCGCCGCATGAGCATCGAGGAGGGTTTTCGCGATCTGAAGGCGCATCGTGGTGGCTTTGGGCTTCGGCAAAACCTCGGCCGGGATCCGCGGCGCATTTCAATCCTGCTGATGATCGCGGCTATCGCGACCCTATGCGCCTGGATCACCGGCATGGCCGGGATCAATGCCCAGAAGCACTACGCGCTGCAGGCCAATACCGAGCGCCCTCGCAACGTGCTCTCGGTCTTCACCAACGGTATGCGACTTATCGCTCAACGGATGCGCGTTGGCATGCTTGCATGGCGCCAAGCCACCGGGAAAATCACCGCAATTGTCTTTAGCGAATGCGTAGCCACCACTT
>CAMCQE010000103.1 GCA_945876945.1 Klebsiella pneumoniae
CACCGGCAGTTGTCTGAAGAACAGCAGATTTCCGCCGGCGTCGGGCCAGACATGATTCGAATTTCAGTGGGCCTCGAGACCTGCGACGACATTCTCTGGGATCTCGATCAGGCGCTGGCCAAATCCCGTCTTTGAGCATGGCGGCGGCCGCCGCCGAGGAGCATTGAGCATGAGCGATATCGTCCAACAGTTGCGCGAGCTTCTCGGCCCTGCCGGTGTGTTAAGCGGCGAGGATGTGAGCAACCGCATGATTCACGTCTGGCGCCAGGAGCCCATCGTCGCCAAATGCATCGCGCGGCCAGCCTCCACCGCAGAAGTCGCGGCGGTACTCAAACTCTGTAACGAACTCGGACAAACCGTAGTCCCGCACGGTGGCCTCACCGGTCTGGTGCAGGGCTGCAACGGCGGCACGACCGATGTGGTGCTGTCGCTGGAACGCATGAACCGTATCGAAGAAGTCGACCCCGTGGGCCGCACGATGACCGTGCAGGCCGGCGTGCCGCTGGAAAAACTCCAGCAGGAAGCCGAGAAGATTGGCCTCATGTTCCCCATGGACCTCGGCGCCCGCGGCACTTGCCAGATTGGTGGCAACGTTTCCACCAACGCCGGCGGCAACCGCGTGATTCGCTTCGGCATGACGCGCGAGAACGTGCTGGGGCTTGAAGCGGTACTCGCCGACGGCACGGTCATTACCTCGCTCAACAAGATGATCAAGAACAACGCCGGCTACGATTTGAAGCATCTGTTCATTGGCTCTGAAGGCACGCTGGGCTTGGTCACCCGCGTGGTGATTCGGCTGCGCGAAATGGCGCAGGGCGTGCAAACCGCGTTCGCCGCGTTTGACGACTTTGCCAGCGTGGCGGCGTTCCTGCGCCATATCGATCGCTCAATGGGCGGCGCGCTGTGCTCGTTTGAAGTGATGTGGCGCGACTACTACGAACTCGTCACTACCGCGCCCGCCACCAACACCCGGCCGGTGCCGGTGGAACACACGCATTTCGTGCTGTGCGAAGCGCTGGGGACCGGTCACGCCAACGACGTCGAGCGCTTCGAAGCCGTGATGATGGAAGCGCTCGAACAAGGCCTCGTGGTCGACGCCGCAGTGGCCAAATCCGAAAACGAACGTCGCGCGATGTGGCGCATTCGGGACTCTGTCGACAACTTCTTCCGCTACGGCCCGGCGTTTTTGTACGACGTGAGCCTCGCGATTGGCGACATGGACGCCTATGTGACCGAAGTGAAGCGGCGCCTGCATGAAGCCTATCCCGACCACCACTGCTTCACGCTGGGTCACATCGGCGACGGCAACATCCACTTCGCGATCGCGGTGGGTTCGGCCGCGCCTGAGCACCACAAGCGGGTGAACGCCTGCGTCTACGAGCCGTTGCAGCCCGTTGGCGGGTCGGTCTCGGCCGAACATGGCATCGGCACCGAGAAAATCGACTATCTGCCCTTGAGTCGGACCGACGCCGAAATCGCGCTCATGCAGCGCCTGAAGACGGCGCTCGACCCCAAGGGAATTCTCAATCCGGGCAAGATTTTCCCCGTCGCCTAAGCGCATGACCGCTTCACTGCCGCCGCGCCTTGCGGCGGCGATCGCCGCCGGGCTGGACCACTTCTCGCTGGCGGCCGTGGATTGGCACGGTCGGCTCCGCGCCAAGCAGCTCGGCATCACCGAATTGCCCGCCGCGTTTGACGCGGGCGTGGCCATGACCAGCGCCATCTTCGCCACCGACAGCGCCGAGCGTCCCATCGACACCGGCCGCTTCCAGAATCCTGCCAACGGCTACCGCGACGCGCAGCTGCGGGCCGATGCGAACGCTATTTACCGCGACGCCTTCGGGGCCTCCCCGGAAAGCCTGCTGCTGCTCGGCAGCCTGGTGGACGAGCACCGCGCGTTTTGTCCGCGCGCCATGCTCGAGCGCGAACTCGCCGCACTTGGCGCGCTCGGCTTTACTGCTTTCGGCGCTTACGAGTACGAGTTTCACCTGCTGCGGGAAACGCCGGAGTCACTGCGCGGCAAAGTGCCTTCGCAACTGACGCGTCTGCCCGAACTCTCCCGCATGTATTCCTATGTCGATCAGAGTTTGCTGGCGCCGCTGTTGGGTCAACTGCGGGAGGCGGTCAAGCGCGCGGGTTTTGGGTTTGAGTCGGTGCATGCCGAATTCAGCGGGCTGCTGGAAGCCGCGCTGGCGCCGGCGAGCGATGTGGCGATTGCCGATCGGGCGGTGGTGTTCAAGGCCATCGCCAAGACGCTGGCCCGGCAGCACGGGCTGCTGGCGGTGTTCATGGCGCGAGTCGCCGACGGCTTCGAGTCGGCCGGCGCGCACCTCAATCTGTCGCTGCGCAGGAACGGGGAGCCGAGCTTTCCCGACGCCGCAGCGCCCGACCATCTCAGCCTCAGCCTGCGTCACTTCATTGGCGGCCTGCAACGCTACACGCCCGAACTCACCCTGCTGCATTTGCCCTATCTGAATTCGAGCAAGCGGTTCGCGGGGCCATCGTTTGCGCCGCAGGTCAACGCCTGGGGCATCGACAATAAAACCTGCGCGTGGCGGGTGGTGAATGCGAGTCCGGCCTTAACCCGCATCGAGTGCCGTTTGTCGGGCGCCGATGTCCATCCGCATCTGTGTCTGGCGGCGGTCCTCGCGGCCGGTCGTCGGGGGCTGGAAGAAGCGCTGGCGCCCACGCCCGCCGTGGTGGGTGACGCGGCGACCAGCCCTCATCGCGCGGTACCGTTCCCGCTGCAATTTGAGCAGACCATCGCCAACTGGCGCGCATCTGCCTTTGCCCGGGAGATTTTTGGCGAGGCGTTCGTCGAGGCTTATGCCGAGAGCCGCGACTGGCAGCTGGTCTTGCTCCGCAACACCGTGACCGATTTCGACTTACGCCAATTTGGAGAGTGCGTGTAATGACCGCGATCCCCGCGCCGTTTGAAGCGCAACTGATGGTCGACCCCGCCTGGATCGATCCCAACGGCCACATGAACGTGGCTTTCTACATGACGGCTTTCGATCGCGGCAGCGACCCGTTTTTCGATTATGTGGGGCTCGGCTGGGAGTACACCAAAGCCGGTGTCGGCTCGATTTTTGCCACGGGTTGCAACGTGGACTACCACCGCGAGCTGCTGGCCAACGATGCGTTGCGCGTCACCACGCGCCTGCTCGACTGCAGCGAAAAACTGATTCATCTCCACGCCTGCGTGTATCACGCGGGTGAGAATGCTTTGGCGGCGACGCAGGAAATTCTCTTTCTGCATGTGTCGCTCACCACCCGGCGCAGCGTGCCGATGCCCCCCGAGAGCTACGCCCGCGTGCAGGCAGTGCTCGCCGCGCACCGCGAATTGCCCATGCCCGCCACGCTCGGCCGGCGGCTTGAAATCAGGCGCTGAACAATCGACCCTGCAGCCACCACAGCGAGGGATAGGCGCAAAGCCAGATCCACAGGAAGCGGTTCAGGCCAAACAGGCAGGCGTTGGCGGCGTGGAAGAGGGCGGCCAGCACCAGCGCCACCGCCAGCGCGCTGCGGTTGAGCAGCGCGAGCGGCAAGGCGATTTCAAACAGCACCACCGCCCAGCCTAAGCGGTGCATGAGGCGCGACTCGCGGGCGAGCGCGCGAAGATTCTCCGCCACCGGATAGGCCGATCGCGCGAAGACCTTGCGCAGCGCTTCACCGTTCCGCCAGTCGGGATTCACCGCTTTCACCCAGCCGGCCATCGCATAGGAGAGCACGAGCTGCACGCCCAGGTAGCCGAAGCTCGCCTCTTGCAGACGCAGCGTGGGCGCAAGGTGGCTGAGGCAGACGCAAATCAGGATGAGCACGCTCATGCGGTCGCTGCCGCCGTTGTAGGGGCCGTCGAAGCGCCGCAGGGTCAGCGCGGAGAGGCCGAGCAAAAGGCACTCGACCAGCAGCGGCTGGAAGCCGAGGGTCAGCGCCACACACAGCAACGCGCGCGGCACGGCGACACGCTGTTCATCGCGCGGCCCTACGCAGTGTTCAAGACTCTGCTGAAGCAGCGCGCAGCCCAGCAGGATCTCGGTCATGCGCAATGCGCTCTCGAGCGTCATGGGCTCGCCGATTCGCCCAGCGGCAGCGGCGCCGAGACGAACACGACTTGTCCTTCAGGCCGGGACTCGTCCGGCATCACCGCCCGAATGCGGAACACGAGGCGCGCATCGGGATCTGTCACTTCCCGTGACAACTCACCGCTGCGCGCCGCGCGCCGCAAGCGACGCTGTATCTCTGCTTCGGGAAAGCCTGTGTCGCCTTCCAGCATCCGCTCCGCGCAACGGACGATGAACAGCGTTTCGTTCCAGTGCGGATTCCAGAACAGTCGGCGCATGAACTGCCACCACGAGAGCCGCGCGGGCAGCGGGCGAAAGGCCTGCCATTGCGCGTTTTCAGGGGAATCTGTAGCGCCCAGCCACGCATAGTCGATGCGCGGAGAGGGGCCGATGCTGTCGAAGAAGCGCCAGGACGGCAGGAGGGCGGGCAGGAGGCGAAGCAGCATGACGACGTCCTCTACGCGGGCGGCGAGACAGCGGAGGGTGAGCTCGTTCTGCGCAGCGCCACAAAACAAAAACGCCCGACCGGTTGCCCGGGCGGGCGTTGGGGCCTTTAGGCCATCAGCCGTTTACTTCGCGGCGGCGACGATTTTCTCGAGCACCGGGTAGAGGTAACGGTTGAAGACTTCCGGGTTTTCGCTCATCGGGAAGTGGCCGATTTCTTCCATGATGATGCACTCGGAGTTCTTGGTATTGCGCGCAGCTTCCTCGGTCATTTCCGGGGTGCAGGCGAAATCGTAAACGCCGGTCATGTAGTAAATCGGCACCTTGCCGGAGAGTTTCTGCGTCTGGCCACGGAAGTCGTGGTCATAGCTGTAGAAGTAGAGGTCGCCCTTGAAGATCCCCGGGCCGCCCTGGGAGTAGTACCACCAGGTTTCCCAACGGTATTTGTCGGGGCTCTGCGGGGCCATCAGGCCGAACACGGAGGTCGCGCACACTTCGCCACCGTGGATGTGGGCGTGGCGCAGCCAGTCGAGGTGCCAGCCCGGCGACCATTCGCAGGCTTCCACCGCGATCAGCGCGCTGACTTCATCTTCGTAATCGCGGGCGAGATGGAGGCAGATGTTGCCGCCCATCGAGCTGCCCATGATCACCGGCTTGTCCAGGCCCAGGGCCTTGGAGAACGCCATGATGATGCCGGAGTAGTACTTGGCGGTGAGTTTGTATTCCTCGTTTTCCTGATACCACTCGTAGGGCGGGATTGACTTGCCGTGACGCGGCAGGTCGATGGCGATCACGCGGAAGTCTTTGTTGATCTTCTCGTCGCACAGCTGATGGCGCCATTCGCGACCATCGGTGCCGGCGGTGTGGAGGCAGATCATCGGGATGCCGTTCGGGTTACCGGCTTCTTCAAAATACATGCGGTATTCGGTGCCTTCATACGGCACCCAGATATACCGACCGACTATGGGTTCAATCTTGGCCACTGGGAGTCTCCCTTGGTTCTTCGTAGCGGGCTGGATTCAGACTTCGCGCATGCGGTCGAAGGCCCAGAACATGGCGCGCATGTTCTGCCAGAGTACTTTCTGGTCGCCTTCCATCTGCAGCCGGCCGTGGAGCGGATGCGCCATCGCCCAGATGTCGTTGTACATCGGGGGCGGCATTTTCTCGCAGAACTTGGCCCAGCTCTCGGCCGGGGCCTTGAGCGCGAGCTGATAGCAGGTTTCCGGTCCGAGCTGATCGGTGAAGCTCGCCACCTTGCCGTTACGGAAATTCACAACAAATTGTTTTTCGCCAAAGCCAAGCAGGATGTCGGCAGTCAGATGCTTGCCGAGCCAGCTCATTGGGCCGTTGGTGTTGACCGCGCTTTGCCAGCGGGTCATCCAGGACGTATCAAACATGGTTTTTCTCCCCTTCTTCTAGGGCGTTAATCACAAGGCGCGGGCAGTAGAACAACCGCGCTTGTGGGCTGTCAAGCAAAGTGAATCGGGCCTTCTCGCAGCTAGTCAATCTTGCAAAGACAGCTCGCGCTTAAAGCGATAACACAAGGAGTTTGTGGCTTTTTCTTGCATTGAACACAATCGGGCCGTGAGAATGCCGGCCGAATCAGCACGGCCCGGCCGCGCCGATTTTTCGCGTGTACCCGCGCCGCTTGCGTGCGGTGCGTTCATTACTCAAAAGGGAGAGCAATCCATGTCGTTTCTTGCCAACGAGGCATTGCAGACGCGATTCGTAAAGGCGCTGAACGCCAACGCGGATTTCCGCACCCAAACCCAATGGTTCGACGGCTCGGTGCTGCTCGAAGTCGACGCCGACCGCCTGTGGCTGAAGGTCTATCGCGGCAAAGTGATCGACCACGCGACCGCCGTGCCTCCCTTTGGTTACACCTTCAAATTTGCGGGCACCGAGGCCGCCTGGAAGCAGTTGCTGTCCGGCAAGCGCCGCTGGGCGGATCTCACCTATCCCGGCAAGCGCGACTTCAGCGATGACCCGGACTTGAAGCGCGTCGGAGAGCTTGAAGTGTCCATTCGCACCGAAGGCAACTTGCTGGAAGCCGGTCGCATGACCGAGGCGATGTTCCAGTTGGCCTACACCCTGCAAGCCGCTGCCAAGCAGCGCTGAGTCGAATTCGAGGAGAACACCCGATGTTGACCCCAGAAGACATTCGCGGCCACTACGTCAAAGTTAAGGGCACGCGCACTTTTTACGACGAACTTGGCGAAGGCCAGCCGATCGTTTGCATCCACACCGCCGGCGCGTCCTCGCTGGAATACCAGTACCTGCTGCCGCTGCTGGCCGAGCGTGGGTTTCATGCCTATGCGCTCGATCTGCCGGGCCATTCCCGCTCTTATCCGGTGAAGTGGAAACAGCACCGCAAGATTCACGAGCACGCCGAATTCGTGCACGCGTTTGTGAAGACGCTGAAGCTCAAAAACCCCGTGATCATCGGCTGCTCGATTGGCGGCGACATCACGCTGGACTACGCCGCACACCACTGGCAGGAGATGGCGGCGGGGGTTCCGATGGAGGGGCTGGCGCGCTCGCCCACCTTCCCGCTGCCTTCCGGCCTGATTCATCCGGCGTGGGCGCCGGGCTGGCAGGACATGATGGAACGGGCGGCCATTGAGTCCCTTAATCGTCAGTGTTCAGCGGACCAGATTGAAGAACTGCGCTGGCAGCACCGCAATTCGCAGGTGAGCGCGGTGGGCGACTTGGAAGCCTGGGCCACCCACGACGTGCGCGAAAAGCTGAAAGCGGTGCTCTGCCCCATGCTGGTGGTGCGCGGTGAAGACGACTTCTGGGTGCCCAAAGAGTTGGTGGAAGAAACGGGTCGCCTGCTGAAAAAAGGGCAGGTTGTTCATCTCAAGAACATCGGGCACTACCCGATGTTCGAAGACCCGCAGCTCATCGCCACCCTGGTGACCGATTTCTGCCGCAAAAACGGCATTGTTAAGTAACTCTGGAGAGACTCATGGACTACGGTTTTGTATTTCCCGCCGCCATTCACATTCACAAGGATGTGGCCTACGCCGAGCAGCATGGCTTCACCCACGCCTGGCTGTATGACTCCCAAATGCTGTTCAGCGATCCGTACGCGAGCTTGAGCCTGTGCGCCGTTAACACCAGCAAGATCGCGCTGGGCACCGGCGTAACCAATCCGGCCTCGCGTATCGCGCCGGTGACCGCGAACTCCATCGCCACGGTGAACGAACTGGCGCCGGGCCGCACGATTCTGGGCATCGGCACTGGCAACACGGCGCGCCGCACGCTGGGTATGCCAGCCGCCACGCTCGACTCCATGCGCGAGCACATCCGCATCTGCCGCGACCTCTTCGACGGCAAGACCACCAACTACACCGAAGGCACGCGCAACCGCCACATCAAATTCCTCAACCCGGATGCCGACTGGTACAACATCAAAACCAAGATCCCCATCTACATCGCGGCCAGCGGCCCGAAGAGCCTTGAGATGGCGGGTGAAATTGCCGACGGCGTCATTCTGTTTGGCGCGATCAGCCCGTCCTTGATTAACTTCGTGATGGACCATGTGCGCGCCGGCGCCGAGCGTGCCGGCCGTAATCCGGCGGATGTGTATGCGCTGGTGATGACTGCCTTCCATCTGACCCAGCCGGGCGAAAGCCTGGAGACCTCGGAAGTGCGTCAGGCCGTGGGCCCGTTCGTGTCCTCCTCGAGCAATATTTTTGCGCTGTCGAATCCCGATCCGATGACGCTGCCGGCCGATCTGCGCGACGACATCATGGCTTTCCGCGACATCTACAAAGTGCCGGAAGGGCCGATCGAAACGCGTCACCTGCAGATGTACTCGGACTATCTGCTCGGCTTCAAGAAGGAGCACGAAGCGGTGGTCACCGAGAAAATCATTCGCGCCACCACGCTCACCGGCACGGCGGATGAAATTGTGGAAGCCATTCACGGCATGAAGAAGGCCGGCATTCACCAGGTGGCGGTGCAGCCGATCATCGACAACCAGAAGACGGTGGAAGTGTTCTCGCGCGAAATCATTTCGCGCATCAAGTAAGGTCTGATTAGGCGCTCGGGGCGGGCGGCAAGCTCGCCCCGAATGCCAGCAGGCGCTTAGCCTTTCGCCAGTTCTGTCAGCTGCGCGCCCCATGCGCGATAAGACGCCAGCGGCGTCCAGCTGATTTCCGGCACCAGATGGGCAAAGCCCAGCTTCCAGATGGGCAGTGCGTGCACGGCGGCGTCCATGTCGTCACCGCTGCCCACATCCATCACCGCGATCACTTCGTATTTGCCGGCCACTTTCCACACGTGCTTGATGGCGCCGGCTTCCAGCGCGGCCGTCACGGCCACCGACTCTTGCCGCCACACTTCAAAAAATTCGGCGTTGCTCATCGATTCCGGTTTGACCAGCTTTACCCACAACATGATTTCCATTGCGCTCTCCAGAAGATTTTCGATTGATGTTGGCAGGCACCAGCGGCCTGCGCGCGGCCGCCAGCATAGAGGGCGCGGTACAGCGTGTGAATCTTGTCTGGCAAGAAACTGAGCCTGTGCCAGTTTGTGGCTTGACCCATTTCCCTCCGGGCGATTGAATACGGCAGCCTTTCGTCGCGCGTGAGCCGTCGGTCTGGTGCTTTCTTTCTTCTGTTCCAAGGACTCCGCCCGATGAATTCCATTGCAGTACCCGGCATGCATCCCGACGACGCCCGCGAGTGGCGTCGTCTGCATGTGCCGGTTTATAACGAAAATCGGCTCAAACTCGGCATTTTTGGCATGAACTGCAGTAACGGCTGCACCATCACGCATGCCGAAACCACCTTTGAAGCCAGCTACGAACACAACGTCAAAATTGCGAAGCTCGCCGATGAACTCGGCTTCGAGATGCTGGTGCCGGTGGGCCGCTGGAAACACTTTGGCGGCACCACCAAATTCAATAGCAACAATATGGAGGTCTATACCTGGGCGACCGCCATGGCGTGCAACACCTCACAAATTATGCCCTTCGCCACCTCGCATGTGCCGACGGTGCATCCGCTGTTTGCGGCCAAGCAGGCGGCGACTATCGATCGCATTTCCAACGGGCGCTTCGGTCTCAACATCGTCTGCGGCTGGTTCCGGCCGGAAATCGAGATGTTCGGCATCGAGCAACTCGCGCACAGCGATCGCTACGGCATGGCGCAGGAATGGCTGGACGTGATTCGTCAGGCGTGGCGCGAGCAGGACTTCCACTACGACGGCAAGCACTACCACATCAAAGGGGGCTATCTCGATCCCAAACCCGTGCAGCAGCCGCATCCGGTATTGATTAATGCGGGTAACTCGGAAGAAGGGCGGGAGTTTTCGGCGCGCAATGTGGATTTCAATTTCATCACCATGGCCACCAAGGATCAGGCGCAGGGCATGGTGCAGGACATTCACACCCGGGCCCGCGGCTATGGGCGCGAGTGCGGCGTGATGAGCTACGGGCTGGTGTGTTGCCGCGATACCGAAGAAGAAGCCAAAGCGCTTTATGACCGCATCGTCGCCGGCGGTGACTGGGACGCCGTGAAGAACATCATGGCGGTGCTGGGCATGGAGAGCAGTTCGTTCAACGAGCAGATCAAGAGTTTCGGCGAGCGCTTTATTGCCGGCTGGGGCGGCTATCCGCTGGTCGGCACGCCAGAGCAGGTCGTGGCCCAGATGCTGGAACTGAGCGAGCTCGGGATTGAAGGTTTCATTCTGTCCTGGCTCGACTACTACGAAGAACTCAAATATTTCGGTGAACGCGTGCTGCCCCTGATGAAACAGGCCGGCCTGCGGGTTTAAAACAGAGAACGATTCAGCAGCGAGAAGCAATATGAGCAGATTAAAAGACAAAGTCGCCATCATTACCGGCGCATTGGGTGGACAGGGTCAGGTGGCGGTGCGGCGCTTTGTGGAAGAGGGCGCACGGGTGCTGGCGTCCGATCTGGCAACGCGGGCCAACGGTGAGGTGGCGGCGCTGGCGAAGGCGCAGCCCGAGGTGGTGGCCTATGTGGGCGGCGACGTGCGCGACAGCAAAGTGGTCGAGAAAATCGTGAAGACCGCCGTGAAGCGCTTCGGTCGTCTCGATGTGCTGTTCAATAACCACGGCATCATGGTGGGCAAGCCGTTTCTGGAAACCACCGTGGAAGAACTCGACGACCTGCTGGCGATCAACCTGCGCGCCCCGTTCCTGCTCAGTCAGGCGGCGGCCAGAGTGATGGCCAAACAGGGCAACGGCAGCATCATCCAGAACTCCTCGGTGGGCGGTATCGTGGGCTTCCCCACCATGGCCGCCTACGGCGCCTCCAAAGGCGGGTTGGCGCAGCTGGCGCGCTCCATGGCCACCGATCTCGCGGGCTTCAATATTCGGGTGAATGCGATTTGCCCCGGCGTGGTCGACACCGCCATGCCGCGCCGCTATGTGAAAGACATCGAAGACAAGGAAGGCGCGTTCAAGCAAATGGCGGCGATGCATTTGATGAACCGTCTCGCCGAGCCCATCGAGATTGTGAACGTGGCGCTGTTTCTGGCCTCAGACGAAGCCTCTTACATGACCGGCGCAGTGATTCCGGTCGATGGTGGGCTGACCGCTATCTAGGCGTCAGCCGCTCACCTGCTTAGACCCTACGACTAAGCAGGTGGGCCTGAATCACGCGCTTCAGATCGGCTTCGCCAAATGGTTTCGCCAGATGGCCGTCCATGCCGGCAGCGAAGCAGTTATCCCGATCTTCCTTAAAGGCGCTCGCACTCACCGCGATGATGGGCACGCGCGGCAGTTGGCGGGCATTTTCGATGTCACGAATCTCGCGGGTGGCGGCAAGGCCATCCATGACGGGCATCTGGCAGTCCATCAGGATGAAATCGGGGCGTGAAGCCAAAAAGCTTTCTACCGCCGTCCGACCATCTTTGGCGACCGATACCTGCAAGCCCAGATTGCTCAGCATCGATTCCCCCACCAGCAAATTCACTTCGTTGTCGTCCACCAGCAGCACGTGGCCGTGCAAGGAGTGAATCACCTCGCGCTTGACGGTGTCGGTTAAAACCGGCGGCAGCGCTTGTGGGGTGCCCGGGATCCACGGGAGGTGCAAGGTGAAGGTGGACCCCGCGCCGGGCGCGCTCTCGCAACTGAGGTCGCCGCCCATGGCCTGCGCGAACTGGCGCGCGATGTTGAGTCCGAGTCCGGTGCCGCCGAAGCGGCGCGTGTACGAACCGTCGGCCTGCGTGAAGGCTTCAAAAATATGGGCCTGGGCGCTGGCCGGAATGCCGACGCCGGTATCTCTCACTACAATATGCAGCACGGCGCCCTGCAAGCGGGTGCTCACCGAGACCTCGCCCTCGCCGGTGAATTTAATCGCGTTGCCCACCAGGTTGATCAGGATTTGCTTGATGCGCCCTTCGTCGCCAAGCATCCAGCAGTCGTTGCCGAGGGTGCTGAAACTTCGCAGATGTAGCCCTTTGCGATAAGCCGTGGCCATTTGCATGGCGAGCACATCTTCAATCAGCAACTCGAGATCGAAATCCTGACTTTCCAGCTGGAGCCCGCTGCTTTCAATTTTCGAGATGTCGAGGATGTCGTTAATCAGCGCCAGCAGATGCTCGCCTGATTTCGCGACCTGCCCGAGTTCCTCTGCTTCTTTGGCGTCGCGTGGGCGGTTCTTGATCACTTCCAGCAGGCCGAGCATACCGTGTAGCGGGGTACGCATTTCGTGGCTCATGGTGGCGAGAAAGCGGGTTTTGACCTGACTGTGATGCTCTGCCTGAATCAGTGCTTCCGCGCGCTCTGCAGCCAGCTTGTCCATGGTGTGGCGCCGGGTGAGGAGTTCGTTGAGGGCCCGCGAGACGCGCCGGGTATCGAATAAGAGCAGCCCAAGAAAGACCGCGAGAGAGCAGCCGACGAACAGATGCGCCTCGCCGTTCGTCAACAATTCTCGCACCAACATTGGCCCTATTACGCCGACAGCGAACGCCACGCTGCCGGCAAAATGCATCGACAACACCACACAACCGAAGGCGGCGGTGCCGAGA
>CAMCQE010000104.1 GCA_945876945.1 Klebsiella pneumoniae
TGTAAAGTCATGCCGGGATTGTAATCACCTGCTCGCGCTTTGCGGGCATTACGCGCGTGAGGCAACACGGCGAAAAGCAGCGTCTGCCGTGCGGCACAGGGACGTGCCGTCCCTTTCGATGCTGGCCACGCAGACAAAATGGCGGAAAGTAAAAATCACCCTGTTGGCTTTCCGAACGCTGAAAAGTTCAGAAAGCACGTGGTCAGCGGTGCCCTAGGGCGTGGGGGCTACGGGTGCGTCCCAGCCGCCACCCAGCGCCCGGTAAAGCTGCACCACCGCGCTATAGGTCAGGCTAGTGGTTTTGACCTGCGCCAGCTCGGAGTTGAACAACTGACGCTGCGAATCCAGCACTTCGAAGTAACTCGACACCCCGTTGCGATTGCGCAGCTCAACCAGTCGCAGTCGTTCGCGATCCGCGGCCACCTGCCGGTCCAGAGCCAGCCGCTGTTCGCGGAAACGCTGGTAGGCCACGAGCGCGTTTTCCACTTCCAGAAACGCGTTGCGGACCGCCAAACGGTAGTTCTCGGCCGCAATCCGCTGCGTGGCGCGCACCGCTTCAAGATTTGCGCTCAGACGCCCGGCGGTAAAAATCGGCAGGCTCACCGCCGGACTCACCGACCAGGCTTCGCGGCCCTCATCAAACAGTGCCGAGAATTCGGGGCTTACCGTGCCCAGAAAACCGGTGATCGAAACACTCGGGAAAAACGCCTTGCGTGCGGCCTCGACGTTGGCGTCGGTGGCAGCGAGAGCTCGCTCGGCGGCGAGGAGATCGGGACGGCGAGCGATCAGCTCCGACGGCAGCCCTGCCCCCAATGCTGCCGGCAGCTTGAAATCCGCCAGCTGCGTTGCCCGCGCCAGCGCGCCAGGATTCCGCCCCACCAGCACAGCGAGCAGGTTCTCGGCCGCAGTGCGGCGGCGTTCGATATCGGCACGGGACTGTTCGGCGCTGGCCAGTGAAGTCTTGGCCTGCTGCAAATCCACCCCCGACACCACGCCAGCATCAAAGCGCAGCTGCACCATGTGCAGGGATTGCTCGCGGCTGGCGGTGGTGGCGGCCGCCACTCTGGATTCCGCGTCGAGTTCGAGTAAGTCGATGTAGGCCAGCACCACCTGGGCGATGAGGCTGGTCCGTACCGCCGCTGCGGCGTCGGTGGTCGCCAGCAGATTCTGGCGCGCCACTTCGTTCAAGTCGCGCAGCCGGCCCCACAGATCGATTTCCCAGCTTGGCAGCGCGAGCCCGAGGCTCGCCGCCTCGCTGTCGACATTGTCTGGCCCAAATCCGGGTTGACGCTGGCGCTGGTAGGCCGCATTCAGGCCCAGTGCGGGAAAGAGCTGCGAGCGCTGCACGCCGTAGCGCGCCTGCGCTTCGCCGATGCGCAGCACCGCCACACGGAGGTCGCTATTGCCGGCCAGCGCTTCGTCGATCAGGGCAGCCAGTTCAGGGCCGGCAAACACGCTGCGCCAGTCGCTTTCAGCCATATTGCGCTCGGCGACGCTCGGGGTTCGCCACGTGGCAGGCACGACGAACTCAGGCTTGGGAGCGGCCTGCGGGCGCCAAGGCAGGTTCTGACAGCCGCCCAGCAACGCCAGGACGAGCAAGAGAGGAAGACGCCGCATCAGTGCTGCTCCTCCGGCCGCGCACGGGGCGCTTTCTTCCCAGCGCTCAACTTCATCACCAGCACGTAGAACACCGGGGTGAAGAACACACCAATCAGCGTCGCCGCCAACATGCCGCCCATGATGCCGGTACCCACCGAGTGCTGGGTTGCGGCACCCGCGCCCGAGGCGCGCACCAGCGGCAGCACGCCAAGAATAAACGCCAGCGAGGTCATCACGATCGGACGCAGTCTGGCGCGCGCGGCATCCACCGCAGCGTCCAGCACCGACCGCCCCTCTTCGTGCCGCTGCTTGGCGAACTCGACAATGAGAATGCCGTTCTTGCCGGCCAGCCCGACAAGCGTAATCAGGCTGACCTGAAAGAACACGTCGTTGGGACTTTGCCGCAGCAGCAGGGCAATCAGCGCCCCCAGAATCGCGATCGGGACGATGAGGAAAACCGCTACCGGCAGCGAGAAGCTTTCATACAGCGCGGCCAGGAACAGAAACACGAACACCAGCGACAGCACAAAAATCCCGGCGGCGCTCGAGCCGGCAATTTTTTCCTGCAGCGACGGCCCGGACCAGAGATAGCTCACGCCGTCGGGCAAGTGCTCGGCAGAAAGACGCTCCATGGTCAACAGGGCTTCACCGGAACTCCGACCGAAAGCCGGCATGCCGTTGAGCTGAATGGAGGGATAGCCGTTGTAACGCGTGAGGGCGATGGGCGCCGAGCGCCATTCGCTCTGCGCCAAAGCGCCCAAAGGCACCAAATCGCCGGCCAGACTGCGGGCATAAAACCGGTTGAGCACCTGTGGGTTGGCGCGAAACGCCTCCTCGGCCTGGAGTTTGACCTTGAGGTTGGTGCCGAATTTGGTGAACTGGTTGACGAAACTCGAGCCTAGCAGGCCGCCGATCGTGGCGTAGAGATCCTGCAACGGGACGCCCATAGCCTTAGCCTTGTTGCGGTCAACGTTGAGAAATAGCGTTTGCACCTCGGGCGCACCAACGCTGCGCACCCCGACGACACTCGGCTCTGCGGAGGCGGCATCCACCAGACCTTGCAGGGTCTGATTCAGTTTTGCCCGGTCGCCGTCCTGCGAAATCAGACGGTAGTCAAACCCGGCCGTATTGCCCATCCCGGAGATTGGCGGCTCGTTGAGGGCGAAGACCCTTGCCTCACTGATGCTCGCGAACTGCTGGTTGAGTCGTCGGAGCACCGCCCGCACGTGCTCGTCCGCTGTGGCGCGCTCTTCCCAGGGTTTCAGAGTGGCAAACACAAAGGCCTGATTCGCATAGCGGTAGAAAATCGAGAAGCTGGTCACCGACACGTAATCTTGCAGGGTCGGTTCCTGATCGAGCAGCGCCTCAACCTTCTGGAGCACCGCCAGCGTCCGTTCGGGCGAAGACGCCGAGGGCAAATCCACGGCAACGAAAATCGAGCCTTTGTCTTCTTCTGGCACAAAGCCGGTGGGAATGCTCTTGAACAGGAACACCACGCCCCCAATCAGGCAGGCGTAGATCAGCAGTGCGCGCAGCATCCGTTTCAACAAGCCACGCACCCCGCCAACGTAGCCCGCCACCAAGCGTTCAAAAGCCGCGTCGAATTTCTGAATCAGCCAGGGCTTGTGACCGGGTTTGAGGATGAGGGCGCAGAGCGCGGGGGTTAGTGTCAGCGCCGTGATGGCAGACAACAGGGTTGAGATGGTGATGGTCACGGCAAACTGCTTGTACAGCGTGCCGACCACGCCGGGCATGAAAGCGATGGGCACGAAGACCGCGCAGATGACGGCTGTCACACCCACAATCGCGCCGCCGATGCTGCGCATGGCCTTGCGTGCCGCCTCGCGCGCCGACAGCCCTTCGTCGTGCATGTATTTCTCGACCGCTTCCACCACGACGATGGCATCGTCCACCACGATGCCGATTGCCAGCACCATCCCGAAAAGGGTCAGCATGTTGATCGAAAAACCCACCAGCAGCATGCCGGCCAGCGTGCCAACAATGGACACGGGAATGGCCAGCAGGGGAATGAGCGTGGCCCGCAGGCTGCCGAGGAAGAGATACACCACCACCAGCACCAGCACGAAGGCTTCGATAAAGGTGTGCATCACCAAATCCAGCGACGCGGTGACGAACTTGGTGGTGTCGTAAGACACCGACCAGACGATTTCATCCGGCAGCGATTTGGCCATGTCCGTCATGCGGGTCCGGACCGCTGCCGCCAGCGCCAGCGCGTTCCCGCCCGGACGCAGGTAGATCCCTAAGGACACCGCCGGCTTGCCGTTCTTGCGCGATTGCACCTGGTAGTCGTCGGCGCCGAGCTCCACCCGCGCCACGTCACGCACGCGCACCACCGCGCCATCGCTCAGCGCTTTAACGATGACATTCCGGAACTCTTCCACTTCGGTCAGGCCGCCGGAGGTCTGCACCGGGAAAGTCAGTTTCTGCTCACCGCCGCTCGGCGACTGGCCAATTTCGCCCACCGCAAAATTCTGGTTCTGCTCGCGCACGGCATTGCTGACGTCGGCCACCGTGAGCCGGTATTTGGCGAGTTTGTCCGGGTCTAGCCACAGCCGCATGGCGTAAGGCGATGCGAACAGCGTGACATCCCCTGCGCCCGGCAGGCGTTTCAGTTCGTTGATGATCTGGCTGTTGGCGAGATTGGCGATATAGGTGCTGTCGAAGCGCGGGTCGTCGGACTGCAACACCACCAGCATCAGGATTTGCGGATTGGTTTTGTCGACGCGCAAGCCCTGCCGCGTGACTTCCTGCGGCAGCAGAGCTTCGACCCGCTTGGCCCGGTTATTGACCTCAACCGCTGCGAGGTCGAGGTCGGTGCCGGGCTGAAAGAATACCGACAGGGTCATCATGCCGTTGGCAGAACTGGTGGACTGCATGAAGAGCAGTCCGTTGATGCCGTTCATTTCCCGCTCAAGCGGGGCGGCGACGGTGGTTTCCAGCGTCTCCGGGCTAGCCCCCGGATACGAAGCCGTAATCTGCACCTGTGGTGGCGCTACCGACGGATATTGCTCGACCGCCAGTTGCTGGCTGGCAAGCGCCCCCACCAGCGTGATGAGCGCGGCGATGACGGTCGCGAAGACCGGCCGATCGACAAAAAAGCCCACCGTGAACCTCGCTTACTTCGCCGCCGGCGGAGCGGCCGGCGCCACGTTAACCGTCATGCCGGGGCGCACTTTTTGTACGCCGTCGACAATCACCGCCTCACCGGCGGCCAAACCTTTCTCGACAATCCAGTCTTCGCCGTACCAGGCGCCCAGCACCAAATCCCGGCGCTCGACCTTGCCCGCCTCGTCGACCACGAACACGTTGTGGCCCGCCGGATTCTTCACCACCGCTTTCTGCGGAATCAGGATGGCGTCCGGGCGCTGGCCGACACTCAGGGACACCCGCACAAACAAACCCGGCAGCAGGTCTTCACGCGGGTTTTCCATCACCGCGCGCAGGGCCACTGTGCCGGTATCCCCGTTGATTTTCATGTCGGTAAAATCGATCTTGCCGGCTTCTTTGTACATCGAGCCGTCGGGCAGCGTGACGCGAGCGGTCGCCCCCCCGGCCTCGGCGGTAATCGCCCCACTCTGCAGGGCCGTCCGCAGGGCCATCGCCTCACCGTCAGCCACGGTAAAGGTGACATACACGCGGTCAATGCGGTCGATGGTGGCCAGATGGGTGGCCTCGCCCTTGCCGACCAGACGTCCTTCGGGCACCAGCGAGGCACCGATGCGCCCTTCTTGCCGGGTCGTGATCCGGGTGTAGCCGAGGTTCAGTTGGGCTTGCGCAATCTGCGCCTGCGCGGCGGTCCGCTGGGCTTCTGCCTGCGCGACTGCCGCCACGGCGTCGTCGTAATCCTGCTGGCTAATGGCGGTTTCCTTCACCAGCGGGCGGTAGCGGGCTTCGCGTGAACGGGCGTTCACCAGCACCGCGTTAATTCTGGCGAGTTCCGCTTTGGCGTTGGCCAGCGATGCCTCAAACGGCGCGGCATCCAGCGTGTACAGGAGATCCCCCGCTTTCACCTTGCTGCCTTCTACAAAATGTCGTTGGGCAATGATGCCCTCCACCCGGGCCCGAATTTCCAGCGAGCGATAGGCCGACACGCGCCCCACATACTCATTTACCACCGGGATGGTGGCGGTGCGGGTCGCCTGGGTTTTCACCAAGGGCGGCGGTGGAGTCGGCGGGACTGGCGGCTTACCGCAACCAGCCAGCAGAAACGTGACGAGCACGGCAGCGCGCCGCCCGTGGCGAGACGAAATGTTCATCGGGGAAGCCTTGCAGACTTAAGGACAGAGGGATGCTAACCAAAAGCCCGCGTGCGGCAAAGGGCGACGCGAGCGCCGCGCGCGCGAGGGCTTAGCCGGCGCGCGCAGCCGCCGCCGCGTCGAGCGCCTCGAGCCCGGCTTCGAAATCGAAATCCCGCACGCATTTTTCGATCTTGCGATAGGCCGGGCCGAAGGCTGCCTGCAAGGCTTTGCCGTTCGCCTCCAGCAGGTCGAGGGCCTCGGCATCCGAGTCTTCCAGCAGGGCGCGCAGCTGGGCAATCAGCGGACGCAAGGCCTCCCAGTCGACGGCTTCGGCAGCGACGGCCTGTGCGTCCGGCGGCAGCGCGGCACTAATGGCGGCCAGCAGCGCGGCCAGTTGTCGGGTCACGCTTTCGAGTTTGGGGCTGATCGAAGCCAGCTCATCGTGCGCGCCCAGACTCTTCTCCAACTCTCCCGCCAGCACGCCCAGCCCCGGCGCACCCAGATTGCCGCAAACGCCCTTCAGGGTATGGGCGTATCGTTCGGCGGTGGTGTAGTCGCCAGCTGCCAGCGCGGCGCTGAGGTCCGCGCCAAAACCCGCCTGAGTGGTCACAAATTTGCGCAGTAGCGAGACGTAGAGCGTCTCTTTGCCCAGCGTGCGTCGAAGGCCATCGACCAGGTCCAGTCCCGGAATTTGGGCGGGCAGAACGCTGCCCGCTCCCGCCGGTGCGGGGGCCGCGACCGGGGCGGCGGGCGCCGGCGTGCCAAGGCCTTCCCGCGGCTTGATCCAATTCAGCAAGGCCCGCCAGAGCGCCGCCGGTTCCAGCGGTTTCGCCACATGGTCGTTCATGCCGGCTTCAAGGCAACGTTCGCGGTCCCCCGCCATGGCGTTGGCGGTCATGGCCACGATGGGCAATTCCGCAAACGCCGGGATCGCGCGCAGTTTGACCGTCGCGGACAGCCCGTCGAGCACCGGCATCTGCAGGTCCATGAGCACGATGTCGTAATTCCCCACCAGCACCCGCTCGATCGCTAGCTGGCCGTTGCCTGCGACATCAATAACGAAGCCGCCCTCTTCCATCAGGCCCAGCGCGACGTCCTGATTAAGTTCGTTGTCTTCCACCAGGAGGATGCGCGCCCCGGCGATTTTGCGGAGGGCTTCGCGGTCGTCCTCTTTTCTTGCCCCGGGCGCCTTGGGCGCCGCGCCGGATTGCACACGGGAAATGGTGCCCACTTCTTCGAGCAGCAGCTGCGGATTAAAGGGTTTGAGCATCAGCCGATCGATGCCTGCCGCCGTCGCCTGCACACCGATGCTGGCGTCGCCGAAGCCCGTCAACATCACCAGGCGAGGTTGCGTGGCGAGTTGCATCGCCCGCACCCGACGCGCGACTTCCAGTCCATCCATGCCGGGCATTTGCCAGTCCAGCAATACCAAATCAAACGGCGCTTCGAGCAGGACATCCAAGGCCGCCGCGCCGCTTTCCACCGCCACCACGTCGTAGCCATGCGGTTCCAGAATCAGCCTGACCAAAGTGCCCAGCGACGTCTCGTCGTCGACCACCAGCACCCGCGCCCGGGCACCACTGACGGCTTCCTGCAGGCGCACCGTGCACCAGAAGGTGGAGCCGTGGCCGGGCTCGCTCGTGACGCCAACCGCGCCGCCCATGAGTTCGGCCAAGCTCTTGGAGATCGCGAGCCCAAGCCCGGTGCCGCCGAAGCGACGGGTCGTTGAGCCATCCGCCTGCTGAAAGCTCTGGAACAGACGCGAGCATTGCTCGGGGGTCAGCCCGATGCCGGTATCGGTCACCGCGAAATAGAGTTCAAGCCCATCACCCGTGCCCGCGATGCGCTGTACCGACAGGGTAATGCCGCCCGATTCGGTGAATTTCACCGCGTTGTTGGTGTAGTTAATCAGCACCTGACCCAGGCGAAGGGGATCGCCGATGAGTCGCGCGGGGACATCCGGCGCCACATCAAAGCTCAGGCTCAGGCCTTTGGCCGTGCATTTTTCGTAGACCAGCGTGGAGACATTCTCCAGCACCTTTTCCAGCGCGAACTCCACGGCTTCCAGCGTGAGCTTGCGGGCTTCAATCTTCGAAAAATCGAGGATGTCGTTGATGATGCCCAGCAGGTGCTGCGCAGACTGATGGATTTTTTCCAGATAGTCCCGCTGCTTGTCAGCCAATTCGCCGCGCAAGGCCAGATGCGTAAGCCCCATGATGGCGTTCATCGGGGTGCGGATTTCGTGGCTCATGTTCGCCAAAAAGTCGCTTTTGGTTTGCGCCGCGTTTTCCGCCGCCTCGGTGGCTTTTGCGAGTTCGCTGTTGCGCTCGCTCAGGCTCTCAAACAGCTCTTCGCGGGTCTGCTGGGTCGCAATGCCATGGAGCCTGGGCAGCGCGGCGTTCAGGCGGGCCGGATCGGCCACGCGATAAACGATCTTGAAGCCTGCCCCGTCGCGCAGATCGAGCGCGGCCGACGGCACCCGCGACCAAGCTGACGCCGGCAGCGGTTCGGGTATCAGGAATCTGAATTCCAGCGCTCCCTGATGCGTCTCCATCGCAGCGGAGATTTGCAGCGTCGCCTGCGCCTTTACCGTACACAGCCAGCGCCCGATTTCGGAACCGGCGCCCGACATCCGCGCGGCGGTGGGTTCCGGTGCCCCCATTGCCCGCACCAAATCGTAGATTTTCTGGCGTGCGGCCAGCACCTGCTCCACACGCGTCAGCGCCAGGGTGTTGAGTTCGACTAAGTCCGCCATTTCATCACCACGCAGCCGGCGTCGTCGTAGTCCCGCGCCGAATCCCCAATCAGCCGGCCCGCCACGCCGGCGGCCGGATGCAGCAGCACCGCCTTCGGCAGAGCATTAGCGGCGTGGTCCGACATACCGTCGGTCCACAGAATCAGGCAGTCGTCGGCCTCCAGCGGGACCGTTTGTTCGAAGGGGGTGGGAAATCGCTCGCCCAGGACGCCATCGCGCGACACCCCGCGCCAGGCCTGACGCCCGAGTTTCACCGCGCGCGTATTGCCCACGCCCATGTAACGAAACCGCCGCTGCGTGGGTTCCATAAAGGCGAGTCCGACCGCCGCACCCAGAGTGCCCTGGGCGCTCTTGTGCAATTTCGCCATGACGCCTGCAAGGTCGGTCGATGCCACCTTGCGCAGACACTCCTCCAAACGGGCACTGACGAGATGCGCGCGGTCACCATGGCCGGAGGCATCAATGATGGCCAGCAACAGTCCACCGTCGACCGGCGTCGCCACCGCGGCATCGCCACACCGGAGTTCGCCGGGGAAGGGCCGCACCAGACATCCCACATCCCAGTGACTGTCGGCGAGAGCGGTCGGCTCCGTCGCTTCAGATTCAGCGGCCGTAAAAGACATCGGGGGCGCCGGCCGCTTGCCCTTGATGAGCTTGCGCGCATAGACCCGGGTGCCCTGACCGCGCTGCGAGGTGATCGAGAATTCGTCGGCCATCCGCCGCACCCCCGGCAGGCCCAAGCCGAGCGTGCCGCCGGTACTGAAGTGGTCTTGCATGGCCTGCGAGATATCGCCGATGCCGGGGCCGGAATCCTCGGCGGTGACCTCGATGTGCACGCCGTCGAAGCGCTCAATGCGACTCACGCTCACGTACCCTTGCCCGGCGTACCTCGCGATATTCGAGCCGAGTTCCGAGACAATGGTGGCCACCAGTGAGCAATCGACCTCGCTCGCGTCCCGCATGATTTCAAGCTTGCCGGCGCGCATCACGGCCATCTTGACGTCCATCTCATTGGTGATGAAAAAGCGTTCACTCATGACTTGAAACAAGCGCCCGCCGCGAGCATGCGGTCGAGCCCGTCTTCCAGCGTCAACGCAGTCTCCAAGCCGACGACATCTACATCCGCATTGATGAGATGCGCCACGATGCCGGGGCGCAGACCCACCACCATCGAGCGCGCACCGAGCAGACCTGCGGTTACCAGCGCCGCACGCAACTCGGCAAATTCGACGCTATCCATCACTTGCAACATGCCGCAATCCACCAACACCGCCTGCGCGCGATGCTGTTGCACGGCATCCATGATTCGGGCACGCAGGGCGTTGATGCTATTGGGGCCCAGCTGCGCCGGCAGCGTGCTCACCACGCAACCGCGCACCAGCGTCACCCCAATGCTGGCGTCGTAGTCGTCCTCGTAATCGGCCATCTCGGCGTGCCTGATGCGTTAGCGCAGGGTGCCCTCGGCCAGAGCATTCACGTGTTTGTCGGCGCCGATCAGACGCAGGGCAATCTCAAAGGCGTCGCGCAAGGTTGCGGTGGTTTTGACTTCACCCACATTGACGCCCAGTTCCACCACCGTGCGGGCAATGGCCGGCGAGATGCCGGAAATGATCGCTTCGCAACCCATGAGGCGGGTGGCCTTGGTAATTTTGATGAGCTGATTGGCCACCGCCGTATCCAGCGCGCCCACGCCGCTGATATCCAGCACAAAGACCTTCGCGCGCAGTTCGGCAATCTTGGCCAGGCTCTTGTTCATGATGTCCTGGGTGCGGGCGGAATCCACGATGCCCAGCAACGGCAGCAGCAATATGCCTTCCCAGATGGGCGTCACCGGGGTGGACACCTCCATCACGGCACGGCTGTGCTGGGCAATTTTCTCGCGTTGGATGCGGAAGATTTCGTCCAGCACGAAATAGCTTTCGATAAAGGACGCCTTATGGATAGCGAGTTCCATCGCGTCAAGGTGCTGTGGACCCAGATGCCGCAGACGCTCGATCAGCATCGTGACGGAGACCGACACACCGGCCAGATAGATGTCGTTCGGCAGGTCGATGCGGGCGTGGACGGCGCCGATGTAGCGACGCGATTCCGCAAAGCGCTGGTCCATGATCCCGGAGAAAAACGCACGCCAGTGCTCGAGCTGCAGGCGCTGAATGCGGACGAGGCTATCGGGGTTGGCGCCAAAGAAGTGCTGATATTCTTGCTGTCCCCGCAGCCACTTGTACCAGTCCTGGACGAAGTCATCCAGTTCAGGCCCCAGCAACTCGCCGGCCTGCCGCAGGTGATCGAGGTCGACCTGCGCCATGTTGAACTTCTTCAGCACCGTCACGATTTCGTCGTTGGCCGCCATGGGCTTCTCCTGTCTGGGTGCGCTGCTGGGGCGCGGGATATTGAGGTCGCGATCAGGTCGCCGCGGTGCGCTCGGCCTCGCCGTGCACGTCGGCGAACTGGGCCGCGATGGACTTAAAGGTGTCTTCGATAGCCAGAAAGGCGTCCACCACGTCAGGGTCGAAGTGAGTGCCGCGGCCGTCCGCGATAATTTGGCGCGCTTTGTCCGGGTCCATCGGCGGCTTGTAAACCCGCCGCGTGGTGAGTGCGTCGTAGACGTCCGCCACCGCCATCAGCCGGGCGGAGATGGGGATGTTGTCGCCGGCGAGCCCTTCCGGATAACCCGAGCCGTCCCATTTCTCCTGATGCGCGTAGGCGATTTCTCTGGCGCACTGGAGGAATGACACCGGCGTCTCGATTAAACGCTCGGCGGCCATGATGGCATCGCGACCCAGCTGGCAGTGCGTTTTCATAATCTCGAATTCTTCGGGCGTAAGGCGCCCGGGTTTCAATAGCACGCTGTCTGGAATCCCCACCTTCCCGATGTCGTGCAGCGGCGCGGACTTGTACAGGGTTTCGATCTGCGAGTCGGTCAGATAGTGGGCAAAGCGCGGATGAGGCTGGAGCTTGAGCGCGAGTTCCTGCACAAAGCGTTGCGTGCGACGAATGTGGTTACCGGTGTCGTTGTCGCGGGTCTCGGCCAGGGACGCCATCGCCATGATGGTCACGTCCTGAATAATCGAGACTTCCTTGGTGCGCCGCTGGACTTCAGCTTCCAGATAAACGTTCTGGTCGCGCAGGAAGTCTGCCGCGGCCTTCAATGCCAGCTGGGTCTTCACCCGCGCCATCACCAGCGGCGGGCTGATGGGCTTGGTGATGTAATCCACCGCGCCCAGTGCAAAGCCTTTCTCCTCATCGGTCACTTCGCTCTTGGCGGTGAGAAAAATGACCGGAATCTCGCGCGTGGCGGGGTCGGCCTTCAGTCGCTGGCAGACTTCGTAGCCGTCCATCTCCGGCATCATGATGTCTAACAGGATGAGATCCGGCGCGCCCTCGCCCGCCGCAATCTTCAAGGCGCGCTCGCCGCCGTTGGCGACTTTTACGCGATAGAGATCTTTCAGCAACGCGCTCATGAGCTGCAGGTTCTCAGGAGTGTCATCCACCACGAGTACGGAGGGGCGGCTGCTGGTCGTGGCGGCTGGCGTGGTCATACAGGGACGTCCTCGGGCGAGATGGCCGGATGGTAATACAGCGGCACTACCTGCCGCACCCGGCGGGCGCGACATGCCGACCGTATACTCGCTCAAACAGCGGCGTCGCCATCAGGGTGGTGACAATGGCCATCAGCACCATTACCGCAAACAGACCTGGTTGGATGAGGCCGTGCTGGAGCCCGATATTGAGAATCATGAGTTCCATCAGACCGCGGGCGTTCATCAGGGCGCCGACCGCTTTGGCGGTTCGCGGATCCTGACCGGTGGCGCGCGCCGCCGCCCAACACGCGACGCCTTTGCCGAGGCAGGCCGCCAGCAGCGCCGCCAGCGCAATCCCGAGCAT
>CAMCQE010000105.1 GCA_945876945.1 Klebsiella pneumoniae
AAGCGCCGGAAGGGCTCCGACGGCAGCAGGGCCAGCGCGCTCACCGCCAGCAGCGTGAAGGAAAACGCGGCGCTCGCCCGCAGCGGCGGCGGTTTGCGCAGCCACCACAGCACGGCCAGGCTGCCGAGTACCGGCAACTGCAAAATGAAATCGCCGTTGTGGAACGCCGGCGCGAGCCCCAGCCACAGCCCGAGCCAGCAGGCTTTGCCAGCGTTCTCCGGCGCCTCCAGCCAACCCAGACCGCAGTAAAGCGTGGCGAGCACGAAGCTGAGTTCCACAAAGTGATGGTCGATCATGCCCACGTGATGGAGCGCAAGCGTGAGGCTGGAGGTCGCGAAGGCCAGCATTACGAGGGCCGCAGGCACCAGCCCGAGTCGAAGCCGAACGCAAATCGCCAGCATCAGGCCCGCGTTCACCAGCACCCAGCAGGGCGCAACGAACACCAGTATCGAGATGGGCTTCACCGACATGCCGAGCCCAAGCAGCGCTTTAACGATCAGCGTAAGCGTGAAATCGAAGCCCCAGGGCCAGGTCAGCCAACTGCCTTCGGGGGCGTGGATCAGGGCGTCGAACTGATAAAGCGCAGGCCAGTGGGCCACCGCATGGAGAATGCGGCGGGCGTGGTAGAAGGAATCGTGGTCGCCCGGCACAAACTCCCCGTTGGCGAGCGTAAGCGAGAGCAGATACATGGCGCAGATGAAGGCCAGCCCGCTGGCGAAGGCCCATAGCAAGAGCCAGCGGCTGAGCGGGACGTGCGAGGCGGCGCGGGGAGCGGGGGAATTCATGCCGGCGCGCTGGAGGTGCGGGGATGCGCTAGCGATGGCGCATCAGGCGCTGTTTGTCTCGCTGCCAGTCGCGATCTTTCTCGGCATCGCGCTTGTCGTGCTGCTTCTTGCCCTTGGCCAAGCCAATCTGGCATTTGGCGCGGCCATTTTTCCAATAAAGCGACAAGGCGATGGCCGAGTAACCTTTGCGTTCGATCGCGCCCACCAGCCGCGCGATTTCTTCTGAATGGAGCAGCAGTTTGCGGGTGCGTGTGGCTTCCGGGTGAATGTGCGTAGACGCCGTTTGCAGCGGATTGATCAGCGCGCCGAATAACCACGCCTCGCCGTCTTTCAGCATGACGTAGCAGTCCCGGATCTGGACTTTGCCCGCGCGCAGGCTTTTGACCTCCCAGCCCTGTAGCACCAGCCCCGCTTCCAGCCGCTCCTCGATAAAGTAATCGTGATAGGCCTTACGGTTTTCGGTGATTTCGGGGTCGGATTTGTGGGCGGCTTTTTTGGGTTTGTTCATGGTGCGCACAGGATTAAGGGGCGAGTATAGCAACGGCGCGCGCCTCGCCACCTGCCCCGGATCCTGGGAACTTGGCCGGCAACGGTTTATAGCCGCCCAAGGCGCGGGCTATCATGGCGCCAGTACGGCCGTTTGATTTAGCGCGCCGCAATGATCTGAACTTAGCCAAACGCCTTCCATGCCCGTTATTGATCAATCCGAACTGGTGCCGTACACGCCCGACGAGATGTACGCGCTCGTCAACGATTTCGAGTCTTACCCGGAGTTTCTGCCTTGGTGCGAGCGGGCCTGGGTGGTCGCCCGGGAGGCGGATATGCTGCGTGCCGGCCTCGCGGTCCGCAAAGGCGCCGTGCATTACAGCTTCACCACGGACAACCGTGGCACGCCACCTTCAAGCATCCAGGTCTCGCTGGCCGACGGGCCTTTCCGTCGCTTGTCCGGCGTGTGGAAATTCGCCGATAGCGCGCTGGGCACCAAAGTGTCTTTGCATCTTGAGTTCGAGTTTGAAAACCGGCTGGTTGGCGCCGCCTTGGCACCAGTATTCAAACTCATCACCAGTTCGATTGTGGCCTCGTTCCGCAAGCGCGCCGAGAGCGTTTATGGCCGGCGCTGACGTTCTCGAAGTCGAATTAGCCTTCAACGATCGCAGCGAGACGCTGCGGGTGCCGGCCGGCACTACGGTGCGCAGCGTGATTGAACGAAGTCGTTTGTTGGAGCGTCATCCGGAGATTGATTTGGCGCAAAGCCGGGTGGGGATTTACGCCAGATTCGTCTCTTTGGAAGCACTGGTACAAAACGGCGACCGGGTGGAGGTTTACCGCCCGCTACAGGCTGACCCCAAGGAACTCAGGCGTCAGCGAACCCGCGCTTAAGCTCGCTACTGAATGGGTGGGGCCGAATCACTGCTGGCGTCATCGGGCAGGCCGTCACCGTCTTCATCGTCACGCTTGTCTTTTTCGCTGCCGAAGACGCGTTTGAAGAAGCTCTCTTCCTTGGCCGCCGTCGCGGGCTGGCTCACAGGTTTTGCAGTTGGCGTGGCGGCGACCGCTGGCGCAGCCTCCGGTTCGGCACTGGTTTTTTCGGGCTCCACCACGGGCGGGGTGGAGGCTAGGGTCGCGGGTTCTTCGGCCTCGGGCTTGGCCAGCGTTTCACGCACGATCAAGGCGTCGTCCGGGTCTTTTTCCACTTTGGCTTTGCGCGGCTTGTCGCCAATGAAGGGCACGGCTTCGATCGCGCGGTACAGCAAGTTGGGTTTGGGCGGCGGCGGCACTTCAAACTGGGCGTCTTTACGCATATCCACCTGAATCGGGCCGGTAGCGGCGACTACACCGCCGGTGACCTGGGCCAGTTTGTCGTCTTCAAAAATGAGTGTGACGTGGCGGCTGCGGGTCTGTTTACGGCCCTTGGTGAAGGTGTAGACGTAGTCCCAGCGATTGCTGTGGAAGGTGTCTTTAATCACCGGTGCCCCCATGATCAGGGTCACTTTTTTCTTGTCCATGCCGGGCTGCAGTTGCGCCAGCATTTCCTGGGTAATGACGTTGCCCTGCTGGACATCCAGACGGTAACCCAGTGACCAGCGGCTGGTGTCCGCCAGTTGCGAAGGGGTTGAGCAGCCGGTCAATCCGACCAGCGCGAGAGTGAGTGCGGCGAGCGTGCGGAAAATCATGCGGTTTTCATTGCCTTCGGTGACGGGCTCAAATGGGTTCCGCCACCGTTCAGAGTGCTACTATTCGCCGCGTCGGCCGCCGGCCGCGCAAGCGGGTAAGCGGGTTCTGCGATGCCCGACAGGCGAGGCGCCGCAGTATAGCCCATGCCGTCACCGTGGCCAGCCAGTGCGTTGACCCTAACAGGAAACCTGACGTGGATACCTTCGGACTCAGAAAGGCCGGCCTTAAAGCCACCCTGCCCAGACTGCGTATTCTCGAGATTCTCGAGCGCAACGCCGACCGCCATATGAGCGCCGAGGACGTCTACCGGGCCCTGCTGGAAGCCGGCGACGACGTGGGGCTCGCCACCGTCTATCGGGTGCTCACCCAGTTCGAGTCGGCGAACATTGTGCAACGGCATAATTTTGATGGCTCCCATGCGGTGTTTGAGATGGATCGCGGCGAACATCACGATCACATGGTGTGTCTGGACAATGGCGAGGTTCTCGAGTTCATGGATGAGGAAATCGAACGCCGCCAGCACGAAATCGCCGCTGCCCACGGCTTCGAGCTCGAAGGCCATAGCCTGGTGCTCTACGTTCGCAAGCCGAAACCGCCCAGACAGCGCTAACCCGCCAGTAACTCCCGCGCGTGGGCCAGCGTGTTCTCCGTGAGCTGCTCGCCCGCCAGCATCCTCGCCACTTCGCGCACTCGTTCTTCCTTCGAGAGATAGTTCACCTGCGTGCTGGTGGTCCCCGCCTGCACCGACTTGCCAATCACCAGGTGCCGTTCGCCGGCCGCCGCCACCTGCGGCATGTGGGTGATACAGAGCACCTGCCGGCCGCTGGCAATCATCCGCAGCAAACGCGCCAGCACGGCTGCCACCCGACCGCTCACGCCGGAGTCCACTTCGTCGTAGACCAGCATCGGTACGCCGGAAACGCCTGCCGTGGCCACCTGAATCGCGAGGCTGATGCGGGAGAGTTCGCCGCCCGAGGCCACTTTGCGCAAGGGGCGTGGTGGCTGGTCCGGGTTGGCGGAGATGAGGAAATCCACTTCATCCAGCCCCTGTTCGCCCGGGGTGCTCATTGCCGTGATCTGGGTGGCGAAGCGCGCGTGGGGGAGCGAGAGCTCGTGAAGATAGGTGGTAACCGCCTTGTCGAGCGCCGCGCCGGCGGTGGCGCGGGCTTTCGACAACGCCTGCGCGGCGGTGTTGAAGGCCTTGGCTGCCGTGTCCACGCGGGCAGTCATTTCGGTTTCCAGCGCTTCGTGATTGATCAGCGTGGCGTACTCGACCTCCAGACGCTGGCGCAGTGCGCCGAGCTCGGCGGGTTCGCAACGATGCTTGCGGGCGGCAGCGTGTAATTCGGTCATGGCGGCGTCCAGCCGCTCCAAATCAGCGCCTTCGCTGCCCAAGCGGCCCGAATAGCGCGCCAGTTCGCGCTCGGCCTCATCCAGATTGATCGCCGCCGCTTCCAGCATTTCCACCAGCGCGTTCAGCTGCGGGTCGATCGACGCTAGCTCGGTGGCGGCGGCAAGCGCCTGCGCCAGCCCGCGTTTGCCGCCGCGCTGGTCGCCGCCCAGTCGATGTTCGATATCCGCACAGCCACTGCGCAGCCGCTCTACGTTGGCGGCCTTGCGGTGGGCCGCTTCCAGCGCCTCCAGCGCGCTGGCTTCGAGAGGCAGGCTGGCCAGTTCATCAAGCTGATAGCGCAGAAACTCGAGCCGGCTGGCGGCGTCCTTATAGCCGCCGCGCAAAGCGGTAAGGGCTTCCGCCTGCGCGCGCCACGCGCGATGGGCGGCGCTGACGGCGGCTACCCGCTCACCGAGCTGGCCAAATTCGTCGAGCAGCGCCCTTTGGGCGGGCCGTTCAAGCAAAGAGTGATGGGCGTGCTGGCCGTGGATGCCCACCAAGCCTGCGCCAAAATCTTTGAGGAACTGCACCGACACCGGGGTTTCGTTGCAGAACGCTCGGGACCGGCCATCGCTGCCCACGACCCGCCGCAACACGCATTCGTCCTCAAAGGGGATGTCGTGCGCGACGAGGGCGGCGGACAAATCGGGCCGCTGGCGGAGGTCAAACAGGGCGGTGACGGTGGCGCGGTCGGCGCCGTTGCGCACGCTGCCGGAATCTGCCCGGTCGCCAAGACACAGTCCCAGCGCATCCACCAGAATGGATTTGCCGGCGCCGGTTTCACCGGTAATGACCGTCAGGCCTTCGCCAAACTCAACGTCCAGCTCCCGCACAATGGCGAGGTCCCGGATCGTGAGGGCTTTCAGCACGGACTGCGTCCCCAATGCAACTTGGCGCGCAAGGTGGCGAAGTGGTCGTGGCCGGAGGGATGGATCAGCCGCACCGAATCCACATGTCGGGTGATGCGGATGCGGTCGCCGGGCGCGAGATTGGGCAGCGGGTTACCGTCGGCGGTGACTCGCGCATCGCCCGCGTTGTCGCTGGCGACGTCAATTTCCACCCGCGCATTGCTGCCAATGACCAGCGGGCGGTTGGTGAGGGTGTGCGGGCAAATCGGCACCAGCACCACGGCTTGCAAGGAGGGATCGAGAATCGGCCCCCCGCCCGACAGCGAGTAGGCGGTAGAACCGGTGGGCGTGGAGACGATCATCCCGTCCGAGCGCTGGGTGTGGACGAAACGGCCGTCCACATAGGTATTGAGCGTAATGAGATGCGCCGTGTGCCAGCGCTGGATGACGATGTCGTTCATCGCGTGGTGGACGCTCAGGGCCTGACCGTCGCGCAGGATTTCACATTGCAGGATGAAGCGGTCTTCGGCGATGAAGCGCCCGGCGAGAATCGCATCCAGCCCGATGGTGACCTGCTGCGGGCTCAAATCCGCCAGAAATCCCAGCCGGCCCAGATTCACCCCCAACACCGGCACATGATGGGCAAAGGCGAGACGTCCGGCACGGAGCAGGGTGCCGTCGCCGCCGATCGCGATGATGAGGTCGCGGTCCAGAATCACCGCCTGATCGTCGCCTTCCGCATAGCCCAGAGCCGCCGCGTCCAGCCCGATGACCGGCGTCCCGATAACGTCGGCATCGTGGCGGGCGAGCACTGCCAGCACGGATTGCAAGGTGTGGCGCAGCGCTGCATCACCTTGTTTCGCCACGATCCCGATCCGTCTGAACACACTGCGCACTCCCGTTGAGCGGATGCCGGCGGCATCACCGCCCGGATTGTGCCAACTCTACCCGTCAGGTGAAACATGTGGTTTCCAAGGTCGCATGGCCGGTGCTAGATTCGCGGCAACCCATTTGTTACAGGTAAGTCCCCAATGGGCGATAGCCCCCAGGCGATGGAACTCTCAGAACGCGCCCAGCATCTCTTCAAGAGTCTGGTGGAGCGTTACATCGCCGACGGGCAGCCGGTCGGTTCGCGCACGCTTGCCCGGGACACGGGGCTCGATCTCAGCCCGGCGACCATTCGCAACGTGATGGCGGATCTGGAAGACCTCGGTCTTATTCGCGCACCGCATACCTCCGCCGGACGCGTCCCAACGGCCCGCGGCTACCGACTCTTCGTCGATTCCATTCTGACCTACCGTGAGCCGGCGCTGGACGAGGTCCGCCGCTTCGCGAGCGACATCCAGCACGAAGTCGACGTGCGCCGCCTGCTCGAAAAAACCTCCACGCTGTTGTCCGACATCACTCAGTTCGTGGGCCTGGTGATGGTGCCCATCACGGAGCAGCGTGCGCTCCGCCAGGTCGAGTTCCTGCCGCTGAACGATTCGCAGGTGCTGGCCATTCTGGTGGTCAACGAGCGCGAAGTGCAGAACCGCATCATCCGCACCCCGCGCCGCTATTCGCCCTCGGAACTGACCGAAGCGGCGAACTATCTGAATTCCGCGTTCGCCGGCAAGGACGTCCGCGCCGTCAAACGCGACCTGCTGGCGGATATGACCGCCACCCGCGACGAAATGAACCGCATGATGCAGACGGTCATCGAGATGGCGGGGCAGTTGTTCAGCGACGAACAGACCGGCAAAGACTACGTGGTGGCCGGTCAAACAAACCTGATGGGCCTCACCGAACTCTCGGACTTGGACAAACTCCGCGCGCTGTTCGACGCCTTCAACCGCAAGCGGGACGTCCTGCATCTGCTCGATCAGGCGCTCAATGCCAACGGCGTGCAGATATTTATCGGGGAGGAGTCGGGCTACCGGGCCTTCGATGGCTGCAGCATCGTTACCTCCACCTACGGGCCGGTGGGGGAAACCATGGGGGTGCTGGGCGTTGTCGGTCCCACCCGTATGCCGTACGAACGCGTGATCCCCATCGTGGACCTCACCGCAAAAATGTTGGGGTCGGCCTTGAATTCCCTGTAGCAGTCCCCATCTCCCTACCGATTCGAATTTTCTACCTTGCCGAGCGACCCGTCCCGCCAGATTTAAAGGCGGCCGCGATGGTGCCGCCGGCGTACCTGCTCTGGAGGACCGAGTGACTGACCATCAAGAACCGGATGCGCCCGAGGCTGCATCCGCCGAAGACCCCCGCCTGCCACTGGAAGCCGAAATCGAGCGCCTGCGCGCCGAGGCCGATCGCTTTCGCGACGAAATGCTCCGGGCGCGTGCCGAGCTGGATAACGTCCGCAAGCGGGCCCAGCGCGACGTGGAGTCCGCGCATAAATATGGCGTCGAAAAGCTGGTCGATGCGCTGCTGCCGGTAAAAGACAGTCTGGATTTAGGGCTGGACGCGGCGGGTGCCGCCACCGACGTCAACACGCTGCGCGAAGGCATGGTGATGACCGTGCAGATGTTCGACGCGGCGCTGACCCGTATCGGCGTGCAGACCATCGGCGAGACGGGCGTGCGTTTCGACCCCGAACAGCATCAGGCCATGATGATGGAACCGAGCCATGAGGCCGAGGCCGGCACCGTGCTCCGCGTGCTCCAGAAAGGCTATCGCATGAGCGAGCGTCTGGTGCGGCCGGCCATGGTAGTCGTGGCAAAGGCCCCCGACGCGCCCGCCGGCTCTTGAGTTACGGGCGAGCTGTCCCCATCTCTGGTTTCAAGCGCGGGCCTGCCCGCTAAACGAACATCTTTTTATTTCGAGGCATCACAACATGGCAAAAATCATCGGTATCGATCTGGGCACCACCAATTCCTGCGTGGCGGTGCTTGAAGGCGGCAACCCCAAAGTGATCGAAAACAGCGAAGGCAATCGCACCACCCCGTCGATCATTGCCTTCACCAACGACGACGAAGTGCTGGTGGGCCAATCGGCCAAGCGGCAGGCGGTAACCAACCCCACCAACACCCTGTTCGCGGTCAAGCGTCTGATCGGGCGCAAGTTCAAGGACGACGTCGTGCAGCGCGACGCCAAGATGGTGCCCTACAAGATCGTGGGCGCCGACAACGGCGACGCCTGGGTCGACGTGCGCGGCAAGCGCATGGCGCCGCCGGAAATCTCCGCGCGCGTGCTGCAAAAAATGAAGAAGACCGCCGAAGACTATCTGGGCGAGGAAGTGACCGAAGCCGTGATCACGGTGCCGGCCTACTTCAACGACTCCCAGCGTCAGGCCACCAAGGACGCCGGCCGCATCGCGGGTCTTGAGGTCCGCCGCATCATCAACGAACCCACGGCGGCGGCGCTGGCCTTCGGCATGGATAAGAAGGAAGGCGACGCCAAGATTGCGGTCTACGACCTCGGCGGCGGTACCTTCGATATTTCGATCATCGAAATCGCGGAAGTCGACGGCGAACATCAGTTCGAAGTGCTCTCGACCAACGGCGACACTTTCCTCGGCGGCGAAGACTTTGACCTCAAGCTCATCGAGTTTCTGGCCGGCGAGTTTAAAAAAGAGCAGGGCATTGACCTGCACAACGACCCGCTCGCCCTGCAGCGTCTGAAAGAAGCGGCGGAAAAAGCGAAGATTGAGCTGTCTTCCAGCGCCCAGACCGACGTCAACCTGCCGTACATCACGGCGGACGCGACCGGGCCGAAGCATCTCAACGTGAAGATCAACCGCGCCAAGCTGGAGGCGCTGGTCGAGGACCTTGTCTCGCGCACCATCGAGCCCTGCCGCATCGCGCTGAAAGACGCCGGCCTTAAAGCCAGCGACATCGACGACGTGATTCTGGTTGGCGGTCAGACCCGCATGCCCAAAGTGCAGGAAGTGGTGAAGAACTTCTTCGGCAAGGAACCGCGCAAAGACGTCAATCCAGACGAAGCCGTGGCCGTGGGCGCCGCGATTCAGGCCGGCGTGCTGGGCGGCGACGTGAAAGACGTGTTGCTGCTGGACGTCACCCCGCTGTCGCTCGGCATCGAGACCCTGGGCGGCGTGATGACCAAGCTGATCGAGAAAAACACCACCATTCCGACCAAGGCTTCGCAGACCTTCTCGACCGCCGACGACAACCAGGGCGCGGTGACCGTGCACGTGTTGCAGGGCGAACGCGAACAGGCGGCGGCCAACAAGTCGCTGGGCCGTTTCGATTTGGCCGACATCCCGCCGGCGCCGCGCGGCGTGCCGCAAATTGAAGTGACCTTCGACATCGACGCCAACGGCATTTTGAACGTGTCGGCGAAAGACAAGGCCACCAGCAAGCAGCAGTCGATCGTCATCAAGGCCTCGAGCGGGCTGTCGGATGAAGAAATCCAGCGCATGGTGCGCGACGCCGAAGCCCACGCCGACGAAGACCGCAAGTTCCACGAGCTGGTGACCACCCGCAATCAGGCGGATGCCCTGATGCACGGCGCCCGCAAATCGTTGGACGATCTGGGCGACAAGGTGGATGCCGCTGACCGCGCGGCCATCGAGGCCGCCATTGATGACCTCAAAACGGTGATTGGTGGCGACGACAAGGACGCCATTGAGGCCAAGTCCAAGAAGCTCGCGGAAGTTTCCGGTAAAGTCGCGCAGGCCGCTTATCAGGCCGAACAGGCTGCGGGCGGCGCCGAGGCGCCTGCCGGTGGCGGTGCGCGGCCGGCGGGCGACGACGACGACAACGTCGTGGATGCCGACTTCGAAGAAGTCAAAGACAAGTAAGGCATCAACACCATCATCTGGCGGTTGCTTAGCCTGCTAGCGGTAAGCCGCTAGCGGGCAATTGCGTTTTCGGGGTAAGCGGGTTTTATGGCGAAGCGAGACTATTACGAAGTGCTGGGCGTGGCGCGCGACGCGGAGGAGGCCGACCTCAAAAAGGCCTATCGGCGACTGGCGATGAAATACCACCCGGACCGCAACGACGGCGATACCGAGGCCGAAGAGCGTTTCAAGGAAGCAAAAGAAGCCTTTGAGGTGCTGAGCGACCAGCGCAAGCGCGCCGCCTATGACCAGTTCGGTCATGCCGGGGTTGACCCGTCGGCTGGCGGTGGCGGCGGGGCGCCCGGCGGTTTTGGCGACATTTTCGATTCTGTGTTTGGCGATATTTTTGGCGGTGGTGGTGGCGGCGGGCGCGGTGGTTCACGCGCCTATCGCGGCTCCGACCTGCGCTACGACCTTGAAATGTCGCTCGAAGAAGCGGTGCGGGGAACGGAAGCCAAAATCCGCATTCCCACCCTGGTGTCTTGTGAAACCTGCGATGGCCATGGCAGTCGCTCGAAGTCCGCGCCGGAAACCTGCGGCACCTGCAACGGACTGGGGCAGGTCCGCATGCAGCAGGGGTTCTTCTCCGTTCAGCAGACCTGCCCAAGCTGCCGCGGTCGTGGCAAATCAGTCCGCGATCCGTGCGGCAACTGTGGTGGCAGCGGCAAAGCGCGCAGCACCAAGACCATTGCGGTGAAGGTGCCGGCGGGCGTGGATAACGGCGACCGCATCAGGCTCTCGGGCGAGGGCGAAGCCGGGCAGAACGGTGGCCCGAGCGGCGATCTCTACGTCAACGTGGTGGTGCGGGACCATTCGATCTTCGTGCGCGATGGCAACGACCTGAAATCCGAAGTGCCGATCAACTTCGTGACCGCCGCACTGGGCGGCGAACTGGAAGTGCCAACGCTGGATGGTCGCGTGGTGCTTAAAATTCCCGCCGAAACGCAAAGCGGGAAGATGTTCCGGCTCCGCGGCAAGGGCGTGCGCTCGGTGCGTAGCGGGGTTACCGGCGACCTTATCTGCCGGGTGACGATCGAAACGCCGGTCAGCCTGACCCGCCAGCAGAAAGAACTGTTGCGCGAGTTTGGCGAATCCCTCGCCGGTGAGAACGGCAAGCACAGTCCGCGCGCCAGTTCCTGGCTCGACGGGGTGAAGAAGTTTTTTAACGATATGAAGGTTCCCTGAGTTCCGGAGCGCCACATGGCCAAAATCGCAATTGCCGGGGTTGCCGGCCGCATGGGGCGCACGCTCGTGGAGCTGGCGAAAGCCACCGACGGGGTGAGTCTGGTCGCTGGCTTTGAGGCCGCAGACTCCCCGTTTCTGGGGCAGGACGTGGGGCTGCTGGCCGGCGTCGGCGCGCTCAATGTACTGGTCGAATCAGACGCCCAACTGCGCGAGCGCGAGTTCGACGTGCTCATCGACTTCACCACCACGGCGGCAACCCTCGCGCATCTCGCCGATTGCGAGGCCAGCGGTCGGCGCATCGTCATTGGCACCACCGGTTTTGGTGACCAACGCCGCCTGATTGAAGCCGCCGCCACCCGCATCGGGGTGGTGTTCGCGCCCAATATGAGCGTGGGGGTGAATCTGTGTTTCAAGCTGCTGGAACTGGCGGCGCAGGTGCTGGGTGACGAGGTCGACATCGAGATCGTCGAAGCACATCACCGTCACAAGGTGGACGCGCCCTCCGGCACCGCGGTGCGGATGGGCGAGATCGTGGCGGACGTGCTCGGGCGCGATTTGAAAGACTGCGCGGTGTATGGCCGGCAGGGGATTACCGGCGCGCGTGATCGCAAAACCATTGGCTTTGCCACGGTGCGGGCAGGTGAAATTGTGGGCGACCACACGGTGATGTTTGTCGGCGCCGGCGAACGGGTTGAAATCTCTCACCATGCCCAGAGCCGGGCGACCTTCGCGGGCGGCGCCATTCGCGCGGCCAAGTGGTTAGCCGAGCGCGGCCCCGGCCTCTACGACATGCAGGACGTGCTGGGACTGCGCGCTTAAGACGGACAGTCGCGAGATGAACCCGACGCTGGCGTCGGGGAACTCATCTAAGAACCCACCCTTCGCGTACCGGTAGGAAAAGGGGACAAGCATGGAACCAGTTTCTGTCGATACCGCCGGCCTTGCGCCCGCTGCGAGCGAGCAACGCGACCTCATGCTGATGAGCGCCATCCTGCAGGGCGACCGCACCGCGTTCG
>CAMCQE010000106.1 GCA_945876945.1 Klebsiella pneumoniae
TCGGCGGTCTGGATGCGGAAGGCAACTGGAAGAATCCCTTGCTGTGCGCACATCCGTTCAGTGATGGCGAAACCTTCATGTTCGAAAGCACCGGCGGTGGCGGCTATGGTCGGCCGTGGGAGCGCGATCCGCAGGCGGTGCTCGAAGACGTGCTGGACGAATACGTGTCGGTCACCGCCGCGCGCGAGCGCTACGGCGTGGTGATCGACCCGGTGACCAGCACGCTCGATGAAGCGGCGACGCTGGCCCTGCGGCAGCGACTGGCGGCCTGAGGCCCGGTGCGGGAGGGGCCTCTGGCCCCGATGGTAGATCGAAGCATCGCGGCCGACAGGCCGCTCCCTCAGGCTAATCCTGCCGGGAGGCGCCTCAGGCGCCGATGACTCCGATGCGTTTGGCTCGCGGTGCTGCTTGGCGCCGCCGTCAGTGCGGCCCGCTTTGGCGAGATATTTCTAGCCCTCTTTTGGTCGCGGTGGCGCCCAACGGATTACTATCCCCGCATGACGCTCGTTGCTCTCTGGCAGGCCCGATACCGACCCTGGGTCATGCTGTGGCCGCTGGCGTTTGCGCAGGTCGTCTCCTGGGGCACGCTCTACTACAGCTTCTCGCTGTTCGCGGGCCCCATCAGCGAAGAACTCGGGTGGCCCTTGCCAGCGCTGAACGGCGCGCTCACCGCAGGTCTTTTGGTGACCGGATTGATGGCTTATCCGGTCGGCACGCTACTCGATCGCTACGGCGGCCGCTGGCTGATGAGTTTCGGCTCGCTCGGGGCCGGGCTGTTGTTGTTGGCCTGGTCGCACATCAGCTCGCTGGCCGGATTTTATGTCCTGTGGCTGGTGCTCGGCGCGTTTATGTCCTGCGTGCTGATCGAAACCGCCTTCGCGGTGATTCACCAGCAGTTTGGGGCCGAGGCCCGGCGCGGGATTATCGCGATCACGCTGGTGACCGGTTTTTCAGGCACGGTGTTCGTGCCCTTCATTGGCTATCTGCTGGCGCATATGACCTGGCGCGAGAGCCTGCTGGTGCTGGCGGCGTTTAACCTCTGCTTCAACCTGCCGGTGCATTTGTGCTTCACGCCGCCGCGCGGGAACGCGCTCGAACCGCAAACCGCCGAAGATCGCGCCGCCGGCCGGGCAACGATACGGCTGCGGCTGCGTCATCCGGTGTTCTGGGGACTGGTGCTTTGGTACACCTCCTACAGCCTCACCGCGTCGGGCCTCATTTTTCAGCTGGTGCCGGTGTTAAGCGCCGAAGGCGTGCCGCGCGGGGACATCTATGCCTGCTTCGCGCTGATCGGCCCGGTGCAGGTCGGCGCGCGCATTCTCATCGTGACCCTCGGGCGCGGGGCCAGTATTGCGCGGCTGGGGGCGATGACCACCACCATCGTGCCGCTGGGGCTGCTCATCCTGCTGTACGCGCCCCCCACCTTTGCCTGGCTCTGTGCGTTCGCGCTGTGTTTTGGTACCGGCCATGGGGTGACCACCATCCTGCGCGGCATGGCGCCGGCCGAATGGCTGGGCCGCGAACACTATGCCCGCACCATGGGCGCGATTGCCTTGCCGATGATGTTTGCGATGGCGCTCGCGCCGCTTATCACGGCTTCGGTCTGGTCGGCGACCGGCAGCCCGCGCGCGGTGTGGATGCTCATTTTTGCCGGCTCGCTGGTGGGCACCGGCGGTTATGCGTTCGCGGTGTTCTCGCGCTGGCGCTTGCGCCAGCAAGCGGCGACTGCATCGGATCAGACGGCGCTGGCAGCGGTGCACCCCCATGATCCCTGACTGGCGTCGCCACCTCAGTTTGTTGTGCATCATCTTCTCGGGCGAGGCGATCTTCAGCCTGCCGTTTCATATTCCGCGTTTTTTCAAACCCACGGTGTTGCAGGCCTTCGACATCAGCAACACCGCGCTGGGCGACGCCTTCGCGGTCTACGGCCTGACCGCCATGCTGAGCTATCTGCCCGGCGGCTGGCTGGCCGACCGCTATTCCGCGCGGCATCTGATGGCGACCTCCCTGCTCGCGACCGCTGCCGGTGGGCTTTATCTCGCGAGTTTTCCGGATGCGGCCGGCTTGCGCTGGCTTTACGCCTGGTGGGGTATGACCACCATTCTCCTGTTCTGGGCGGCGATGATCCGCGCCACCCGGGAATGGGGCGGCGGGGCGCGGCAGGGGCGGGCCTTTGGCTTGCTGGAGGGCGGGCGCGGCTTGATGGCGGCGGCTTCTGCGGCCATTGCGGTAGGGTTGCTGGCGCAGGGCCTGACGGGCGCGGTGCCAGACGCGGCGAGCCGCGTGAGCGCCCTGCGGGAGGTGATCTTTTTCTACTGCGGCGTCACCGCGCTGGCGGCCCTGCTGTGTGCGTGGGCCATTCCTCAACCAAGGGCCGATCAGAAAGCGGATGAAACCGACGTTTCTCGTGCCAGTGCATTGGGGCTCGGCCTTCAAGCCGCAGTCGTGGTGAGCGCCTATTGCGCCTACAAAGGTCTCGACAACTACGCGCTGTACGCGGTCTCGGCGTTTGGCATGAACGAAGTCGAGGCCGCACGTTTCATGGCGGGCGCGGCCTGGTTGCGCCCCGTGGCGGCCGTCGCGGCGGGTGTCATGGCCGACCGCCTACGCGCCAGCACCGCCCTCACGGTCATCTTTCTGCTCGCGCTCATCACCGCGCTGATCGCGGCCACCGCGACCTCGGCATCGGTCACCGTGCTGATGGCCAACCTGCTGTGCAGCGTCGCGGCGGTGTACGCGCTGCGTGGCGTTTATTTCGCGCTCACCGCCGAAGTGGGCGTGCCCGAATCGCGCACCGGCGTGGCAGTGGGCTTGGTCTCGGTGCTTGGATTTACGCCTGACATTTTCTTCGCCCCGCTGACCGGACGCCTGCTGGACGCCTATCCGGGATTGCCCGGATTACAGCGGTATTTTGGGCTGCTGGCGGCATTTGCCCTGTTCGGCATGGCGGTGTCCTTAGTTCTCGCCTGGCGACTGCGGCGTCGTTTGCCGCGAGCTGCATGATGGCGGCTATACTGCCCGCCACTCCATGACTCAAACAGGATAATTCCCCGATGGGCTTGCCGAGACACCTCGAAGCGGACGTGCGCGATATCGGACAAATCGACGCGGTCCCCAGCATCCTCAATCTGGTCTGCGAACTCACCGGCATGGGCTTTGCTGCGGTGGCGAGAGTCACCGAAGACCGCTGGGTGGCCTGCGGTGTGCTCGATAAAATTGGCTTCGGCCTGCAGCCGGGCGGTGAGCTGGTGGTGCAGACCACTATCTGCGATGAAATCCGGGATTCGGGCAAGCTGGTGACTATCGATCATGTCAGCGAAGACCCGGCATTCTGCGCGCATCACACGCCGGCGATGTACGGTTTCCAAAGCTATATCTCAGTGCCTTTGCGCCTGCCCGACGGCGAGTTCTTCGGCACGCTATGCGCCATCGACCCGCATCCCCACAAGGTGAGCACGCCAGAAGTCATCAAATCCTTTGAGCTGTGGGCCCAGCTCATCGCCTTTCATCTGCAGGGCGTGCGCAAGCTCGCGACGTCCGAAGCTAATTTGCAGGATGAGCGCGAGAAGTCGCAGTTGCGGGAGCAATTCATCGCGGTATTGGGGCACGACCTCCGTTCACCGCTGGCGGCCATCAGTGCCGGCATGGCGATCCTGGATGACGAAGTTCGCTCCAATGAAGGCCGTCACATGGTGGAGCTGGTGAATCGGAGCGCGCAGCGCGGGATGGGCATCGTGGACAGCGTGCTGGATTTTGCGCGCGGTCGTCTTGGCGGCGGAATCCCTTGTCTTTATAGCGATGAGTTTGCCCTGCAGGCGGCGCTGCAACAGGTGGTGGCCGAATTCCGCGTGGCGCACCCGGCGCGGCAAATTGTGGAAGCGATTTCAGCCCTGCCGCCGCTACGGGTCGACATCAGCCGCCTCGGTCAGCTGCTGTCCAATCTGCTCGCCAACGCCCTGAGCCATGGTGATGAAGCTGGCCCGGTGCGGGTGGTGGGACGCCTGCACGAAGGGGAATTTGAGCTTGCCGTGAGCAATCTCGGTGCGCCGATTCCGGAGGACAAGCGCCAGCAGTTGTTCAAGCCCTTCTTTCGCGGCGACGCTCGCGCGCGTGGCGAAGGACTTGGGCTCGGGCTGTATATCGCGGCCGAAATTGCCCGCGCACATGACGCCCGCCTTGAGGTTGTCAGCGAGCAGGGCGCGACGACATTTTTCTTCAGGATGCCGGTCGCTCAGGCCTGAAGATCGCGCGCGAGCGGCGCTAGTCTGCGCGCGTAGGCGCCATCTTGAGCGTCACCTGCAGACCATCTTCGCTGTGAAAGCTCAGGGCCGCCCCGATTTGGCGGCTCAGGCCGCGAATCAATTCCATGCCGATCGAGGTGGAGTTCTGCCGGACGGCGGTGTCGATCAGACCGGGCCCTGAGTCCGTGACCACGATGTCGGTCGACTCTGCCCCGGACCGGATTTCAATCAGCAGATCACAATGCGGACCCGTCCGGCGCCGCCGCTCGGCGTGTCTGGGGAGCAGACCGTGCTTCAGCGCATTGGTAATAATTTCGTTCAGCAACAGCCCCAGAGGGGTGGCGACTTCGATCGAGACTTTCACATTTTGATCGGCGTTGACGACGAGCCGGGCGCCGGCCGCGTAGGTGCCACAGAGAATGTCGCCGAGGCTCCGCACGTATTCGCCGAGGTTGATTTCCGAGAGCGAATCGCTGCCGTAGAGCTGCTCGTGCACGATTGCCATCGAGCGCACGCGCCCCACGCAGTCTTCCAGAATGACCTGCACCTCTTCTGCAGTGCTCTTCGCCGACTGCAGGCCAAGCAGGCTTGAGACCACCTGCAGATTGTTTTTCACCCGGTGATGAACTTCCTTTAACAGGACTTCCTTTTCCTGCAACGAACGCTGCACGGCCTCGAACGCACGCACGCGTTCGCTGACATCGCTCACGCTGATCAGCGTGCTGGCCTGTCCGCCAATCTCCGCGTGGCTCACCCGGACCTCCACGCGGAGCGCACTGCCATCGCGGTGGCGCGCGGTCCAGGTGGGCACCTCGTCCACGGTCTGCAAGTCTCCGGTGGTGTCCAGGGTCGAGGCCGGCAAGCCTGCCGCGCTGAGGCGAAAATCCAGCAGCAGGTCCCCGAGCTGACAGGCTTTCAGTCCCGCCTGCGAGTAGCCAAACAGCGCGGCGGCGGCGAGGTTCGAATGCTGGATGCTGCCGTCGGGGCGGCCCATGAGCAGCGCCTGCGGCGCGAGTTCGAACAGATCGTCAAAGCGGTTCTCGCTCGCGTCGAGCGCCCGATTACGCTCGATTAACATTTGTTCGAGCTGTTGGCGCTGCTGGGCCAGTTCGAGGAACACCCGGACTTTGGCCTGCAACATCTCCGGGTTGTAGGGCTTGATGATGTAGTCCACCGCGCCGGTGACATAGCCCTTGAAAATATGCCGTTCGTCAAAAAACGCGGCCGTCATGAAGATGATCGGCGTGCGGCTGGTGGCCGGATCTCCCAACAGGATTTCGGCCAGTTCGTAGCCGTCCATGCCCGGCATCTGCACGTCGAGGATTGCCAGCGCAAATCGGTGGCGCAAACACAGGGCGAGCGCTTCTTCCCCGCTCGAGGCGCGGATGATGCGGGCCTCGATGCCGCCCAATACCCGTTCCAGCGCCACCAGATTCGCCGGCGTGTCGTCGACCGCCAGGATCAGGGCTTCTTCCAGCACCGGCAGACCACGGCCGTGATGCGGGTCTCTTGCGCTCATCGGATCACCCGCTTCTTGTAAATTCGCGCGGCGGGATCGACCACATCAAAGCGCTTTTCCACCGAGGTAAACGAAATCGACTCGTTATTGCCGAGACACAGATAGCCGCCGTGGTCGAGGCTTTCCCAGAACATGTTCAGCACGGCGTCCTGCAATTCGCGGTTGAAATAGATGAGCACGTTGCGGCAGACCACCACCTGCATTTCCCCGAAGGACTTATCCATCGCGAGATTGTGTCGGGCGAAGGTAATGTTCTGGCGCAGACGTGAATCCATCACGCCCGCCTCGCGGCCAGCCATGAAGTAATCGGACAAGGAATATTCGCCGCCAAACTCGAAGTAGTTGCGCCCGCCCTGCGCGAGGATTTCCAGCGGATAGATCCCGGCGCGGGCGGTGTCGAGCGCGGCGGCGCTTAAGTCGGTGGCATAGATTCTGGCGCGGTTCGACATGCCGCCTTCTGCAAGCAGTATGGCCAGCGAATACAGTTCTTCGCCCGTCGCGCAGCCCGCATCCCAGATTTTGACGTGCGGCCAGGTGCGGAGCATGGGCACCACGCGCGTACGGAGCGCGGTATAGAAATGCGGGTCGCGGAAGAGGGCGGTGACGTTCACCGAAAAGTAGCCGATGACGCGATAGAAAATGCCCGGGTCCCGCAGCAGTTGGCCGGTCAACTCGGAGACGGTGGCAACGCCCAGATCGCTACAGCATTGCTCCAGCCGGCGCTCGATGGTTTCGCGCGCGTAGTCGCGAAAGTCGTAGCCGTAGCGCTGGTAAAGCGCTTCCAGCAACAGGACAACCTCGATCTGCAGCACGCCCGGCGCTTTAGTGGGTTTACTCACGGAAAAGGCTGGGGCCTAGCGGAACATCAGGACGCGCATCAGCGAGGTGAGGCGGTCGGGGTCTACGGGTTTGCTCAAGTAGTCGGTGCAACCGGCTTCCAGACACCGCTGGCGGTCTTCGCGCATGGCTTTGGCGGTCAACGCGATGACCGGCAGCTGCTGCCATGCTGAATCGGCGCGCAGGCGCCGCGCCACTTCGTAGCCGTCCATCACCGGCATCATCATGTCGAGCAGCACCAGATCCGTATCCGGATGCTCGGCCAGCATTGCCAGCGCGCGCTCACCGTTTTCGGCCTTGATGGGATTCACCCCGTGGCCGGCGAGCATTCGCGCCATCGCAAACATGGTGCGCATGTCGTCTTCAACAATCAGTACTTTTTTGCCGCGCAGGGGCTCGTCGGACTGCCGGAGATGGAAAATCGCCTGACGCTTTTCTTCCGGCAACTCCTGCACCACGCGATGGAGGAACAGGGCCACTTCGTCGATGAGGCGTTCCTGCGAGCGCACGTCCTTGATGATGATCGAGTCCGAGAAGTGACGCAGGAAGATTTCTTCGTCGATGGTCAGTTCGCGCACCGTGTGAATGATGACCGGCGGCAGATTGGCCGTCGTGCGCGACCAGGTTTGCAGGAGTTCGACGCCCGACATATCCGGCAGGCCAAGGTCCATGACGACGAGGTCGTAGCTGGTTTTCGCCAGCAGATCGAGGCCATCTCGCGCGGTGCCGGCGGCATCCACCTTCACGTTGCCATTGCCGATCACGCGCACGGTTTCATCGCGCATCAGCGGTTCGTCTTCGATCACCAGCACGCGCTTGGCGGCGTGGGCAGAGGCCGATTCCAGCCGCTTCAGCACTTCATCGATTTGCTCGTGAGCGACGGGCTTGGCGGTGTGGCCGATGGCGCCAATGCCAAGGTTGCTCTTGCTGGCCGGCTCCACCGACACGATGTGCACGGGGATGTGCCGCAGCGAGAGGTCTTGCTTGAGTTCCGACAGCACCGCCCAGCCGTCCATTGCAGGCAATTCGATATCGAGCACCACGCCGTCGGGGCGATAGACCCTGGCCAGTTCAACCCCCGCTTCGCCGGTGGTGGCGTGCAGGCATTTGAAGCCGCGCTGGCGCACGTGTTCGATCAGGATTTTGGCGAAACGGAGGTCGTCTTCAATCAGCAGCAGCACCCGGTCTTGCGACTGGATATTGCCGTGGTCGTCGTCGAGCGGTGTTTGGGGCGTGTCGACTTTGGGCCGTTGGCGAGGCTCGGTGGCAGGCACCGCCGCGCGCGGCGCGCTGGGCGCAAAGGCCGGTGCCGGCGCTATGGCGTTTTCCGGCAGCGGGTCGGTTTCGGTGGCGCCGGAGAGCGTTTCCGGCAAGTACAGGGTGAATACTGAGCCTTTGCCGGGTTCGCTGCTGACGTGAATTTCGCCGCCCAGCAGGTTGGCGAGTTCGCGGGAGATGGAAAGCCCGAGGCCCGTGCCGCCAAAGCGCCGGCGGTCGCCGGAATCCGCCTGCTGGAAGGCTTCAAAAATAACCTTCTGCTGGTTCTCGGGAATACCGATGCCGGTATCGGTCACTTCCACGGCGATCGCGCGGCTCAGTTCAAAGCCGGCACGCCGGAATTTCGCGTCGGCCGCCGGGCGGGTAAAGCGCACCGTCACGCTGCCCTGCTCGGTAAATTTGAGCGCGTTGCCGATGAGGTTTTTCAGGATTTGACCCAGACGCTGTGGGTCGGTCACGAGCTTCGCCGGCAGCCCGGCGTCGGCATTGACGCGGAATACCAGACCCTGCGCGTGCGCCATATGTTCGAACTGCGAGACCAGACTGCGGACGACGTCGGCCACGTCGACGTCTGACAGCCGTAGTTCCATTTTGCCGGCTTCGATTTTCGAGAGGTCCAGAATCTCGTTGATGATGTTCAGCAGATCGCTGCCGCTGTCGAAAATTACCCCGGCAGATTCCACCTGATCGGCGGTGAGATTGCCGCTCGCGTTGTCGCGCAGCGAGCGCGCCAGCAGCAGCAGGCTGTTCAGCGGCGTGCGCAGTTCGTGCGACATATTGGCGAGGAATTCGGATTTGTATTTGCTCGCCAGCGCCACTTCCTGCGCCTGCAGGACCAGCGTGCGGCGGGCCTGTTCGGTTTCGTCGCGCTGGCGCTCCAGCAGTTCGTTCTGCTGTTGCAGCTCGGAGTTGGCGAGTTCGATTTCGGTCTGTTGCGCCTGCAGTTTCTGCTCGGAGGCCAGCAACTCGGTGGCCTGCTCTTCGAGCTCGGCGTTGGTGCTGCGCAGACGCTCCTGCTGGGCTTCGAGTTCGGCTGCCAGCTGTTGGGCCTGGGCAAGCGCCGAAGCCGCGATGGCGCGCGCGCGCGTGGCTTCCAGTGCCACCGTCACCATCGGTGCGGCCTGCCGCAGATATTCCAGCGCACCGGAGCCCAGCACTTTGAGCGCCGCGAGTTCCAGCGCGCCTTTCACGTTGTCTTCCAGCATGAGCGGGGTGACGTAGAGATGGTTTGCATCCGCTTCGCCGAGGCCTGAGCCCACCACCAGATAGCCGGCGGGCAGGTCAGCCAGATGCATCTGTTTACGTTCCAGCACGGCCTGGCCGAGGATGCCTTCGCCGGGCTCAAAGCGGGTCGCAAAGCCTTTGCGGTGCGTGTAGGCGTGGCTGGCGATGAGCTCGTGGCCGGTGCCGCTCTCTTCGCGCACATAGAACGCGCCGACCTGCGCGCCGGCGTACTCGGCAACTTCCGAGATCACGCGGCGAGCAAAGTCCTCCGTGCTGCTGGCGCCGATGCTTTGGAACACCGCGTTCAGGCGCGCTATGCCTTGCACGACCCAGTCTTTTTCGTCCCGCGCCAGCGCCGCGCGCCGGGTTTCGGTCACGTCGCGCAAATTGGCGAAGACGCCCGTGGTCCGGCCTTGGTCATCTAGCGCGGCGGCTGCCTGAAGCAGCACATCACGGCGTTGGCCATCCCGCTGCTGGAGCACCAGCGCGGCGTCGCGCACCTCGCCGGCGGAGAGCGCATGGGCGTGATGTTCCATGGCCCGCGCCGGATCGGTAAACAGCGCACCGAACGCGATATGGCCCAGCGCGCCGCCACCTGCCCCAAGCAATTCCCGGCCCGCGTTGTTGGCGTCGACAATCGTGCCATCGAGCTGGAGCAGCAGCACCGGATCGGCGCCGGCGTTCAGCAGGTCCCGCGCGATTTTTGCCGTGGCGATGGCCTGGCGCTCGCCCTGACGGGCGGCACCGACATCGCGCAGCACCACCAGTAACTCACGTGGCTTGTCGGCAACGCCGGCGAGTACGGCGGCGCTGAGCGTGAGCTCGCGACGGCTGCCGTCGGTGCGGAGCAGGACAAGTTCCTGATCGACAATCGCGCCGCGGGTGCGCGCCAAATCGATCGCCGCCAGCACGCGTTCGGCGTCGCCCAGCACCTGCCACAGGGGAAGTCCGGTGCGCATGGCATCGATCAAGGGCAAGAGCGCCATCGCGGCCGGATTGGCGCGGCTGATGGCGCCGTTGTGTTCAATACAAATGAGGGCGTCGGGGTGCGCTTCGAACAGCTGGCTCTCGCGCGCGGCGGCGTGGGTGGCGGTGCTGCGGGCGCCGATAAATTCCGCGCATAGCGTTTGCAGGGTGGTGGCGAGCGCCCCTTGAGCGTTCGCCAGCCGGCTGGCGGAGACCGCGACCAGGGCCGCGTCGCCATTGGCCTCGGCACTCAAGGCGGGGCGAAGCAGGGCAGGGCTGGCGGTAGTCTGCTCACCGGCCAGTCGGTGCAAGTCCTGGGTGGAGATGAGCGCGCTGTCGAGCGCCTGCAACGCTGCCCGCAGCGGTTCACCGAAATCATGCTGAGCCTCATTGGCCCACCACCAGCCGAGACCCGAGGCGACCAGCGCCAACACGCCGAGCGCCAGCCAGTGCAGCGGCTGGAGGCTGGGCGCGAGCGCCAGTCCCATGCCCAATACGGTGGCGATCAAGGCCATCAATCCGCTCAGTTTGGCCAGCCAGCGTAGGCGCATCGTCAACATGGGAACTCCTTAGACGTGAGGTAGGTGTCGCGTGCGTCGCGTACCAGCGTTCCGGTGGCAATTGTGGCCAAATCGGTTCGGATTGGGGCGGGCGCCCCACAGTGTAACGATGGGAATTCAAATATCCCACTTTAAAATAGGTCTTGTGGCCGGTCTGGGTAACAGTCGAGAATGCGCCAAGATGGTGTTTTCAGGCCATCATCAGGACCGGCCTGAGCCGCTCGGTGCGCCGACGACCAAAAGCAACCCACGTCCACGCCAGCAGGCAACGGACATCGCCCAAGGGAACATGAGTGGAACTGACGACCGATCCGCGCGCAGGCGGGAAGCGCAAATCTCGCCTGCTCATTGTTGAAGACGAATCGCTGATCGCACTCGACCTCAAACGTCGCCTCACCCGCGCCGGCTACGAGGTGCTGGAGATTGCCGACAATCTCGAAGGCGCGCTGGCCGAGTTCAGCGCCGGGCAGCCCGATCTCATCCTGATGGACGTGCATGTGCGCGGCGATGCCGACGGCATCGAAATCGCCAGAGCGATCGGCCAGCTCGGCGATGTGCCGGTGATTTTTCTCACCGCCTATGCCGACGATGACACCATCCAGCGGGCCGCCGAAACCTCTCCCTACGGCTATCTGCTCAAACCGTTTGACGACCGTACGCTGGCCGCCACTATCAAAGTTGCGCTGGAACGCCACGCGGCGGATACCCGTCTGCGGGTCCTGGGCGGCGCGGTGGAGCACGCCACCCTCGGTATTGTGTTGATCGACGCCCGCGGTCATCAGCGGCGCAGCGTGTTCTGCAACGATGCGTTTTGTCGGTTAAGCGGGGTCACGCGCGAAGACGCGATGGCCTTCGATCCCTGTTTTCTCTACCCGGAAGACGAGCAAGACGACAGCCTGCGCTTGCGCGAAGCGCTGGTGCGGCGCGCGCCGTTCGAGGCCACCCTGCGCGGTCGGCGGGAAAGCGGCGAGGAGTTCTGGAGTTCGGTGAGTCTCTCACCGGTGCCGGACCGCAGCGGCAACGTGACGCACATGATCGCGTTTCATGTCGACATCACCCCGCAGCGCGAAGCCGAAGCAGCGCTGGCGCGCAGCCAGCGACTGGAATTGATTGGCCGCCTGAGCGCGGGGATCGCGCATGACTTCAACAATATCCTCAGCGCCATCATGGGCTACTCCGAGCTGGCCGCGCTGGGCTTGGGCGAGCAGCGTCAGAAGGCGCATCTCGACGGCGTGCTTCACGCCGCGGAGCGCGGTGCCTTGCTCACACGCAAGCTGCTGGATCATTCCCGAACCCGGGGCGCGGTGAAGTCTGAAACCGCAGACCTGCTCAAAGTGGTCGAGCAAAACTTTCAGATGACGCAGCGCCTGGCCGGGCCCGCCATCCGCATTCGCCTGAGTCTGGACAGCGAACCCATGTTCGTCCGGCTCGACGCCACCTCGCTCGAGCAAATCCTGTTCAA
>CAMCQE010000107.1 GCA_945876945.1 Klebsiella pneumoniae
GCATGGTGCCCTTGGCCGCCCAGTCGCGGGATGAACCCGTGCCGTATTCCTTGCCGGCCAGCACCACCAGCGGCGTGCCTTTGGCGATGTGCTTCATGGCAACGTCGTAGATGGGTTCCACGTCGCCCGCCGCGCCGTTGATGTAGCGGGACACGCCGCCTTCAACACCCGGGGTCATGGCGTTCTTGATGCGGGTGTTGGCAAACGTGCCGCGCATCATGATCTCGTGGTTGCCGCGGCGGGAGCCGAAGCTGTTGAAGTCCTTGCGGTCCACGCCGTGTTCCATCAGGTACTTGCCGGCCGGGCCGTCTTTCTTGATGTCGCCGGCGGGGCTGATGTGGTCGGTGGTGATGGAGTCGCCCAGCACGGCCAGGCAGCGCGCGCCCGCGATGGGCTGGATGCCCGGCGGGGTCATGGTCATGCCTTCGAAGTACGGCGGGTTCTGCACGTAGGTGGACTTGCTGTCCCAGGGATAGGTCTCGGACTTCGTGACCTTGATGCCCTGCCAGCGCGCGTCGCCCTTCAGCACATCGGCGTAGCTCGCCTTGAAGAGCTCGGCGGTGACGGCCTTGGCCACGGCGGCCTGAATTTCGGCATTCGTCGGCCAGATGTCATTCAGGAACACGTCCTGACCGTTGCTGCCCTTGCCGATCGGCTCGGAGGTGAGGTCGATGTCGGTGGAACCGGCAATCGCGTAGGCCACCACCAGCGGCGGGCTGGCGAGGTAGTTCATGCGCACGTCCTGATGCACGCGGCCTTCGAAGTTGCGGTTGCCGGAGAGCACTGCCGAGACCGACAGCACGTTGTCCTGAATCGCTTTGCCGATGGGCTCGTTCAGCGGACCCGAGTTGCCGATGCAGGTGGTGCAGCCATAGGCCACCACGTTAAAGCCGAGGTATTCGAGGTCGTCGATAAGACCGGCCTTGGCGAGGTAGTCGGTGACGACCTTGGAGCCGGGGGCCAGTGAAGTCTTCACCCAGGGCTGGCTCTTCAGGCCCAGCGCGCGGGCTTTTTTCGCCAGCAGACCAGCACCCACCAGCACGCTGGGGTTGGAGGTATTGGTGCAGGAGGTAATGGCGGCGATGACCACCGCGCCGTCTTTCAGCTCATAGGTCTGGCCGCGGTCGGTGACGGTGGCCGGGCCCTTGGACGGACGCGCAGCCTGTTCGCCTTCGAAAGCCTTGCGGAAGTTGGCCTTCACGCCGGTCAGCAGCACGCGATCCTGCGGACGCTTGGGGCCGGCCAGCGAGGGCTGGATGGTGGCCAGATCGAGATGCAGGACGTCGGTGTACTCGGCTTCCGGCGCATCCGGCGTCCACCACATGCCCTGCGCTTGCGCATAGGCCTTCACGGTGGCGATCGATTCTTCCGGGCGACCGGTGAGGCGCAGGTAGTTGAGCGTCTCTTCGTCGATCGGGAAGATGCCGCAGGTGGCGCCGTATTCCGGGCCCATGTTGGCGATGGTGTTGCGGTCGGAGGCGGCCAGATTGGCCAGCCCCGGACCAAAGAACTCCACGAACTTCTCCACCACGCCGCGCTTGCGGAGCATTTCGGTGACGGTGAGCACGAGGTCGGTGGCGGTGGCACCTTCGGCAAGCTTGCCGGTCACGCGCACGCCGATGACTTCCGGCATCAGCATGGACGACGGCTGGCCGAGCATGGCGGCTTCGGCTTCGATACCGCCCACGCCCCAGCCCAGCACGCCGATGCCGTTCACCATGGTGGTGTGGGAGTCGGTGCCGAAGCAGCTGTCGGGATATAGCAGGCCGTTGTTATCGAACACCACGCGGGCGAGGTACTCGATGTTGACCTGATGCACGATGCCGGTATCCGGCGGCACAGCCTTGAAGTTCTGCAGCGCTTCCTGACCCCAGCGGAGGAAGGTGTAGCGCTCGGCGTTGCGTTCAAATTCCACCGCCGCGTTCTGGTCGAGGGCTTCCTTGGTGCCGTAGTGGTCGATCATCACGGAGTGGTCGATCACGAGTTCCACCGGGCACAGCGGATTGACCTTGGCCGCGTCGCCGCCCAGCTTCTTGATGGCGTCGCGCATGGCCGCGAGGTCCACCACGCAGGGCACACCGGTGAAGTCCTGCAGGATCACGCGGGCGGGGGTGAAGTTGATGTCCTTGGCCGGCAGGGCTTTGAGATCGGCGCCGGCGAGGGCTTCGATGTCGGCCTTGGTGGTGTTGGCGCCGTCTTCGTGCCGGAGGAGGTTTTCCAGCAGGATTTTGTAGGAGTAGGGCAGGCGGGTCAGATTGAACTGGCTGGCGAGCGCATTGAGGTTGAAGTACTGGAACTCCCGATCACCGACTTTGAGCGTGGTGCGGGCGTTAAAACTGTTGGTCATGGTCGTCTCCGGGCTGGCGACCGCAGTGCGGTCGGAATGGCTGAAATTTTCGCGGGGCCAAGGCCCGGCATTATCTGCAATTACGGCGGCGGGTTGTAGCGTTGCGGCGCGATTCAGGCCGTTTGGTCGATGATGCCACCGCCCAAACACACCTCGCCCTGATAAAACACCACCGATTGCCCTGGGGTCACCGCCCGTTGCGGCTGGTCGAAGGCCACTTCCACCCGGCCGTTGTCATCACTCAACACCGTGCACGGCTGGTCGGTTTGTCGGTAGCGGGTCTTGGCCGAGCAGCGATACGGCAGCGGCGGCGGCGTGCCCGCAATCCAGTGCACCTGCTCGGCGCTGAGGCGCTGGCTGAGCAAGGCCGGATGGTCGTGGCCCTGCGTCACATACAGCACGTTGTTGGGCACATCTTTTTTCACGACGAACCACGGGCCTTCCACCGCGCCTTTCACGCCGCCGATGCCTAAACCTTCGCGCTGACCCAGCGTGTAGTAGATGACGCCCGGATGTTCGCCCACGGTGCGCTCGTCCAGTGTTTTGATAAGACCACGCTGCGCCGGCAGGAAGCGTGACAGGAAGGCGCGGAACGGCTGCTCGCCGATGAAGCAAATGCCGGTGCTGTCTTTTTTGTCGTGGGTCAGCAGTCCGGCGGCGCGGGCGCGGGCGCGGACTTCGGGTTTCGGCAGTTCGCCCACCGGAAACCAGGCCTGCGCCAGCTGCGATTGCGCCAGCAGATGCAGGAAGTAGCTTTGGTCCTTGTTGTTATCCAGCCCCTTCAAGAGTTCGCGACCGTGTTCGCCGTCGCGCAAGCGGGCGTAATGGCCGGTGGCGACCACGCTGCCGCCAATGCCGTGGGCTGCTTCCAGAAAGGCTTTGAACTTCACTTCGCGATTGCAGAGCACGTCCGGATTCGGCGTGCGGCCGCGCGAGTACTCGGCCAAAAAATCGGCAAACACGCCGTCCCAGTAGGCCTGCGATAAATCAACCGTATTGAGTGGGATATCGAGTTTTTCGCAGACCTCCAGCGCGTCCGCCACGTCGTCTTCCCAGCGGCAACGCCCGTCTTCTGCCGGCTCGTTCCAGTTCTTCATGAACAGGGCCGAGACCTGATAGCCCGCGCGCACCAGTTCGAGCGCGGCGACGGAAGAATCCACGCCGCCGGACAGCGCAATAACGACGTGCAAATCGGCGGGAGGCGCGCTCATGGCTCGCGCTCAGCCGGCGGTCGGAAAACGCAGGTCGCGAATCAGCGACAGCGGGGTGTCCTCGCCGCGCATCGCGTCTTCCACACAGCGCAGCACCAGCGGGCTGCGGTGGCGGGCCTGTTCGGCGCGGAGTTCGTCTGGCGTCATCCACACTGCGCGAATGATTTCCTTGTCCAGCTTGCGCTCGGGTTCGTGCCGAATCGCCTTCGCCCGAAAGCAGAACCGCAGATAGGTCACCGCGCGCGCAGAGTCTTTGGGCTCGTAGAGATAAATCCCGATGAGCCCGGTGGGCTCGATATGCCAGGCCGACTCTTCCAGCGTTTCGCGGCACACCGCTTCCAGCAGGGTTTCGCCCGGATCCAGATGGCCGGCCGGTTGATTGAACACCGCGCGGCCGTCGGCTTCTTCCTCCACAAACAGATACCGCCCGTCGCGCTCCACGATCGCAGCCACCACGGCGTTCGGTTTCCACAGTTCAGTTTGATACATGGGTCATGCTCACTGCTTTTCGATTTTGGGATCCTGCCACGCGCCGGTGATGCGGTATTCGCTGCTCAGCAGGCTGTCGATTTTTTCGGGGATTTCGGCGAACACCTGCTGGCTGAGATACAGCGCCGCGCCAACGCCAATGCCGGCCGGCCCAAACAGCGCGCCGGCGAGCGGCAAGCCGGCGGAAAACTCGGGCGTCACGGTCGCGCGCTGGTCGTAGTCCTTGGCCGCGAGACCGGTGCGGCCAGTGACTTCGATGCGCGCAGCGGGACCTTCCATGCGGAGATCGTTGGTGTAGGCGTTGCCGTCTTCCAGCGCGAAGTTGCCGTCGATGCGGTCAAACGCAAAGCCTTTGTCGAACAGATCCGAAAAATCGAGCGCCAGTCGCCGCGGCAGGGTTTGCAGCGAGAGCAGGCCAAAAATCCGTCCGCTGCCGGGGTCGATGTCGAGGAAGCGGCCCGCATCCACCTGCAGGGACAGCTTGCCGTTGAGGCGGGCGAGCGAGAATTCGGAGGGCATGCCGTCCCAGCCGGCGGAGATGCCGAGCCGCGTGGCGCCGTTCTCGATGGCTGCCATCTGAAAGCCGAACGCCCCCAACATGGGGCCGAGCGCCCCGGCTTCCAGCCTGATATCAAACTCCGAGTGATGCGCCTGCTCGCGCAGTGTCCATTCGCCGGTGGCGTTGAGGCTGAAGGCAGGTTGGGTAAACGACAGTGATTCCAGCCGCTGGCCGTCCGCGATTTGCACGGTGCGCAGCGCGGCGCGGCCAAAATCGATGCTGCCGTAGCGGAAGGATTCGCAGCGGAGGTCGAGCGTCTTCAGCGTGCGCGGATCCATTTTGGCGGTGTCATCGCCGCCTTGCATGGGGTCTAGCCACAGCCGGTTGAGTTGCACCAGTAAAGGGGCGCCTGTCGCGCTGCGGCTGCCGCGTAGCGTGCCGGCGATTTGGGGCGATTCGATGCTGGCACTCCAGAACCGGGTGTTGCGGCTGCCGTTGAGCTGGACCGCCGGAAAGTGCTGTCCAAGCGCGTTTATCTGGTCGATTTGTAACTGGTAAGCAAGGGGCAGTTCCGGGCCGCCGCCCAGCGCATCGACGTGCTCGAACAGGCCGCGCCAGTCATCCACCGAGAACACCGGAATCTTGCCGTGGAAATTTATCCCCGTCGCCCCGCGCAGCGCCTCGCCCGCGCCGAGCGCTACTTCCAGCCCCTGCATCTGGGCACTGCCTTCAGTGCCGCCATGGCGCACGCCCAGCGTCACCCGATCGCCAAACTGCAGCCGCGTGAGATGCGCTGCGGGGTCACCCAGTGTGCTGTCGAGCGAGAAGGGCAGGACGCTCTCTGCAGGCTTACCAAACGGCCAGGGCAGCGCTAGCGCCAGACCTTCTAGCGAAGACTCAATTTTCAGTTGGCGCGGCGGTGGGCGCGCGTCCGCGACGGCGGCGGGGAGATGCAGATGCGCCTGCCAGAGAGCGCTGCCGTTCAGCACTTCGAGGCGCCCGCTCGCCGCCAGCCAGCGGTGGACGGTCGGCACGTATTTCCGCAGATAGTGCGTGATGAACGCGGGGCTCGCGTCGCCTGCGAGCGTGATGTTGGTGTCACCCTGTTGCTCGCCCTGACCGCTTGCGGCGCCGAGCGTCACCGGTGTGCCATCGAGCTTGGCCTGCAAGCTGTGCCCGGCCCAGTGGTGGTCGGCAAAGTCGATCGTGCCGGTGACGTCCTGCAAGGTCAGCCCATCGTGCACCGAGCGCAGTTCGTTGCCCTTGAGGGCCACTTTGCCGCTCACCTTGCTGGGCGAGTTACGGCGGAGCCCGATGTTCAGCGCGAGGCTCACATCAAAGCGGTCGTCGATTTCTACCGCGCCGAGGCGCTTGGCAAGTCCTTCCAACGGACTTTGCGCGAGGATTTCCTTCGTATCCGGCAGGTTGGCGTGCACCGTGCCATCGATCAGCAAATAAGGGTCGCGGCTGAAAAGGTCGGCCACCGAGAGCACGATGTCGCTGGTGGGTGAAGACACAAACTGCGCCTGACTGATCACCGCCTGCAGATGGCGGCCCACCACCACGCCATGGCCCGAGGCCCCCGGCAGCACCGGCCATTTAGGCGAATAGCGCATGTCCGCATCGCTCACCGCGAAATCCACCGCGAACAGGCCTTCGCCCTGATCAAACGGGAAGCGCGCCATGTCGCCATGCAAACTTAAATGCACGGCCTCCAGATGGCCGCTGGCGAAGGCGTTGCGGCACCAGGCTTCGCCCCTGGGATGCAACAAGCCGGTAGGCAGCAGGCTGGGGACTGCCGTCAGGTCGCCGGGGCCCATGCTGAGTTCCAGATTAAGTCGGGGCTTGCTGCCCGGCGTCCAATCGGCGTCGGCCACCGCCTGTAAGGGTAAGGCTTGCAAATTCGCCTGCAGATGCGGCACTTGAAAGCGCCACCCACGGTCCCGTTGTTGCCACCGCAGCAACCCCTGCACGCCGTCAAATTGCAGCGGGGCGATGAGGCGTTCGGGGTGCTCCAGCTGGAAATCGGCGTCGGCCAAGGCCAGTGCGCCGCCCTTCCGGTTGAGCGCAAAGCGCGCGCGCAGGCCTCGCAGCGCCGGGCGCGCGGCGCCGTGTTGGGCATTCAGCGGGTCGAGGTCGCCGGCGGCGTATAGCGCCAGCGCACCGGGTGCGGTGTGTTCAAGCCCCAGCCGCAGATTGCTGAGGTGGCCGGTAAGCGGCGGTAGCGAAGACCCGGGGTTGAACGCGGCCGCGAGGCGCGACACGAAATCCAGCGGCAGCGCCGGGGTGTGGAGCAGCAGCTTGGTGCGCTCGGCGGTGCGCCGGAGCAGGCCAAGCACGGGCGGCGGCGCACTCGTTTGCGCACTGGCGCCTAATGCCGGCTGGGCGAGGCGCAATCGCCATTCCCCCTCCGCGAAGTCGGCAGCGCCCTTCAGGGCCAAGGTGTCGGCGGCTGGCTCGGGCGTCGCCGCCGCCAGCCCCACGCGGGTGTCGAAGCCCATGTGGCGCCACTCGCCCGCCGCATGGCGCAGCCAGAATCGGCCGTCGATTTGGCCAACGTGCGCGGCCAGCGCGGGCTGTCCCGCAAAAGCGGCCCAGGTCGCGAGGGGCAGGGCCTTGACGGCGACGCGCAGTTCGCTCGCCGCTTGCGCGGCTTTCGCGAGATGCAGTTCAAAATCGGGCGCGGTGCCTAGCGGCCCCACACTGTCGAAATGAGCGCGAATGACCGTGCTTTCCGGCGTTTGGCGCAGGCGCACGCCAAGCCCCTCAACGTGCAGGCGTGGACTGCCATGCTGCTGGTCTTCCAGCGTGAGGCTGGCGTTATCGATTTCGATTGCGTGTTGGCGTAACAGCCAGCCGATGAGCGGGCTACGGGCTGGCGGAATGCCGGCGAGCTGAAAGCGGCCGTCCGGGGTGCGTTGCACGCTGGCCGAGAGTCCGTCCAGATGCAGCGCGTCCAGCACCAGATCGCCCGCTTTTAGCGAACGCACCAGACTGACGGTCAGTTCGATGGCGGCGACTTGCAGCCCGGCCTGCCCGTCGGCGGTGGGCGCGACGCGGAGGTCTTTCAGCGTGAGTCGTGGCCAAAATCCGCGCCAGGTCGCACCGAGTTCGCCAATGCTGATGGGGGTGCCGGTGATGTCGGCCACCGCCTGTTCGATGGCAGGACGTTGTGCATCCAGCCCCGGCAAGAGCAGACGCAGGCCAAAACTCGCGAGCGCCAACACCGACACCGCGCCAGCAAGCAGCCACCACAAGACCCGCAGGGTGCGCTTCAGGGAGGAACGCATGGGGCGGCGTTACAGCAACACGACGTCGTATTGTTCCTGGGAGTAGTGGGCTTCAACCTGGAACCGGATCGGGATGCCGACGAATTCTTCGAGTTCGGCAATGCTGGTCGACTCTTCATCCAGTAGCAGGTCGACGACGGTGCGAGAGGCGACTACCAGCAGTTTTTTGGCGTTGTACTGGCGCTGTTCGCGCAAGATTTCCCGAAAGATTTCGTAGCAGACCGTTTCCGGACTTTTCAGTGAACCCCGACCGCTACAGGTAGCGCAGGGTTCACAGAGCACGTGCTCCAGACTTTCGCGCGTGCGCTTGCGGGTGATTTGCACCAGTCCGAGGGAAGTGACTTCGCTGATCGAAATTTTGGAGTGGTCGCGCTCGACGCTTTTTTCCAGCGCGCGCAGCACCTGTTTGCGATGTTCCAGTTCTTCCATGTCGATGAAGTCGACAATGATGATCCCGCCCAGATTGCGCAGACGCAGTTGGCGCGCGATCGCTTGCGCGGCCTCGAGATTGGTTTTGAAGATGGTTTCTTCGAGATTGCGATGGCCGACGAAGCCGCCGGTATTGACGTCGACCGTGGTCATGGCTTCGGTCTGGTCGATCACCAGATGCCCGCCGGATTTGAGTTCGACCTTGCGCTGCAGGGCTTTCTGGATTTCGTCCTCGGTGGAATAGAGGTCGAGAATCGGGCGTGCGCCCGGATAGTGCTCAATGCGCGACACCAGCGCCGGCACAAACTCCTCGGCAAACGCCGCGACCTTGCCAAACGTTTCGCGCGAATCGATGCGAATTTTTTCGGCGTTCGCCGCCGACAGATCGCGCACCACGCGCTGGACGAGGGGCAGGTCCTCGTAAATCAGTGTGGTGGGTTGACTTTGCTTGATGCGTTCCTCCAGCGAGGCCCAGAGCCGCACCAGAAACGTGATGTCGGCTTCGATCTCGGCTTCGCTCACGCCCTCGGCGGCCGTTCTGACAATGAAGCCGCCCTTGGCGGCGGGTGCGGCGCTGGCGGCCACTTTCCGCTCATCCATGTCGTCGCTCACCGGCGCCAGCCCCGGCCGCAGGCGCAGGACCAATTCACGGAGCCGTTTGCGCTCTTCGTCGCTTTCGATGCGTTGCGAAATCCCCAGCGAGTTGCTGTAGGGCATAAACACCACGTAGCGCGAAGGAATGCTGACGTAGGTCGTGAGTCGGGCGCCTTTGGACCCCAAGGGCTCCTTGGTGACCTGCACCAGAATTTTCTGGCCCTCATGCACCGCCTGCTCGATCGGCACTTCGTGGCCGGTGGCCTCGCGCTTGAGTTCGGCGCTCACCACATCCGACACATGCAGAAACGCCGCGCGGCTCAGGCCCACTTCGACAAAAGCGGCACCCATGCCGGGTAAGACTCGGGTGACCCGCCCCACATAGATATTGTTGAGAATGCCGAGACGCCGGCTGCGCTCGATCAAGACTTCCTGCAGCACGCCGTTTTCGATAAAGGCGACGCGGGTCTCGCGAGGCGTGACGTTGACGAGGATTTCTTCTGACATGCTGGGCTGATGGCCACTTGCGGGGGGCGGGAAACCCACCATAACCAATTCGCTCCCAAGCGACTACCCGCACAGACCGCCCCGTGGCGCCGCAGCCCTCAAATTTGCGCGTCCCGGCACGGGTCGGGTGCGTATAATGCCGCCGCTCAAGCCATGCTGTTACATAACCTCAACGAGACTCTGGTGATCGTGCTTGCCATCGGTGATGGCAAGGCGCTGGCACCCCTTACCGCCAGACGCGCCCCGGCGGCGCTGTCCTATGCCGGGAACTATCGGGTCATCGATTTCGCGTTGACCAACTGCATGCACTCCGGTCTGCGCCGGATTACGGTCTTCACCCAGTTCAACGCCCTGTCCCTGCAAAACCACCTGCGCGACGGCTGGTCGATTTTCAATACCGATTTGGGCGAATTCGTGACCGCCGTCTCGCCCCCCGTGAACGAAGAGCGCTCCACCTATTCGGGGCAGGCCAACGCGCTTTATCAGAATTTGTATTTCCTCGACGGGTCGACCGAAGACACCGTCATCGTGGTCTCCGGCGAGCAGATCTACCGCATGGACTACGCGGCGGCGATCCAGCGCCACGCCGAGAGCAACGCCGACGTCACCGTGGTCACCATTGACCGCGAAACCGCCGATGGCGTGGGGTTTTCCTCCCACCTCACGCTTGATGGCGAACAGATTCAGGCCATCGCCCCCCAGACCACGCCGCAGCCTTTGCCGGCGGGTAGCGAAGACGTGGGGCCGATGGAGGTCTACGTGTTCCGCCGCCAGTGGCTGGTGGATGTGCTAAAGGCGGTCGGGGCCGAAGGCACCCGCAATCTGCGCTTGATGGATCTGGTTAGCGAGCACATGTTCGGCAAGGCGACCGTGATCGCCTATCGCTTCGGCGGCAAGTACGGCCGCGTGACCCAGGACCGCTACTGGCGCACCTTGCGCAATCTCGACGATTACTACGACGCCAACATGGACATCCTGAAACTGGAGCCACCGTTGGATATCTATCAGGCCGATTGGCCCATTCGCACCTATCAGATGCAACGTCCGCCGGCGCGTACCGTGCCGGGCCGCTCCTGCAATGAAGGCATTTGCGTGAACTCTGTGATTGCCGGTGGCACCGTCATCGCCGGCGGCGGGGTGAACCACAGCGTGCTTGGCAACCGCGTGTACATTTCTGATGGCGCCACGGTGGAAGACTCCATCCTGTTCACTGGCACCACGGTGGGCGAGGGCGCCCGGCTGCGTCGGGTCATCTGCGACCGCAACGTGGCCATTCCCGCCTGGGAACAAATTGGCATCGACCCCAAGCGCGATGCCGAGCGCTTTCACGTCACGCCGACCGGCGTGGTGGTGATTCCCTCCGATTTCAAGTTCGACGAATAGCGCCGCCTGCATGAGCTTCGAGTCCGCGCTAGCCGAAGTCCTGCCGCGCGACGCACTGCTCACCGAGACCGAAGCTAAACGCCCTTTCGAATGCGACGGGCTCTCCGCCTACTGCGAGATCCCGCGCGTGGTGTGTCTGCCGGAAACCGCCGCGCAGGTCGCCGAAGTGCTACGGATTTGTCGCGAACATCAGGTGCCCATCGTGCCGCGCGGTGCAGGCACCGGTTTGTCCGGTGGGGCGCTACCACTGGCTGCGGGCTGCGTGCTGTCTCTGGCCCGACTCAATCGCATTCTCGAAATTGACCCGGCCAACCGGGTGGCGGTGGTGCAGCCCGGCGTGCGCAATCTGGCGATTTCCGAAGCCGCCGCGCCCTACGGCCTGTATTACGCACCCGACCCGTCCTCGCAGATCGCCTGCACTATCGGCGGCAACGTGGCGGAGAACTCCGGCGGCGTGCACTGCCTCAAATATGGCCTCACCGTGCATAACGTGCTGGGCCTGAAGGTGCTGCTGTCGGATGGCGAATTGCTGGCACTCGGCGGCAAGACGCTGGATTCAGACGGATTGGATTTACTGGCCGTCATGAACGGCTCCGAAGGCCTGCTCGGCTTGGTGATGGAGGTCACCGTGAAGCTGCTGCCGCGCCCGCCGGTCGCGCGGGTTTTGCTGGCCGCCTTTGCCACCGTGGAGGCCGCAGCCAACGCGGTGGCGGCGGTGATTGAAGCCGGCATCACGCCCGCGGGGCTGGAAATGATGGACCGCCTCGCCGCGCGCTGCGCCGAGGAATTTGCCCACGCCGGCTATCCGCTCGACTGCGAGGCCGTACTGTTGTGCGAGTTGGATGGCACGGCGGCCGAAGTCGCCGAGCAATGCGCGGCGGTCGAAGCCCTGTTCCTTCGGTTGGGAGCGCAGAGCGTGCGCGCCTCGCAGGATGAAGCCGAGCGGCTGCGGATCTGGAAGGGCCGCAAGTCGGCGTTCCCGGCCATGGGCCGCATCGCGCCGGACTACTACTGCATCGACGGCACCATTCCGCGGCGGGAACTGGGCCGCGTGCTCACGCGCATCGCCGAACTCTCGGCCGAATCCGGGCGGCCGATCGCCAACGTGTTTCATGCCGGCGACGGCAATCTGCATCCGCTGATTGCCTTCGATGCCAATGACGACGCGCAGCTCCACACCACCGAACGGGTGGCGGAGCAGATTCTGGAACTCTGCATTGAAGTGGGCGGCACCATTACCGGCGAGCACGGGGTTGGCGTGGAAAAGCTGAACGCGATGTGCGTGCAGTTCAAAACCCCGGAGCTGGAGGCGTTTCATCGCCTCAA
>CAMCQE010000108.1 GCA_945876945.1 Klebsiella pneumoniae
GGAGCATAAAAGGTCCCCAGGCCAGGCAGAGTCCGAGCAAGAGCCAGGTTTCAACGACGCTGGCTTTGAGTAGCATCTTCTGGCGGTCGGGCAGTGCATCGGTCGCGAAGACCCTGGTCATGGTGATATCCAGCAACAGCAGAAACACCATGATGACCATCATGGCCGGCGCGACCACCGAGGTGAGCAACCGCCAGCCGGAGACATAGGTCGTCCCGTCGTTAAACGGCCCAAGGCCCGCAAGCACCACGGTGGTGCCCAGCATGACGGTACGAAAGAGTCCAAAATCCCGAAATTGTTTGATCATGTTCATCGCCTGATTATCCACTAACGACTGGGCTTTGCGCGAAAAGTTCGCGGCCCTTGTCCCACCTGAAGGCCACGCATGCAGTACTCAAGATTTGGCGCCGCTTTCGCGGCCACAAGCGGCACCCGCCAACTGATGGACGATCTCGCCGCAGTGGCCCGGGGCGGCCGCGAACTGGTGAATCTGGGCGGCGGGAATCCGAGTGTGATCCCGGCCATGCAGAACGAATTCGAGCGCGCTTGGGCAAGCGTGCCGGTCGCAGAATGGCTGCGGTTGGCCGCCGTTTACGATGCCCCGCAGGGACATGAGGCGTTTCTTGAAAGACTTAGCGAGCCACTCTCAAGCGCTTTGGGTTGGCCGATCAAAGCCCGTAATCTGCTGGTGACCAGTGGCAGTCAGGCGTCTTTCTTCGCACTGTTCAATCTCTTTGCGGGCCTCGATAACAGCGGCCGTCAACGCAAGATTTTGCTGCCGCAGGCGCCCGAGTACATTGGCTATTCGCAAAGCGGGATTGAGCCGGACGCCCTGCGTTCCTATCCTTCCCTCATCGATCCGCTGGGCGCGCATCGTTTCAAATATCGCCCCGATTTCTCGCGCATCCGGGTCGACGACGACATTGCTGCGATCTGCCTCAGCCGACCCTGTAATCCCACCGGGAATGTGGTCACCGATGAGGAACTGGAGCGCCTGCAGGCGATGGCAAAAGCCGCCGGCATTCCCTTGATCGTGGACTGCGCCTACGGCCAGCCCTTCCCGGGCATTATTTTCGCGCCGGCCTCCCTGCGCTGGAATGAAGACATGATCCTGTGCCTGAGCCTCTCCAAACTCGGCCTGCCGGGCTTGCGCAGTGGACTGGTCGTCGCGCCCGAACCTGTGATTGATGTGCTGACCAGCATGAATGCCATGCTGACCCTCGCCCCCAATCCGGTCGGCGCCCGGCTGATGCTGGCGCTGATGGAACATGCCGACATCCTGCGCCTCTCGCGGGAGGTGGTCGCGCCGCATTACGCGGCGGCCTCGCAGTTTGCGCTGGGGCTTTGCGACGAACTGCTGGGCGAGACTGACTACCGGGCGCATGTCGCGGAAGGCGCCATATTTTTGTGGTTATGGTTTCCCCGGCTGCCGGTTCCGGTGCAGATGCTCTACGAGCGCTTGAAAGCGCGCGGCGTGCTGGTGATTCCCGGACATCATTTCGGCCCGGGCTTGGCCGAGCCCTGGCCGCATCTCGACCAATGTCTGCGCCTGTCTTACGCGCAACCTGAAGCGGCGCTGAGACGCGGGCTGGCCACGCTGGCGGAAGAATTGAAAGCCCTTGGCTATCCTCACTGAGGAGAACTGCCGACGCGGATGAAGAGGGTTCGCGTCGACGCCGGCTGGTGTTTTGTTTTGAGGCCGGCATCGACAGGCGAACGGCGGGACTAACTGGGCGACAGCCGCGGAGCGACTGTGAGAAGCGGGCCTCAGGGCTTGCGCATGGTCAATTAGACCCCGAGAGCTTCTCTATAAGATTTAAATATTTATGCGCGACAGTTCTAGACGTTTGTAGATTGAGAGTCAAGCCTGAAATCGGCCTGACTCTCCGTTTTCCGCGTCTTCGGTCAAGTCGGCAGCGGGTGCCAGCCCGCATCAGCCCACAACTGCCCGCTGACCGCCGAGTTGCGCACGAGAAAGCAGATCGCATCCGCAATTTCTTCTGGCCGAATCAGCCGGCCAATCTGCGTGGCGGGCAAGACCTGCGAATTGATGTATTCCTCGCCCAGCGCGCGGACCATTGGGGTATCGGTGAAACCCGGATGGATCACGGCGCAGCGGACGCCGTGGAAAATCGCCTCGATCATGAGCGTAGACGCCGCGCCTTCCAGCCCCACCTTGGTGCTGGCGTAGGCAATCTGGCCCTTGTTGCCCTGTGAAGACACCGAGCCAATGAACACGATCACGCCCTGCACGCCTTCGGTCGGCGACCAGCGTTTGAGCCCGCGCTTGAACCGGTCTTCCGCCATTTGTGCGACCAGTTCCAGCGCCCAATACACCGGCGCGACCAGATTGACTTCCAGCACTTCCCGGAACGTCTCGGCGGGGTAGATATGCGCCTTGCCCTGTTCGCGGTTGACCTTCACCGCGAGGCCATCGCGGGTAATGCCGGCGGCAGGAATGAGGATGTTGACCGGCCCATGGCGCTCGAGCAGGCTGGCAAAAACGTGCTTCCGGAAGTCTTCTGCCGTGGTGTCGCCGCAGAAGCCGAGCGCGACCTCGCGACCGGCTTCTTCGTTGATCAGCGTGGCGAACTCGTAGACCTTATCGGAGCGGTCCACCAGCGCGACGGCGCCGACCTGTTGTTTGACCAACTCGCGGGCAGTGGCGAGACCGATGCCGCTGGCGGCACCTGTGATGATGGCGATTTTTCCCTTGATATCCATGACAACTCCGGAGTGGCGGCGAGCCCGCATTATAGGAGCCTGCTTGTGCGTCGCAACGAACAGTACCGTGATGAGACCACGCGCTTGCTGGCGCTAAGCGGGATGCTTGCCGAGCACGCGCCGACGCTGGCCGACAGCTATCGGCACTCTCAAACCTTGCTGGCAGCGATTGCCAGCGCGCTGAACGCCCTCGGTGACACGCTCGCCGGGATTGATGCCGTGATTGCAGCCGGTTCTTTGGGGCGACTGGAGGCCCACGCCACATCAGACTTCGACGGCATTGTGCTCGCCGCCTCCGAAGGGCCCGCCAAGGTCCCGGTCGCCGTATTTGAAACGATCGCCGCGCTTGGCCTTAGGCCGCCCAAAGCCGATGGCATCTACCGCGATACCGCGACCCTTGCGGCGTTTTGTTCGCCGCGCGACCGCGGAAGTCTGGAGGAGCCGCCGGCGCGCTTCGGCAAGCGCATGCAGTTGCTGCTCGACGCCCGGCCGGTGTGGGGTGATGCGGCATTTTTTGCGGCTCAGCGTGAGGTTCTCGATTGGTATGCCGGCGATTATCTGCCCACTGAAGTGCACGCCCAGTGGACGCTGCTCCTGAACGACTGGTCGCGCTATCTACACGCCTATGCCGGCTGGCAACAGTACAAGCGCAGCCACACCGACGATGACAGCTGGTATCTGCGCCAGGCCAAGCTGCGCAGTTCGCGGATGCTGACCTTCGCCGGTCTGTTGTTCCTGTTGGGCGAGAGCAGCACGCGTGGCTTGCGCAAAGTGGACTGGGTTCACGCCCAGCTTGCACTCACCCCGCTGGAGCGCGTGGGGCTGGTGATGACGGCCTACGATGAGGCGGGTTTCCGGCAGGTGCTGGCGGATTACGAGTGTATTCACCGGCTACTGTCCGCGCCCGAAGTACGCGACGCGCTGGTGGCGCTGGGGCCGCCGGCTGCGGGGCCGATGCCCGCCCGCTTTCCCGAACCCTATGCGGAAATCCATGCGCGGTCGGCAAGCCTGTTGCGCGGGCTATCGCGCTTTGTGCTGGCCCGCCATGCGGACTGGCATCCGGATTTCTTCAGCTATCTCTTGTTCTGACTACTCGTAGCGCAGTGCTTCAACCGGGGCAATCTGGGCGGCCCGCCACGCGGGATAGAGCGTGGCCGCCACGCAGATTGCGAAGGTGGCCAGCGCCACGGCCAGTGCGTCTGCGGTGCGCACTTCCGTTGGCAGGTAGTTGATGTAGTAGACGTCCGGTTTGATGAACTGCACGCCGAAGGTGTGCTCCACCAGCCGCATGAAGTCGTTGGCGTAATGCGCGCCAACCATCCCGAGCACCACGCCCAGACTGACCCCGATCCCCGTCACGATGGCGCCCTGCGCGAGAAACGCCCACAGCACATCGCGCGGCGGCAGACCGATGGTGCGCAGGATGGCGATGTCGGTTTGTTTTTCCTGCACGATCATCACCATCGACGAGACCACGTTGAACGCGGCGACGGCCACAATCAGCGAAAGAATGACGAACATCATGCGTTTCTGGGATTTGATCGCCAGAAAGAAATTGCGGTGATAGCGGGTCCAGTCGATCACCAGATACGACGGCCCCAACTCGGCACCGAGGCGGGCGGCCACGGCGGGCGCCTGCGTGGAGTCTTTGAGCTTCAGACGCAGACCGGAGACGCTACCCTCGAGCTTGAACAAGCGCGCGGCGGCTTCCAGCCCCATGATTCCGAAGCTGGAATCAAACTCATGCATACCCGCCTGAAAGGTGCCCACCACGGCCAGACGGTCATAGGCCGGGAGCCCGATTTGTTGCTGGCTGTCCCATTGCGGCGAGATGAGCGTGATGAGGTCCCCGTCTTGCACCTGCGCCTCCTTGGCCAGCGTGTGACCGAGAATGATCGCCGGCGGCGTTGCAGCGCCCGCGAGCGCCGACAAGCTAACGCCTTCCAGATAACGCGGGAGTTGGGAGACCGCGGCTTCGCCCTCGGTGGGCACGCCGTAGATGAGCACCCCGCGGACCTTACCGCGCGCATTCACCATGCCGCTGCCGCGGATGAACGGGCGCACCGCGACCACGTCTGGGTCCTGCTCCAGGCGATGCGCGAGCGCCGGCCAGTCGCGCAGGGTTTCCGGGGCGGCGAACAGGGTGGCGTCGGCCGTCATGCCGAGGATGCGGGCGGCAATTTCGCGCTCGAAACCATTCATGACCGACAGCACGATAATCAACACCGCGACACCGAGTCCGATGCCGGCCACCGATACACCAGAAACCAGCGCTGCGAAGCGATTTTTTCGTTTCGCGCGTAAGTACCGGCTGGCGAGAAAAAGAGGAACGGGTTTGAACACGGGGCGCGTCGTCCAGGGGAGTGGCCGTCATCCTAGTGGATTGCGCACGGTCGGCGAAGGCTGAAAAAAAAGCGGGGCGGAAAACCGCCCCGTAATTCAAGGGGAGTATCAGAAAAGAGACTTGGCACATCACGCTCATGCAGGCGCACGAACTTGACTGTGTCCAAGTCAGAGCAGGATGTGTGCCACCTGCATTCTCCCCGCGTTATCTGGTTTTGAGCCGCCGCGCGCGTTTCGCAACGCACAAAGGCAGCGCGTGCGGACAGGCGCGCGCACCGCTCGCGCTCATTAGTTTCAGAGCAGCGACTCAATCGCTGCGCGCAGGCGATCTGAATCGGGCCCGGTCATGCTGCCGAACGCTTTCACCACCTTGCCCTCGCGATCCAGCAGGTATTTGTGGAAATTCCATTTGGGTGCTTCGCCGGTGACGGCGGCGAGCCGCTGAAAGAGCAGGTTCCCGCCGCCTTTTCGCACTGAGGTTTTCTCGAACATCGGAAACTGAATGCCGTAGGTCGAGCGGCAGAATTTTTGAATCTCGGCCTCGGTTCCCGGTTCCTGACCGCCGAAATCGTTCGAAGGGAAGCCCAACACCACGAGACCGCGGTCGCCGTACGTCTTGTAGAGTTTTTCCAGCCCTTCGTATTGGTGGGTGAATCCGCACTGGCTCGCCGTGTTGACCACCAACACCACTTTCCCGGCGTACTGGTCGCACAGGCGCACGGGCTCTTTGCCCAGCAAGGGACGGAAGGAGAAGTCGAGATTCTCGGGACAGGCTTGGGCGCTCATCGCGAAAGCCGCCAGCAAAAGGCTGAAGAAAACACGCATGCGCCACCTCTGTTGTGATGTGTTGTGTTACGCAGGGTTGGTCGCGCTGGTTCAGCGCACCTCGCCTTGCTTTTGCCGACCCGAGTCGCCATCGTGCCAGCAATACGCTATTCCTCTGGGGGTTACCATGTTCGGACTAAAGCAAAAACAGGCCATGCCGGCGGCGGAACTCGCGCTGCCGGGGCGTGCCACGCCCATTGCCATCCACGACCAGCACTTCGTGTTGGGCACCAAGCTCTTGCCGCCGTTCCCGGCCAACAGCGCGGTGGCGACTTTCGGTCTGGGCTGCTTCTGGGGCGCCGAACGCAAGTTCTGGCAACTGCCCGGCGTGCTGTCTACCGCGGTGGGCTATGCCGCGGGCTACACGCCCAACCCGACCTATCAGGAAGTCTGCTCTGGACTGACCGGCCATAACGAAGTGGTGCGCGTGGTGTTTGACCCGGCGCTGATCGCGTACGAAGCGCTGGTGAAAGTTTTCTTTGAAGCCCACAACCCCACGCAGGGCATGCGGCAGGGTAACGACGTGGGTACCCAGTATCGCTCCGGGATCTACTTCGAAAACGAAACGCAGCAGCGTACGGCCGAGGAAATTGCCACGCGCTTTGATGCCGCGCTTCGCGCCGCCGGTTTTGCGCCGCTGACCACCGAGATTATCCCCGCCCCTGAGTTCTACTATGCCGAGGACTATCACCAGCAATATCTGGCGAAGAATCCCGGCGGCTACTGCGGTCTGGGCGGCACCGGCGTCACTTGTCCTTGAGTCCAGCGGCATCTTGCCCGCAAGGCGGGTGGGATGCCGTTGTGGCCTAGGCGCTGCGGAGTCCGGCGAGGCGGGTAAGCGCCATCGCGGCAAAAGGCGTGATGAGTCCCAGCGCTAGCACCACGGTCAGCAACATCCCGAGTGCGTGGTAGTCCGCCGGCGTCGTCACGAGATGCGTCACCGGATCCCGCATCTCCCGCGTGATCACAAATATCTCGTTGAGGTAGTGCGTCCCCAGTTGGGACGCCGAGAGCGCCAGATTGGTAAACGAGGCCATCACCGCGAAGTAGGTGGCCTTGAGCTGCGGCGGCGCCGAGTTCGCAATCCAGGCCAGCAAGGGCACCATCGAGATTTGCCCCAGCGGCGACTCCAGCGCGGTGTCGATCAGGGCAATCATGCGCGCGTCGACCACCCCCCCGGTCAGCGCGGCCGTCCATTCGTGCAGGCCATAGAACATCCCCAGCGTGGGCAAACCCAGCACGAAACTCGCCAGCGTCAACAGGCCCACGATATAGGCCAGTGAGCGCTCCGCCATCAGGCGCCTGAAGGCAAACAGTCCGATCAGGGTGAGCGCGCTGGAGACCAGCGACAGGCGTGACAGAAAAGACTGGTCGAAGCCCAGATGGTCGATCATCCACCAGGTCGATCCCGCGCCGGTGCCGGGCGCGGCGCGGAACACAAAAATGATGATCGCGGTGCCAAGCAGCGTGCGGCGGGCTTCGGGCTCGAGTTCGCGGAGCATCCGCCACATCAGGAAGCTGATGATGGAAAACGAACCGAGGAAGATCACTTCCCGCGCATAGGCAAACGCCGAGAGCCCGAGGCTGGTGGTCATGATCGCAAAGCCAAGGCTGCCGCCCAGCAGCCACCAGTTAGGCACCGTGCGCGCGCCGTGTTCATCCAGCAGGCCGCTGATGTCGCTCGGCGCAAGCCCCAGTCCCTGCAGGCGCCGCCGTTCGCGAGCGCGCATCAGCAAGGCCAGCGCGACGCCCAGCACGGAAATCACCGGGATGAGCAGCGCGTAGGTGTAAACCCGGCCATAAACCGCGACCTTGGCCGCCTGCGGCAGGGTCTCGGCGCCGGCAAAAATGGCCACGTTCACCGCGGAAACCAACACGCCGCCGCCGATAATCGCCACCCGCCCCAGCGTCTGCATGGTGGTATTCATCTGCTTGCGAACCGCCGGGTCGATGGGCTGCCCGTCGGCATCGATGCGCGGCACGGCTTCGACCGTCATCGCGTCGGCTACGGTGTCCTGCATCATGTAGCCCGTCGGCGCGAGCAGTGCCGACAACACGTACCACCAGGTGGCGGGCATCACCTCGGCCATGCGCATTGGGTAGTGAATGAGTCCAATCATGATGGCGAGGCTGCTCGCGATCAGGCTCGCGCCCAGAATCACCAGCCAGGCCTTGTAGCGCCAAAGCAAATCGACGAGATGCCCCATCGGCATCTTGAGCGCCCAGGGAATCCCGGCCCAGAAGCCTAAGGACGCGAGGAAGGCGGCGGACAGCGCCAGATATTCCTTGATGAAAAACGTGCCGACGATACCGGTCAGGCCGGAAATGCCCGCCGCGAGATACACCATCAGCGGGGGTACATAGGACCAGCGCAGCTCGCCCATGAGACTGGGGCGGCGATTGGCTGATTGGACTGACTGGGAAAGCAGCATCGGGCTATTCTGGCTGATGCCGCGCGGATTGGCTTGCGCGGGCGCCTATGCTTGGCAATCCGCGTCCGGCCTGCATAATCCTCAAGCGTCAGTCAGGAACCCCGTATGCATTATTTTTATCTGGCCGCAGCCATTATTTGCGAGGTGATTGCGACCAGCGCGCTTAAGGCTTCCGATGGCTTTCGCGTGATTGGCCCCACGATGCTGGTGCTGGTGGGCTATGCGGCCGCGTTTTATCTCCTCAGCCTGACTTTACGCACGATGCCGGTGGGCATTGCCTACGCCATCTGGTCTGGCGTCGGGCAGGTACTGGTGATGTTCATTGCCTGGGTGATGTACCGCCAGATGCTCGATGCTGCCGCTTTTGTCGGGATTGGTTTTATCCTGACTGGCGTGCTGATTCTGGCCCTGTTTTCCAAATCCATGCCCCACTGAGCCGCCTTCGCGGCAGGAGCCTCCTATGCGTGACGACGAAGTTTTCGAGATTCCGCGCTTTACCACCCAGTCGGGCGTAACGCTGGATTTGAAGCTGAGCTACAAGACTTTCGGCAAGCTCTCGCCCGCTGGCGACAACGTGGTGGTGGTGCCCACTTTCTACGGTGGCCGTCACACCGAAACCGAATACATGCTCGCGCCGGGCCGCGCGATCGATCCCAACCGGCACTTTGTGGTCATTCCCAATATGTTCGGCAACGGGAATTCCTCTTCGCCCAGCAATACCCCGGCGCCTTACGGGCGCGGCGGTTTTCCGCTCATGAGCCTCTACGACAACATCCTCTGCCAGCACAAGTTGCTGACCGAACATCTGGGCGTAAAGCGCATCCGACTGGTAGCGGGCTTTTCGATGGGCGGCATGCAGGCGTTTCAGTGGGGCGCGCTGTTCCCGGACATGGTGGACGCCATTGCGCCCATCTGCTGTTCGGCGCGGATCTCCGATCACAACTGGCTGTTTGTCGACAGCGCCAAAGCCTCGCTCATGCTCGACCCCGATTTCAAAGATGGCTGGTACGACGCGCCTCCGCTGCGCGGCCTGCTGACCTTCGGCAAGGTCTACGCGGCGTGGCTGTTCTCGCAAGATTTCATGCGCGAGAAGCTTTATCAAAGCATCGGCCTCGCCACCCGCCGCGATGTGGTGCTGCTGACCCAAAACTACTTCCTGCAGAACGATGCCAACGATTTGCTGGCGATGGCAGACAGCTGGCTCAACGGCGACATCAGCGCGAACCCCGTCTTTGGCGGTGACCTTGCGGGCGCGCTGGCGGCGATCAAATGCCGAGCGATCGTGATGCCGGGCGTGACCGACCAGTACTTCCCGCCCGCCGACAACGCAATCGAAGTCAAACACATGCCGAATGCCGAGTTGCGGCCCATTCCTTCGGGCTGGGGCCACGGCGCCGGGTTTGGTCTCGCGCCGGCCGACAACGCGTTTATCGATCGCGCCTTGTCTGAACTGCTGGCCTGATGGGGTCCACCATGAATCGCCCCCACGCGTTGGATGAGGCCCTTAACCGTCATTACGCGCCGGAAGATGTCTCCGCGCGGATTCTGCAAAGTCTGCGCGCGGCCGGTTTCGATCCCGCGCAGCTCACGCGCGATGACGCGGCGCTGTTCGATGAGTTTCATGGCGGCGGCCGCGAATCTACCCGCGCCCTGGCGCGGGCCATCGAACTCGCGCCAGGCACGCGCGTGCTGGATATCGGGTGTGGGATTGGCGGCCCGGCGCGCACCTTGACCGCCGAGTGTGGCGCGGTCGTCACAGGTGTTGACCTCACGCACGAATTCATCGCCGCCGCTGTGATGTTGTCCGAGCGCGTGGGCATGGGGGGGCAGATCAAATTCCTGCAAGGCTCGGCGCTGGATTTGCCCGTGCCGGACGCGAGTTTCGATTTGGTCTGGTCGCAGAACATGCTGATGAATTTGCCCGACAAGCCGCAGTTCGCGCGCGAGGTGGCCCGGGTGCTGAAGCCCGGCGGACGCTGCGCGATCGAGGCGGTAGTGGCCGGTGAGGGTGGCGAGATCATTTACCCGTGTTTCTGGGCGAGCGAAGCCGCGCTGTCGTTTGTGCCGACGGCGGCGGAATTGCGCGCCGCGTTTGCGCAGGCCGGCATGACCGAAACCCACTGGCAGGACAACACCGCCAAAGTGCTGGCGCATGCCCAACGCCGACTGGCAGGGCTTGTGCGCAGCGACGGGCCGGCGCTCGGGATCGGCGTGCTGGTGCCGGATCGGGTGACGGAGAAAACCCGTAACGGCTTGCGGAACAACGAAGAAGGTCGAACAGCGGCAATTCAGGCCGTGTGGCAGAAGGCGCCGACCGTAATGGGCGGGGTGTGACCGCGAGCGGCCGTCACTGTTCGCGATTAGCAAGGTCGCTCCCACAGTGAGGGCGCGGACCGCAGGTACAGATGCCGACGAGCGTAGTGGGCGCGGCCTGTCGGCCTTGCTGGTGCCCCGCTCTCGATACGGGCATATTTGAGGCGCTTTGAATTTTCCCTGCGACGCGTAAGCGGTCCGAACCTGTCCAATCAGGGCAACTAACCCGGAGATTCTTGATGGCAACACGAGGTCAAAGCGCGCCCGCCACAGCACTGGCGCGGGACTACGGTTTTACTGCGGTGGACGACTACGACACCCGCACCTACATCCTGCCGCATCTGGTTGACCCCGAGAGCAGGGCAAAAATCATCGCCGAACATCGCGCTAATCCGCGTGGCGCCGCGGCCCAGCCGGGCGTGAAGCCGCCGAACCACAGCGATGGCCTCAAGCGTTTGATCGACAAACTGCGCATGACCCCGCAGGCCGGCAAACACACCATCGTCGAGATCGTGCCCTGGCAGCAGTACGCCATTGGCATCCTGCCCGGACAGCGCGGGGGCGTGATCAAAATTACGAAAGAACGCTACGCCACGCGTGAAGACGCCGAGCACATGATTTTCCTGAAGCGCCTCAAAGCGCTCCTCGCCCACTATCACATCAAGCTTTGAGGAAGCCCGCCATGAGCCTTACCCAGGAAATGATGCTGCGGATCACCGGCTATACCGACAAATGCTCGGTGCGTCCGGGCGATGAGCTGAGCTTCCACATTCATAGCGAATACAACGAATCTTATGAAGCGCAGATCGTGCGCCTCATTCACGGTGACACGAATCCGGATGGCCCGGGCTTCAAGGAAAAACTGGTGCGCGCGCCGGTGAACGGGACATATCGCGGGGTGAATCAGCCGCTCTATGCCGGCAGCTATGTGATGGTGCCGCACGACTCGAGACTCGACGTGCAGAGCTTCACGCTTTGCGCGTACGTTTATCCCACCACCCCGGTGGTGGATACGGAAGGCACGGCCGTGGGCGTGCAGGGCATTATCACCAAGTTCAACGCCACCACCGGTCAGGGCTACGGGCTGTTTATCAATGAGCAGGGCGAGCTCGCGCTGCGCATTGGTCGCGGTCGCGGCAAGTTCGATGAGTACAGCACCCGCAAGCCGCTGTTCCGCAAGGTCTGGTACAAGGTCTCGGTGAGCTTTGATGCCGCGACCGGCGAAGTGAATATCGCGCAGATCCCGTTCGTGACCATCACCAACGGCGGTCATGGCATGAGCATGGTTCACCCGCTGGAAGACACCGCTGCCAGCGTGCGCTATCGCGGCGTGAAAGCGCCGTCACGCAGCAACGACAGTCCCTTGCTCATCGCCGCCAGCACGCTGGAGCCCCATTCCGGCCGGCAG
>CAMCQE010000109.1 GCA_945876945.1 Klebsiella pneumoniae
GAGGCGGTGATGTGATTGCCTTCGGCGTAAATCAGAAACATGCCGGTGGCCTCACCCGCAATCTGGCCGCCAAAAAGGAGCGTGACTTTGGGGTCGAAGCTGCTCAAGCCGCCTTCGCGAAACTTGGCCTGCCGCTTCACGCTGACTTCGCCAATGTAATCCGCCGCCTCGGCCAGCGATTTCACGTTCATGAGGTTCAGTTCGGCCGACTGTTTGATGTCGTGCTGAAGCTGGTGCACCACGGCCTGGGTGGTGGCCAGATTGCCGGCTGAGCACAGCACAAAACGTCGGTCCCCGTCGGCGCCAAAGATATGCATCTTGCTATAGGTGCTGACCTGATCGATGCCCGCGTTGGTGCGCGAGTCGGAGCAGAACACCAGACCTTTTTCCAGAGCGATGCCAATACAGTAGGTCATGCGGTTTCAGCCCGGTTTGGCGTTTAACTGGGTCTTGCGGAGCACGGCGCCATTGGCCGCGTGCGGGGTGCGAAGCAGGCTGTCGGCGGCTTTTTCGAGTTCGCGGGCTTCATCTGCCAGACGCGCTGCCGCGCGCATCATCTCGTGGCCGGCGGCGACCATCGTGACGTAGCGCGCGGGATCCTGTTCCTGAAAGCAGCCGGCGGCGGTCACCGAGGAGACGGTCTCCGCCATGGTCAGCGCTGCATAGGCTTTTGCCGCCGCGTAAGGATTGCCAAAACCGGCGGCATTCACCGCTTTTTCCGAGCTTACCGTGAGGGTAGGGAATTTCGGCGGCGTGCCGGCTTTCACTTCTTCAATCAGCGTATCGAGCGTGGTTTGCACCAGACGCAGCACGCCGCTCGCGGCCAGCACCTTGATCACGTCGGCATTGAACAGGCTCATTTCGGTGGGGTCGAGAAACTCACGGCGCGCGCCGATCATCGAGTCCGCCGGGAAGATCATGAAGCCCTGCCCCTCGGGCACGTTCATCACCTGTTTGCCTTCTTCATTTTTCTTGAAAAAGGCTTTTTTGGAGGGACCGTCTGATAACACCACGAGCGGCAGGCCGGCGGCGGCGATGGCTTTGCGGGAAGCGGCCGGGCCGGGCAGGGCGGCGTTGGGGCTGACCAACACCACCAGTTGAGGTTGCCAGGCCAGCAGGTCGTTGGTTGGGCCGGTGCAAGACTCGGGGTCGAGCTTGGCGCCGCAGGTAAAGGCGCGCACTTCGAGGTCTTCACGGTCTGCCCGTTCGTCCAGCAGCAGATCGAGCAGAGGGGCGGCGCCGATGCAGCCGAGTTTCAAAACGCCAAGCTTGAACGTGCCTTCAGCCATGACCAAAACCTCCGGAAATTAGGCAATGCGCGCGATGATGCGCCCGCACATAGTGGGCATCGTTATCGCAATCGGTCGTGCTGGCGTCAAGCCTCGGATGGGCTCGTCAGGCGGGTGACGTCTACGGTTACCTGCAGCGTCTGCGGCCCACGGGCAAGAATGATTCCGCGCAGCGGTGTGACATCGGTGAAGTCGCGGCCCCAGGCCAGCGTGATGAACTCATCATCGGCCAACTTGCCGTTGGTGGGATCGCAGCCCACCCAGCCGCAGCCGGGCACATACACCGCCACCCACGCATGAGAAGCACCCGCGCCCTGATTGGCCTCAGCGCCACAAAGCGGGGCCACATAGCCGCTCATGTAGCGCGCCGCAAAGCCCAGACTGCGCAGGCCGCTCAGCATGAAGTGAGTGAAGTCCTGACACACCCCGCGTCGCCGTTGCAGAAGGTCGTCAACGGAAGAGGAGATGGACGTTGCCGCAGGGTCGTAGATGAACTCCGCCTTGATGCGCTTGGTCAAGGCGAGTAGCGCTTCCACCACCGGCCGGCCGGTGCTCAAGGTTTCGCGCGCAAAGGCGTGCGCCCCGGGCACCAGCGGCACGTTCGGTGAGGGCAGACAGAACTGCTGAATATCGAGACCTACCCCGGCCAATGCCGGGGTTTTGATCAGCGCCGCTTCCCAAGGCAACGCGCTCTGCCAGTTGGCGACCTGCGCATGCACGCAGACCGTGGTGGTGGCTTCTACCTTTAGGCCTTCATGCGGCGTGCCCAGCGCAAAACGCGCCACGGGATTGCCGAAATAGTCGTCCGTTAGCGAGTACTCGAGGGGCTCGGGGCTTATCGTCAGCGTGTGCTCATGCACCGTCTGCCAGGGCGTAACGCGCGGTGTGAGATGTGCGAGGTGGCGGCTACGCACGATTTGTTCGGTATAGCGGTAGTGCGTGAGATGCGTCACGCGGTAATGCACGCTGGTGCTCATCGGCTGAGCAGCGACTGGGCGCTGAGGCCGGTGTGGTTGAAGACCTGTTGGGTCAGGGTATCGCTGAAGATGCTGGCCGTGGTGCGGATGATCTGCAGCTGGCGGTGCAGATTGGGTGGCAGGCCCGGGGTGGCGGCCAGCGCCATGGTGTTGTCGACCAGCGAGTTCCAGAGACTCGCGTAATCGGCCTGGAGCGCGGTTGGCATTTTTCGCAGGTAGTCGCGCACGCCCTGCATCTGGAACATCAGCGAGCGCGGGTTTTCCTGATCAAACACCAACAGCTCCAGTAGCGAACCCCACTCCGGCTGCGTGGCATACCGCGCGCGGTAGGTCACGCTCGAATCCGCCAACTCCAATAACCAGCCCAGGCCGTCGCCGGGTTTCTCAATCGCCAGACTCAGCGTGAGCGCGCTGGTCGACAGCCGCTCCAGCCTGCGGCCAATGGAGAGGAAGCGCCAGCCGGAATCGCGGGTCATGCCGTCCAGCGCAAAGCCGGAGAGCGACATCAGGCCCGAGACCGCACGGTCAATCCAGAGCAGGGTTTCCGTGAGTGAAACGCGCTTGCCTATCACCGCGTCCTGCGCCAGCCGGTTAACCGCCTGCCAGTTATCCAGCGACATCCGTTCGCGCAGGCTGAAGGCCACCTGGCCGAGTTGCCGCAGCTGGCTCGGTAAGCCGTAAAGACGATGCTCATCGGTGGCGGCGGCCGACCAGTCGCGCGCCGATTGCGCGCGGCCAATGGTGAGCCCCAGCGCCTCGGCCACGCGGGCCACCGCCGCTTCATTGGCTTCGCTGTCGAGCGCGGCATTCAGCCCCGTGCGGAGCAGTCGCGCCAAATGGTCGCAGCGCTCGGCATAGCGGCCGTACCAGAACAGGTTCTCCACCACGCGCGAGGCAATAATGACGTGCCGTCGCGTCGCCGCCACGCTCGGCAACTCGGGCGTCACCGGCACCGGCGGCAACGCGAGCGCGGCGCTGCCGGCCAGAATCCAGGTGTCCTTGGCGCTGCCTCCGCGCTGCATCGACACCACGTGGGGGTCCGCGTCGGCCGCCACGCGCGTCAGGCCGCCGGGCATGACCTGATAGCCATCGGGCGTCGCAATGGCGAACACGCGCAGCCCGATGGGGCGCGTGCCCACCAGATCGGGACGACGCGGCGTCAGCGTTGGCGCCTGTGAGACCCGCACCAGTTCTTGCGCAACAAAGCGCTCGGGTTCGGCCCGAACGCGTGCGATAAACGCCTCCCGTTCGCTGCTCGACAGTTCCTGGCCAATCACGGGTTCAAAGGGGCGGCCGGGGTCAGCGGTCTTGAACACCAGGTGGTCGATGTTGCGCAGGGCTTCGGCCTGTGCGGCCGGCTCGCCGCACCACCAGGTGGCGATGGACGGCAGGCGCAGGGGCGCGCCGTGCAGGGCTTGGCAGAGCTTGGGCAAATAGCCCAGCAGGGCGCCCGATTCCAGCACGCCCGAACCCAGCGCATTGGCAATCATCACGGTGCCGCGATGGGCGCATTCCATCAGCCCCGGCACGCCGAGCGCCGAGTCCGCGCGGAGCTCCAGCGGGTCGCAAAAGCTGTCGTCCTGTCGCCGAAGAATGGTGTGAACCCGTTGCAGGCCTTCCAGCGTCTTCAGCCAAACCTTGCAATCGCGCACCACGAGATCGCCGCCTTCAACCAGCGGAAAACCGAGAAATCGCGCCAGAAAACTGTGCTCGAAATAGGTTTCGTTGTACGGCCCCGGGGTCAGTACGACCGCCAGCGGCTGCTCGCTGCCGGCGGGCGCGTAGTGGAGCAGGGATTCGCGCAGGGTGTTGAAGTAGGCCGTAATGCGCTGCACGCCGAGTTCGCGGAACAACTCGGGAAACAGGCGTGCGACCAGCAGCCGGTTTTCAAGCGCGTAGCCGGCCCCCGATGGCGCCTGCGTGCGATCGGCCAGCACCCACCAACGGCCATCGGGGGAGCGCGCGAGATCCGCCGCGTAGCTGTGCAGGTAGATGCCATTGGGCGCCTGGGTGCCGACCGCGGGACGGAGGAAGCCGCTATGTCCCAGTACCAGGGCCGGCGGCAACAGACCCTCGCGGAGCAGGCGTCCTGCGCCGTAGAGGTCTTTCAGGACGTCGTTGAGCAGGGTGGCGCGCTGCGCGATGCCGGCGGCCAGTGTTTGCCACTCGGTGGCCGGCAGAATGAGCGGTAAGACGTCCAGATCCCACGGCCGGTCGAGGCCTTTCGGATCGGCATAGACGTTATAGGTGACCCCGCTGTCGCGAATCGCGCGCTCGACCAAGCCGATGCGGTCGCCGAGTTCGAGCCCGGTGGTGCCCTGAAGCTCCGCGTGAAAGCGCTGCCAATGGGCTCGCGGCGTGCCGGGGCTCGCCATGAGTTCATCATAGCGAGCCAGCGTTGGCGCCGGATTGGCGAGAAGGTCGGGCTGCATGCTTTACAGTCCTCGGCAGGATCAGTCCGGACTCTAGCCCCCCGACCGACGCAGATCCAGCGTAAACGGATAGTAGGCGCTGCGCGCCACCGGCCGTGCCTGCAAGCCACCGGGCGTGTGCCCCATCCGGAAAAAGCGCGCCAGTCGGCGGGCTTCGGCTTCGAAGGCATTCACCGGGAAGGTCGTGTAATTGCGACCGCCCGGATGCGCCACATGGTATTGGCAACCGCCCAGCGAGCGGTGTTGCCAGGTATCCACCAAGTCGAAGGTCAAAGGTGCGTGAGCGCCGATGGTGGGCTGCAGACAGGACGGCGGCTGCCAGGCGCGATAGCGCACGCCGGCCACGAACTCACCGTTCGTGCCCGTGGGGTGCAGCGGGACGGTCTGGCCGTTACAGGTGATGACGTGGCGTTCATCCACCATGCCACGGACCAGAATCTGCAAACGCTCCAGCGAGGAGTCCACATAGCGCGCGGTGCCGCCGGGGCCGGATTCTTCCCCCAGCACATGCCAGGGCTCCAGCGCGCCGCGCAGTTCTACCTGCACGCTGCGCGCGGCGAAGTCGCCGATGCGCGGGAAACGGAATTCAAGATGCGGCGCGAACCACGCAGGGTCGAAGGCGTAGCCGAACTCGCCTAGTTCCTGCAGCACATCGTGCAAATCGGACTGCACGAAGTGCGGCAGCATGAAGCGATCGTGCAGTTCTGTGCCCCAACGCTGCAGTTTTTGCGGGCGATAAGGCTGCTGCCAGAAACGGGCGACCAGCGAGCGCATCAGCAACTGCTGGGCAAGGCTCATCTGCGCGTGCGGTGGCATTTCAAAGGCGCGCAGCTCCAGCAGGCCCAGTCGCCCGGTGATGCCTTCGGGCGTGTAGAGCTTGTCGATGCAGAACTCGGCGCGGTGGGTGTTGCCGGTCACGTCGACCAGCAGATTGCGGAACAGGCGGTCGACCAGCCAGGGCGCGACCTGCGCGCCGAGTTCACCCTGCTGGCGGGTGAGTTCGCGCATGGCGATCTCAAGCTCGTAGGTGGATTCGTGGCGGGCTTCGTCGAAGCGCGGCGCCTGACTGGTAGGCCCGATAAACAGCCCCGAGAAGAGATACGACAGCGCCGGATGGTTGTGCCAGTAGGCCAGCATGCTGGCCAGCAGATCGGGGCGGCGCAGGAACGGCGAGTCGCTGGGCGTCGCGCCGCCCAGCACAAAATGATTGCCGCCGCCGGTGCCCGTGTGGCGTCCGTCGAGCATGAATTTCTCGCCCCGCAAGCGCGTTTCGTGCGCCGCCTGATACAGAAACTCGGTGTGCTCCACCAGCTCATCCCAGCTCGCGGCGGGTTGCACGTTGACCTCCAGCACGCCCGGATCGGGGGTAACCCGCAGTTGGCGCAGACGCGGGTCGCGCGGCGGCTCGTAGCCTTCAATCACCACCGGCACGTTCATCGCCACCGCAGTAGCTTCGATCACGCTGATCAGTTCCAGATAGTCCTCAAGTCGCGCCAGCGGCGGCATGAAGAGATGCAAACGCCCTTCCCGCGCCTCGGCACACAGCGCCGTGCGCACGATGCCTTGCGCGGATTCATGAAGCGTGAGTCCGCCGGTCGGCGCCTCATCGGGCTTAAGACCCGGTCCGCGCTGCTGACGGGGCGCGGCGGTGGTTTCGCGGGCCATTTCCCGATAGGCGCGGTAGGCCGGCAGAGGCTGCGTGGGCAGCGACGGGTCGCGCATGTACTGCGTGTCCTGGTCGGCCGGCGCGCTCCAAGGCAGCGAATCGAGCGGCAGGCGCAGGCCGAGCGGCGAATCGCCCGGGATCAGATAGCAGCGCTCATCGCGCAGAAACCACGAGCCGCTTTCCCAGCCGTTGATGGTCTTGGCCAGCGGCAGCACATGGCCCACCACGCGCGCCAGCCCTTGTTCGAATATCCGCCGCAAACGCGCTCGCTCGATGGGGTCGTCGAGTGCTGATTCAAAGGGGTCGACATTGGTCGGCAGGCGCCGCTCGCGCCAGAGGTAATACCAGACGTCTTCATACGCGGGGAAAATCTGCTCCGATGACAGCGCCAGACCTTGCGCTACGGCGTCTAGAAAGCGCCCGCCTTGCGCGCTGTGGGCGCCATAGTCGGTGCCGTCGCGGGCGAGGAGTTCACTGGCTTGCCAGAGCGGCTCCCGATCGGCGCGCCAGAAAAGATTCAGCGACCAGCGCGGGAGCTGTTCGCCCGGATACCATTTGCCCTGTCCAAGATGCACCAGCCCCTGCGGCGCATAGCGTGCACGCAGCTTGCTCAGCAGTTCATCGCCAAGGGGGCGCTTGGTCGGGCCCATCGCCTCGGTGTTCCATTCCGGCGCTTCCTGATCGCTGTCGGCGACAAACGTGGGCTCACCGCCCTGTGTGAGTCGCACATCGTGCGCATTCAAATCGATGTCTACTGTCGCGCCGAGCGCTTTCAGCCGCGCCCACTGGGCATCGGTATAGGGTTTGGTGACGCGCGGTGCTTGGTGAATGCGCTCGATGCGCATCTCGTGGGAAAACTCGACTTCGCATTGATCCACGCCGCCGCTGACCGGCGCGGCGGACTGCGGCTCCGGCGTGCAGGCGAGCGGGATATGCCCTTCGCCGGCCAGCAGGCCTGAAGTGGGATCAAGCCCAATCCAGCCGGCGCCCGGCAGATAGACCTCGCACCAGGCGTGGAGATCGGTGAAATCAGCCGTCGGTCCGGCGGGGCCGTCCAAAGGTTTTACGTCCGGCGTGAGCTGGAGCAAATAGCCAGAGCAGAAGCGCGCCGCGAGCCCGAGATGGCGGAGCAACTGCACCAACAGCCAGCTTGAATCACGGCACGAGCCGGAGCGCAGCGTCAGCGTTTGCTCGGGTGTCTGTACGCCGGGTTCAAGCCGAATGAGATAGCTGATGTCCTGCTGCAGGCGCTGGTTCAGTTCAACGATGAAATCGATCGTGCGCCGCTCGCTCAGATCGACGCCGTCGAGGTAGGCCTGAAACTGCGGGCCGGGCGCTTGTTTGATGAGGTACGGCGCGAGTTCATGCAGCGAGCTTGCGTCGTAAACAAACGGGAAATTTTCGGCCTGCGGCTCCAGAAAAAAATCGAAGGGATTGAGCACCGCCATCTCGCAGACCAGATCCACTTCCACGCAGAATTCACGCGTGCGTTCGGGGAACACCAGACGCGCGAGATAGTTGGACTGCGGATCCTGTTGCCAGTGGATGAAGTGTTCTTCCGGCGTCACGCGCAGCGAGTAGCTGAGGATGCGCGTCCGGCAGTGCGGGGCTGGGCGCAAGCGCAGAATTTGCGGTCCCAGATTGACCAGACGGTCGTAGGTGTAACGCGAGACATGGTTCAGCGCGACGTGGATGGACACAGTGAACTCCGCGGAAACTGGCAGGATGCAGGAGAGCTTAGCGAGGGATTGTGCGCTGCGAAAGAAGCGCATCAGAGGCGGGGGCGATAGCGATACCTTGAGCACCATCGCGGCGCGCTGACGCTCGCTGATCTCGATGGCCGGCGCCGGAACAGTGCGTTTTGCACTCACCGTCCGGAGCAGCGCCGGACGGTGAGTGCAGTCGGCAGATCAGAGTTTCACGTACTCGTAGGCTGAGGGCTGGTTGTTGATGCCGCGATCCGGCGGCGCGATCCACGCCGCCATCTTGCCCGGTTCCACCACGCGCTGCATGAGGCTTTTCACGTGCGCGCGATCGGCTTCGGTCGGCACCCACTCGGGCATGCGGCGGGTGTGTTCTTCGGCGCTGATGCGCTTGCCGGTGGGGTCGGTCGGAATGTTCGCCCAAGCCCCGATGCCGCGGCGGAAGCGGGTGGAAGGCAGCGCAAGCTCAAACGCGTGACCGGCGCGCTGAATCATCATGTTCCAGCGCTTGAGTCCCATGCCGCAGTCCTTCACATAGGCCACACGCGCCACTTCGTTCATGGCGTTACGCATGGGGATTTCTTCGGTGCCGACGCCACTCTCGCCCTGCGGCACGACCAGTTCAAAGCTTTCGTTCAGCGCCAGATGGTCGCTGTAGAGGCTCTCATCCGGTCGACCCTTGATGCCGTTGGCAAACGTGGACGCGGCGTTGCTGGAGACTTCTGATCCAAACAAATCCAGCGAGGAGGTGAACCAGAAGTTGATGTAGCGCTGGATAAGCGGCAGATCCATGGCGCCGGCGCGACGAATCACCGCCGGGTCGTCGGACCCCGTTTCCTTCATCACTTCCAGCGTTCGGCGAATCACGCGGCCCAGACCGGTTTCACCCACAAACATGTGATGCGCCTCTTCGGTCAGCATGAAGCGGCAGGTTCTGGCGAGCGGATCGAAGGCAGATTCGGCGAGGCTTTTCAGCTGATATTTGCCGTCGCGGTCGGTGAAGTAGGTAAAGCAGAAGAAGGACATCCAGTCGTCGATCGGCTCGTTAAAGGTGCCGAGAATGCGCGGCTTGTCGACGTCGCCCGAGTGGCGGGAGAGCAGTTCTTCCGCTTCCTCGCGACCGTCGCGGCCAAAGTAGGCGTGCAACAGGTACACCATCGCCCACAGGTGACGGCCTTCTTCGACGTTCACCTGAAACAGATTGCGCAAGTCGTAAAGCGAGGGACAAATCGAGCCGAGCAAGCGCTGCTGTTCAACGGACGCCGGTTCGGTGTCGCCTTGGGTGACGATGATGCGGCGGAACTGCGAGCGAAACTCGCCTGGTACCTGCTGCCATACCGGCTGTCCCTGAAAATCGCCGAAGCCGATTTTGCGCTCCGGATCCTGATCGGCCAGGAAGATGCCCCAGCGGTAGTCCGGCATTTTCACGTAGCCGTAGCTGGCCCAGCCTTCGGCGTCCACGCCCACCGCGGTACGCAGATACGCGTCGTTGTGCGCGAATTCGTTCGGGCCCATTTCGTCCCACCAGTTAAGAAACCGCGGCTGCCAGTGTTCCAGCGCGCGTTGCAGCGTGCGGTCGTTGGAGAGGTTGACGTTATTCGGGATGCGATCGGACAGGTTAACGCTGGACATTGAAGCTTCCTCGCAGGGTTCGCGCCCTCGCGGGCGCCTGAAGTGATGTCGGGTTTACGTTCGTGAAGGGCGACGGGACTACACCCGCTCCCAGTTAAATTGCGCTTTGCTGCCGCTGCCAAACACTTTCAGCGCGCCGTGCTCGCCCACCGCATTCGGGCGAATAAAAATCCAGTTCTGCCAGGCCGACAGCCGCCCGAAAATTCGGGTTTCCATGGTCTCAGTCCCCGGAAACCGCAGCGAGGCTTCCATGCCGGTGAGCGCATCTGGCGAGAGGCTGGCGCGCTCTTCGATGGCGAGCCGCACTTCGTCATCCCAGTCGATGTCGTCCGGGGCAAAAGTAATCAGTCCCAGCGCCAGCGCGGCGTCGGCATCCAGCGCCTCGCCAATCCGCGCCTCGGCGGCGGCGACGGGCGCGGCATCACCGCAGAAGCGGGTGAGCAGGCGGGTTTGGTGATTCACCATTGGCAGCGGCCCGAAGTTCATGGCCGAGAGGCGAACCAGCGGCGCGGTCTCCGGTTCATCGGGCTGCATCAGCATGAAGCTGCGGTCGGCGGCGAAGGCGAGTTCGGCCAGCGTGCCGGCAAAGCAGGAGTCGCGCTCGATGAGGGCGAAGAGCGTGCGCGAGGACACATCCAGCCGGGCAAACGTGCGGCGGAGCAGGCCCAGCGTTTCCTTCACCAGCCAGTCGTCGCGGAAACGCAGCAGGGTGTCGTCAGCGGCCAGCACCTGCGCCTGATCGCCGCTGGTCTTGAGCACCCATGCGCCAACCTCCAGATCGTTGGTGCGGAGCATGAGGATGGCGTCGTCGAGTTCGCGCGCGAGCGCCAGCGGCCACCAGTCGGCACCGGCGGCATGAATGCCGGCGAGGTCCTGCGGGACGTCGCCGTCTGGGCCGCGCAGCGTCAGCGTGGCGGTGCGCGCGGCGCGATTCAGCGCCACATCCACATAGCGGTAGTGCAGGCCGTGCTGGTCGGCTTCGCGCTGCAGCGGTGTGAGCGTAATGCCGGGGCTGTGACCGTTCCGCGTGCTCTGGGCGGCGAGCGCGAGCGCTTTGTCGGTCACCGCCTGCGCGAATTGGGCCGGCTTGGCAATGTGGTCCACGAGCCCCCATTGCTTGGCGCGTTCGGCGCGCACGCCTTCGGTGGTGGTGGAGAAAACGTCGGCCAGATCGCGACGCACGCGGCGCTTGTCGGTCACCCGCGTCAGGCCGCCGGTGCCCGGCAACACGCCGAGCAGCGGCACTTCGGGCAGGCTCACGGTAGAGGAGCGGTCGTCGACCATCAGGATTTCGTCGCAGGCCAGCGCAAGTTCATAACCGCCGCCGGCCGTCGTACCGTTGACGGCAGCAAGGAATTTCAGACCGTCGCGGCTTGAGTCTTCAATGCCGTTGCGGGTTTCGTTGGTGAACTTGCAGAAGTTCACTTTCCACGCGTGGCTGGACTTGCCGAGCATGTAGATGTTGGCGCCGGAGCAGAACATCCGCTCCTTGGCGCTGGTCAGCACCACCACCCTGATTTCGGGATGCTCGAAGCGAATGCGCTGGAGCGCGTCGTAAAGCTCGATATCCACGCCGAGGTCATAGGAGTTGAGCTTCAGCTTGTAACCGGGCGCCAGACCGCCGTCTTCGTTGACGTCCATCGCCAGCGTGGCGACCTCGCCCGCGTAGCTCACGCGCCAGTGCTGGTAATGATCCGGGTGACGGTCGTAGGTAATGGTCACGGGAGATTCCTGGGGGGAAGTGGCTGACATTGAATAGCTCCGGGCAATCAGGCGGGTTGGGTCACGGCCTCTAGGAGGCGGTCAAAACTTTCTTCAATGGCCAGACCGGCGGTTTCCACCGTGCGATCGGCCTGGGCATAGAGCGGGGCGCGTGCTTCGAGAATGCGCTTGAGGTCTTCCATGGCGGCAGCGTTGCCGGCCATCGGCCGCGTATCGCCCTGTGCGACGACGCGCGCCATGTGCTCTTCCGGAGCGGCCTTCAACCAGACGCATAGGCAGCTGGAAAGCAGCACATCGTAGGTGGCCGGCTCGGTCACGATGCTGCCGCCGGTGGCGATCACGCAGCGTTCGTTGGTGTTCAGAATTTGCTCCAGACATTGCCGCTCATAGCGCCGGTAGCCGGCCTGGCCGTACAGCAGAAA
>CAMCQE010000110.1 GCA_945876945.1 Klebsiella pneumoniae
TTACGCCCTGCTTGATCGTGGGCGCCTTCGCTGAGCGCATGAAGTTCAGCGCGGTGCTGCTGTTCATGGTGCTGTGGTTCACCTTCTCCTATCTGCCTATCGCCCATATGGTGTGGTTCTGGGCGGGGCCGGATGCGTACACCGACGCTGAAGCCGGTGCGGCAGCCACGGCGACTGCGGGCTTCCTCTTCCAGAAAGGCGCTCTCGACTTTGCAGGCGGCACCGTGGTGCACATCAACGCCGGTATCGCGGGCATCATCGGCGCCCTCATGCTGGGCAAGCGCGTAGGCTACGGCACTTCCGCCATGCCGCCGCACAACGTGCCAATGGTCATGATTGGCACCTCTCTGCTGTGGGTGGGCTGGTTCGGCTTCAACGTGGGCTCCAATCTGGAATCCACCGGTCTGGCGGGGATGGTGTTCGTGAATACCTTCGTGGCCACCGCTGCTGCAGCTTGCGCCTGGACCTTCGCCGAGTGGATTACTCGCGGTAGCCCGACGATGCTCGGTTGCGCCTCGGGGGCTATCGCCGGTCTTGTCGCCATCACCCCGGCCTGCGGCTACGTGGGGCCGATGGGTTCCATCGTCATTGGCGTGCTCGCCGGCTTTGTCTGCCTGTGGTCGGTCAGCTGGCTGAAACACACGATTGGCTATGACGACTCCCTGGACGTCTTCGGCGTGCACTGCGTCGGCGGGATCCTGGGCGCCATGCTGACCGGCGTGTTCGCCTCGCCGTCCCTCGGAGGCCAGAGCTGGTACGACTATGCCGCCAATGCGGCGGGCGAGTTCAGCATGAGCGGCCAGCTGCTGGCTCAGGCCTGGGGTGTGGGGACGACCATCGTGTGGTCGGCGGTGGTGTCCATCATCGCCTACAAGCTGGTTGACCTCCTGGTGGGCCTGCGCGTCAGCGAAGAGCAGGAACGCGAAGGTCTGGATACTGCAGAACACGGCGAGCGCGCCTACACCACCTGAGCAGTCGCAAGACTTGCGGAAAAGAGCGCCTTCGGGCGCTCTTTTTTTGGGTGGCTCCCGGGGATCACGATTGGTTGACGCGGTAGAGGTCACAGGCTAGCGTCTCCCTCATCGCGCTGCTTGTGCGCTGCAAACCCGGGGTTGATGGCCTGATGAAACTTACCGTTTTGATTCCCTGTTACAACGAGCGCGAGACCATTGCGGCCTGTCTGGAACGCGTTGTCGCTGCGGTGCCCGCCGTAGCCAAGGAAATCATCATCGTGGATGACTGTTCCCGCGACGGCACACGCGAGTGGCTGAAGGACAATGTGGAGAACCTGCAGGGCCAGCAGTGTCAGGTGGAGGTCTCACCCGAAGGCCGCCTGAGTCTGGTGCCGGGCGCCGCCGCTGAGGTGCAGATCCGCGTGCTGTTCCACGCGCAAAACCGCGGCAAGGGTGGCGCCCTGCAAACTGGATTGGGCGCAGTGACCGGCGATGTGGTGGTCATTCAGGATGCGGATCTGGAATACGACCCGGATGACTGGGCGCAGATGCTAGACCTCATCACCCGTCGTAAGGTGGCCGATGTGGTTTATGGCTCGCGCTTCTATGGCCGACCGCACCGCGCGCTTTATTTTCACCACTACATGGCCAACCGGCTCATCTCCTTTCTGTTCAATCTGCTCTACAACCAGACCCTCACCGACATCGAGGTTTGCTACAAGATGTTCACCCGTGAAGTGCTGGACAGCTTGCACATCACGGCCAACGATTTTGGTTTTGAGGTGCAATTCAGCGCGCAGGTCGCGCTGGCCCGGCGCTGGCGCATTTATGAAATGGGCATCAGCTACTACGGCCGCACCTACAACGAAGGCAAAAAAATCAATTGGAAAGACGGCGTGAAGGCGCTGTGGTACCTGCTGAAATACCGCCTGCCGTGAGCACGCCTGCGCGGCAAGGCTGGAGGCGGCGCAGTCTGATCGGGCTTGCCGGGACGGCGCTCGGTCTGGTGTTTCTCTGGCTCGCGCTGCGCCAGGCCGATGCCGAGGCGCTGCACGAAGCCCTGCGGTCTCTCGACTTAAAACTCACGCTGGGCGCCGTGGTCCTGTATTGGCTGGCGCTCGGGCTGCGGGTTCGCCGCTGGCAGCGCCTGTTGGGGCATTTGGGCGTGGTGAGGTGGCGGACCGTCGCCGGCATTCTGGTGCCCGGTTACGCGATGAATAACCTGCTGCCGGCCCGACTGGGCGAGCTGGTGCGGGCCGATCTGGCAAAGCGGCGGCTCGGCTTCTCTCGCTCCACGGTGCTGGGGGTGATTGTGGTGGAGCGCATGCTCGATTTACTGGCCATTCTCGGTCTGCTGGCCGTTGGTCTCACGCTGAATAGTCTTGGCAACCATGAACGAATGTCCGATTTCATCCGTCTGCTCGGTCAGGGCACGTTGGTCGTGCTGGTGCTCGCGGCGGTGCTGTGGCGCCTGCGGGGCGTAGCGGCGCTGCAGATAAAACTCCCGCCACGGATCAGGCGATTACTGACGGATCTCGGCGCCGGTATCGGCGCTGTGCAAAGCCGTAATTTGCTGCCGCTGCTCGGGCTTACCGCCGGGATATGGGTGGGCGAAACCAGCGCGCTGTGGTGCATCTTCCGCGCCATCGCGGTGGATTTAAGCGCACCCGCCGCGGCCATTGCGATGGCAGCGGCCTCGCTGAGTACGCTTGTGCCCACCGCTCCCGCCTATCTCGGCAGCTATCAACTGGTGTTCGCGACGGTGCTGCCACTGTTTTCGGAATCCGCAGCCGCCGGCGTCGCGGGGGCGAGTCTCATCCAGCTGTTTTTATTCGGCTCGGTAACGCTGGTCGGCTGCCTCCTGCTGCTGGTCGCCGCCGTCCGTCACCCACGTCCTTCAACCCGCGAATTGGTGAATCAAGATGCAAGAGCGCTCGGTGGCTGAGCCACAACTCTCCCTGCGGTTTCTGGGGGTGGGCAATGCCAGAGCCTCCGAGTTGGGCAGTGCCTCGGCGGTGCTCGAGTTCGCGGATGAGCCCGGGCTGCTGATCGACTGCGGCCCGCGCACGCTGGACGACTTTCGGGCCAATTACGAGCGCGAACTGCCGCCTGCGGTGTTTATCAGCCACCTGCATCTCGATCACATCGGTGGCATCGAGCAACTGTTCTATCGCGCCTATTTCACCGAACGCGGGGCGATCAAACTCTTCGTGCCGGCCGATTTGGTCGCGGCCCTCCACGCCAAGCTGGCTAATGCGCCGTTCATCCTGAGCGAAGGCGGCGCAAACTTCTGGGATGCGTTTCGACTCATCCCGGTGGGCGACTGGTTCTGGTACGAAGGCCTGCTGTTTCAGGTGTTTCCGGTGCGGCACAGCGGTCACCGGGCGGCGTTTGGTGTCGCCCTCGGCGGGAGTTTCCTGTTCAGCAGCGATACGCGGCCGATTCTGGAAGTGGTGCAAGAGTTTGCGGCCTGCGGCGAAACCGTGTTCCACGATTGCGGGCTGCACGCCTCGCCCGCGCACGCGGGTTTGCCGGACATCCTGCGGGAATATCCGGCCGAGATTCGCGGCCGACTGGTGGCCTATCACTATGAATCCGAAGAGGCCGGCAAGGCCATTGAGGCCGCCGGCTTGCGCGTGGCGCGGCCGGGCCAGCGGTTTTCATTAACAGCCCCGCTCGGCGCCGTTGAGCTGGTGGCGGCCGCGGCGGACAGAGCCGACCGCAACCGCGTCGGCGCCCCGCTTAGCCCTTGAGCGAGAAGGGGGTGAAGTTGGTCTCCCGATCGAAAAAATCTTCGCCTTCCGCGCGCTTGAGACGATTCACCACCGCATAGGTCAGCGGCGTCATCAGCACTTCGACGCCTATCTTGAAGGCCCAGTTGAACATCAGCACCCGGAACAGGGTCTCGGTTTCCCAGATGCCAAAAAAGGCGAAGGGGTAGAACACCAGGCTGTCGACCGCCTGCCCCACCACCGTCGAGCCGATGGTGCGCGTCCACAGCCAGCGGCCGGCGGTCAGCACTTTCATCCGCGCCATCACATAGGAATTGACGAAGTCGCCGATCCAGAAGGCCAGAATCGACGCGCACACGATCCGCCAGGTGCCGCCGAAGACGGTTTCGAGCGCGGGTTGGAGCACGGTGTTGAAGGATTCGGTCTGGCTGGCGGGCAGGCCCACCACGACGGCCGACATCAGGCTGGCGAAAATCATCGCGCCGAAGCCCGCCCAGATGACGCGGCGGGCTTTGGCGTAGCCGTACACCTCGGTGAGCACGTCGCCAAAGATGTAGCTGATAGGGAAGAAGATATTGCCCGCCCCGAAGACCAGCGCGGTGCTGAGGAACGGGAGGTCGAAGGCACAGACCTTGGCGGGGCCAATCAGATTGGAGCACAGGAGCACGGCGACGAAGCCGGCCATCAGGAAGTCGTAGTAACGATAAGTCCGGTTCATGCAGAGGCCGCTCGCTTGGGTCAGAAGTTAATTTTAAGTTCGGTCAGCTGGAGCCGGATGCGCGTCAGCAGGCGCATGGCCTGATGAGTCGCCGCGGCAAAATTGACCACCACAAAACGGCCGTTGTGGATGGTACAGGCCGTGACCCCGGTCGTTGGCTTTGCCCGCATTTCGCGAGTCCAGCGCACCTGAGTCAAGCTCAGTGGCCCGGCCAGAAGGGGCCGCGCGACCGGCGCCGAGAACAGGCCCGGCGACTGATGACGCAATTCATTCAGAAAAATTTCGAGGCAGGCCGCGGGTGAGTTGTGCACGCTGTGCTGGATTTCCGGCGGCAGTGCGGCCACGGTGATTTGCAGTTCAGCGCCGCTAAATTCGCCTTTGCCACGGTAGGCATAAGTGGCGCCGAGCGCGGCCCGCGACACCCGGGCGGCTGACAGGAACGATGGCGGGCTGAACTCGATGAACTCGGCGGCGACGACCGGCGTCGAGACCATTACCAAGCTGATCTGAATCAAAAGGGCGCGCATGCCGAGATGCTAGAGCGCGCCCCGCCAAATAGCCACGGCCAACCGCAGGTGGGCGGGGACGGCCTGACACGTCTGTTAGACTCGCGCCTGTCTTCCTCCGCATTGATCGCCCCGATGAGCAATCTCACCAACCGTATTCTTTTTGCACTCATGCTCGGCGCCTTCTCGCTGACGGCCCGTGCGGAAGTCAGTGTGGCCGAGGTCTCAGCCAACCTCGCCGAGGTGGAGCAACGTCCGGCCGGTGACGCCATGCGTGAGGCCTTGCTGCCGTTGCTGGAGCAGACCAAGGCGATGCTCGAAACCGAAGCGGCGCATCGGGACGAGGCGGCGCGCTTCGGTGCGATTCTCGAAACCGGCCCCGCAAGCTTGCGCAAGCTGCGCGAGGAATTGGCGCGATTCAAGCGTCAGGACAGCGGCGCGACCGCCCCACTGGATGCCAGCAGCGCCACGGCCGCCGAGCTCCAGTGGATGATGGAGGCCGCTTCGAACGAGCGATCGGCGCTCGAAACCAAACTCAATACGCTGGCGCAAAGCGACCGCGCGCTGGCGGCGCGCCCCGCCGAAATCTCTCAGGCCAAAACCGAAGTCCTGAGTCGCATCGCGGCCATCGAAGTGGCGATGGCCGCACTTGCGCAAGCGGACTCCACCGAACTCTCGCGCGTTCGGCGGGAAATGCTGGAGGCGGAGTTTGCCGCGCGTCAGGCGGAGCTTGATGCCCTTAACGCCGAGCAGTTGAGTCAGAGCACCAGGCTTGAACTCAACGCGGCCAAGCACCGCCTTGCCGAAGCGCGACTCGCCCGAGCAGTCGCGCAAGTGGGGCAGTACGAGCAACTGTTGCTGGAGCGCCGGGCTGAGGAACTCCGCCGGATTCAGGACGACGCCGGACGCGCCTTGCAGGAGGCCACACATGCGCCGGAGTCGGTACGACTGCTGGCCGCTGATAACGTGCGTTTCGGCAAGATGCTGTCGCAGATGCTCGACGATCAGGCGCGCGCGGTGCAGGCCCGCACCGACTACGGCACTCGCCGGCGTGAGATCGCGCTGGATTTTGACCGCGCCCGCCAGCGCATGCAGTTAGCGGGCTCTTCCTCGCGACTGGGCCGCATTCTGGTCGACCAGCGCCGCGAGCTACCGGATCTTCGGTCGCTCGAGCGTTTGTCACGCGAGAGTGAAAACAAAATCTCTTCGATCGGGCTCTCGCGCATAGAAATTGATGAGCAACTGACAACGGCGCGTGGGGAACTGCAACAGCCGGCCGCGGACTTTGCCTCTCCCGATCCGGATGCCGCACCGCTCGACGATGAAGGCATCAGGCGCGCCCGAGCCTTGCTGACCGATCAGGTAGAGCTCCTTGAGAGTCTGGTTGAGAACCACGGCAGCGCGCGTCGCTCGCTGGACGCCGCTGATTTTGAGTTGCAGCAACTCGTTAGCGTGGTGACGGACTATCAGGTCTTTCTGGATGAACGACTGTTGTGGCTGCCCAACGCGCCACCGCTGTCACGCCAGTTCATACGCGATTTAGTGGCTGCGGGGCATTGGCTTCTCCGTCCCGCCACCTGGCGCACAGTGTTTGAGGATGTGGCGCGGGGCGCGGGCGAAGCTTGGCCACGGGCGCTGTTGTTGGTGTTGCTGGCAGTGTTCGTGCTGCGCTTGAAGCGCCCGTTTCGGGCGCGACTGCGCGAGCTCGCTGAACTGGCCCGCGAACCGCAGAGCGATCAGATTCGATACACCGCGCTGGCGCTCGGCTTGAGCGTGATGCTGTCGCTGGCCGCGCCGCTGCTGATGTTCAGTCTGGCGTCCTTGCTCAACGGGGCCGACGCCAACTCGGATTTTTCGCTGGCCTTGGGGCAGGCGCTCGGCAAAGCCGGATGGTTGCTGCTCGGACTTTCGGTGTTGCTGCAGTTGTTGGGGCCGGGTGGCGTGGCTATCACGCACTTCGACTGGCCGGTGGCGCCGGTGCGCTCGGTCCGCAAGCAGTTCATCCGCGCCGGCTGCGTGTTTATTCCCGCCTATTCGCTCGCCAGCGTGTTTGAGTGGGATAGCACCCAGGCTTTTCAATCGAGCTTTAGCCGGCTGTGTCTGCTATTGGCGATGCTGGCCGTGATCGCCTTCGTGCGCGGCACAACGTGTCGCAACGGCGCGGTGTTCTCGGCGCTGGCAGCGCGCGCGTTTCCGTCGTTTTTGATTCGATGGCGCGGCCCCTGCGTGGTGCTGGCCTATGCCGCGCCAGGCATCCTCGCCGTGTTATCCGCGCTCGGCTATCAGTACGCGGCGCTAGAGCTGAGCGCTTATTTCGTCCACACCGCCTTGCTGCTGATTGGCGCCGTGGTGGTCTACAACCTCGCGCTACGGTGGCTGCACATGGCGCAGGCCCGCATGGCGGCGGAGCTGGAACACGAACGCACGGCGGGTGGTGCTGCCAGCGAGGAGAGCGAAGGCGCCGACAACTATCCGGTTGATCTGGCCACCATGGGCCAGCACTCGCGGATGATTTTCCGCAATGTGGTGGGCTGGTCGGTCGCCATCGGTTTGTTCTGGATTTGGCGCGAGGTGCTGCCGGCGCTTGGGGCGCTCGATCAAATCACGCTGTGGGAAGTGCAAATCAAGGATGCGGCGGGGGTGGTTCAAGCCGCGCCGATTACGCTCTCGAACGCGGTGTTTGCCGCGTTAATCGCCGCCATTAGCGTGCTGGCCGCACGCAATATGCCCAGCCTGCTCGAGATTGCCGTGCTCCGGCGCGTGAAGATGCACGGCGGTAGCCGCTACGCCATCAACATGCTGATGCGCTACCTCATCATCGCCATCGGCGTGTCGCTGACCCTGAGCACGCTGGGCTTGCGCTGGTCGCAGGTGCAATGGTTGGTCGCGGCCTTGAGCGTGGGCCTTGGCTTTGGCCTGCAGGAAATTTTTGCGAACTTTATTTCGGGTTTGATCCTGCTGTTTGAACGCCCGATTCGGGTGGGCGACTTTGTCACCATTGGCGAACTCACGGGGCGCGTGTCACGCATCCAGATTCGCGCCACCACGATTGCCGACGCCGACAACCGCGAAATCATCGTGCCGAATCGCAATTTCATCACCGAGCGTTTTGTGAATTGGACGCTGAGCGACGCGGTCACGCGCCTCGTTATTCCGGTGGGGATCGCTTACGGCTCGGATCTTAAAAAGGCCCTGAGGCTATTGCTGGAGGTGGCCGACGCCCATTCCAAAGTGCTCTGCGAACCCTCGCCAACGGCGGTGGTGCAAGGCTTCGGCGATAGCGCAGTGATGCTTGAGCTGCAGGTGTACGCGCGCGAGGTGCCGCATCGAATTGATATCCGACACCAGATTAACAGCCAGATTTACGAGACCTTCCGTGACAACGGCATCGAGATCCCGTTTCCGCAGCGAGATTTGCACCTGCGTACGATTAGCGCGGACTGGGTCAATGTGGTGCCGGCTGCGGGATCGGGAGACCAATGCGAGGGGGCGAGGCCGGCGTGAGGCCATACCAGAGCGACGAATGTCGTTGTGAATTATCAGCACTGAGAAAACGCCATTTGTCGAAAATGGCTCCCCGGGACGGACTCGAACCGCCGACCCAGTGATTAACAGTCACTTGCTCTACCGACTGAGCTACCGGGGAGTGCTGAGAGGCGGCAATCGTACAGAGGCAAGCGTGGGTGGTCAATTGAAAAAAGCCAAAGAAAATAGGGCCGCGCAGAGGCATTAAGACAATGGCCTCTCGACGCTCATCCCTCGCGCGGTCATGCTGTTCCCGATGGAAACCCGACTAACACTTCATTCCGAGTTCAAGCCCGCAGGCGGTCAGCCAGAGGCCATCAGCCAACTCCTCGAGGGCCTGCAAAACGGCCTGTCTCACCTGACCTTGCTGGGCGTTACGGGCTCTGGCAAGACGTTCACGATTGCCAATGTGATCGAGACGCTGCAGCGACCCACCATCGTGCTTGCCCCTAACAAGACGCTGGCCGCGCAGTTGTACGGGGAAATGCGCGAGTTTTTTCCGGAAAACGCGGTCGAATACTTCGTTTCCTACTACGACTACTACCAGCCCGAGGCCTACGTGCCTTCGTCCGACACCTATATCGAGAAGGACGCCTCGATTAACGACCACATCGAGCAGATGCGCTTGTCGGCCACCAAGGCGTTGCTGGAGCGTCCGGACACCATCATTGTCGCGACGGTGTCGGCGATCTACGGTCTGGGAGATCCCGGCGAATACCACGGCATGGTGCTGCACCTGAAGCGCGGTGACCGCATGGATCAGCGCCAAATTCTGCGGCGTCTGACGGAGCTTCAATACGTCCGCAACGACATCGAACTCTCTCGCGGCAACTATCGGGTGCGGGGCGACGTGATTGATATCTTCCCGGCGGAATCCGAGCGGGAAGCCGTGCGGGTGCAATTGTTCGATGACGAAGTAGAAGCGCTGTCCTATTTCGATCCGCTGACCGGCGAGATGCTGCGCGCGGTGCCGCGGCTGACGGTTTATCCGAAGTCACACTACGTCACCAGTCGGGAGCGCGTGCTGGAGGCCGTGGAGGTGATCAAGCAGGAGTTGCGCGACCGGTTGGATGAGTTGCGCACGCAAGACAAGCTGGTGGAAGCCCAACGCCTCGAGCAGCGCACGCGTTACGACATCGAGATGATGATCGAAATCGGCTACTGCAACGGGATCGAAAATTACTCCCGACATCTCTCCGGGCGAAAGCCGGGCGAGCCGCCGCCGACTCTCTTCGACTACCTGCCGCCCAACGCGCTGTTGGTGGTGGATGAAAGTCACGTGACGATTCCGCAACTCGGCGGCATGTATCGAGGCGATCGGGCGCGCAAGGAGAACCTGGTCAATTACGGCTTTCGCTTGCCCTGCGCGCTCGACAACCGCCCGCTGCGGTTTGATGAGTGGGAACAAATTTCCCCGCAGACCATTTTCGTCTCCGCAACGCCTGGCCCTTACGAGGCCGAACATGCCGGCCAGACCGTGCCGCTGGTGGTGCGCCCCACCGGGCTGGTCGACCCGGAAGTCGAGATCAGGCCTGCCAGCACCCAGGTCGATGATTTGCTCTCCGAAATTCTGCGCACCGTGGGGCAGGGCGATCGGGTGTTGGTGACCACGCTCACCAAGCGGATGTCTGAGGACCTGACCGATTACTTGAGCGAGCACGGCGTGCGGGTGCGCTACCTGCATTCGGACATCGATACCGTGGAGCGCGTAGAGATTATTCGCGACCTGCGGCTTGGGGTCTTCGATGTGCTGGTGGGCATTAACCTGTTGCGTGAAGGTCTCGATATCCCTGAAGTGTCGCTGGTGGCTGTGCTGGATGCAGACAAAGAAGGCTTCCTGCGTTCCGACCGCTCTTTGATTCAGACTGTAGGTCGGGCGGCGCGCAATCTGAATGGACGCGCGATTATGTACGCGGACACCATGACCGGCTCGATGCAAAGGGCGCTCGATGAGATGAGCCGCCGACGCGTGACCCAGCTCGCCTACAACGAAAAGCACGGCGTCACCCCGAAGGGCATCAAGAAAGGGGTCTCCGATGTGATGGAAGGTGCGTACACCGCGCCGGGCGCGAGCCGTACGCGCGGGGCGAAGCAGGCCGCCGAGACGGTCGCCAATTACGGCGGACTCTCGACCGAACAACTCGCCGCGAAGATCCGCAAGCTCGAGCAGGACATGCATGCGCGTGCGCGTGACCTCGAATTTGAGGAGGCGGCGCGAATCAGGGATGAAATCATGTTCATCAAGAGTCGTTATCTGGAGATGGGAGCGGCTTGAATTTTCTTGCCTTCTGCCTCTGGCAGAGGCGGGAAGATTCCGATATTCTTCGGCCCCTTCGAGACCTTAGGCGCGTAGCTCAGCTGGTTAGAGCACCACCTTGACATGGTGGGGGTCGTTGGTTCGAGTCCAATCGCGCCTACCATTCGAAATCCATTTACAAAGAGATTCTGCCTGCTTCGGCGTATGCCATGCGGGCCCGGTCCAGATGGCCGCTCGTACAGGCCACGGAGTTCCAGCATGCCAGTCATCACCCTGCCAGACGGCTCCCAAAGACACTTTGAGCAAGCGGTTACAGTGCGTCAGGTGGCGGAGTCGATCGGCGCCGGACTCGCCAAGGCCGCGCTGGCGGCCAGGGTTGATGGCCGCGAAGTTGATACCTCTCATCTAATCGAATCCGACATCGCGCTCAGCATCATTACTGCGCGCGACGCCGATGGCCTTGAGGTCATTCGGCACAGCACGGCGCACCTGCTGGCGCAGGCAGTGAAGCAACTGTTCCCTACCGCTCAAGTCACGATTGGGCCGGTAATCGAAGACGGCTTTTACTACGACTTCTCCTACGAGCGCCCGTTCACGCCAGACGACCTCGAGCGCATCGAGCGCAAGATGGAGGAACTGGCGTCCTCTAATCAGGAAGTCACTCGCAGGGTGATGCCGCGCGACGACGCCGCTGTCTACTTCCGAAGTATCGGTGAGCGCTACAAGGCGGAGATCATCGAATCCATTCCGGCCAACGAAGACATCTCTCTGTACTCGCAGGGCGAGTTCACCGACTTGTGCCGGGGGCCTCATGTGCCCAATACCGGTCAC
>CAMCQE010000111.1 GCA_945876945.1 Klebsiella pneumoniae
TCTTGTTCATCATGTAGGCGATGGTCAGTTGGCGGTCGGCGTCGTTCACGATGAGTGAACCGCCCCAGCCGCCCCAGTAGCACACCCGGCCCTGCGGCAGGCTTGGCATGGTGACGGACTCGGGCAGGCCGTAACCAATGCCGAAGCGCAGCGGAATGCCAAGCGCGAGATCGGGCCCGTTGGACTGCTCTTCGAATATGCGCGCAATCGTTTGGGGCGACAGCAGGCGCACGCCGTCGATCTCACCGCCGTTGCTCACCACCGCCTGAATCCGCGCCACCGAGCGCGCATTGCCGTGGCCGTTGGCCGCGCCTATCTCGGCCCGCCGCCATTCGGGGGTCCAGGCCACAGTGGGATCGGCCGCCGGACCGGTGAAGGTTTTGTACATGACGGACTCGGGGTCGAGATTCGCCAGATCAAACGGCAGCGGGGGCGGCGGCACGATGTTGGCAACGCGATGGTCGTGCTCGGCGGCGAGACCAATGTGGAAGTCGGCCCCCAGCGGCCCGGCCAGTTCGTCGGCGAAATACCGACCCAGCGATTGACCGGTCACCCGGCGCACCACCTCGCCCACGAGATGGCCCTGATTGAAGGCGTGATAACCCGAGGCCGTGCCGCGCGGCCACCACTGCGGCTGGGCTGCGAGCATGGCGGTGGATTTATCCCAGTCGTAAAGATCTGCCACGGTGACCGGCGGCGCCCAGGCCGAAACGCCCGAGGTGTGGGCAAGCAGATCGCGCACCAGCACATTGTCTTTGCCGTTGGCACCGAACTCGGGCCAGTAGCGCGCGACCGGCGCGTCGAGGTCGATGAGTCCGCGATCGGCCAGCACCAGCGCGGTGAGATTGGTCATGGTCTTGGTGGTGGACCAGACGTTGGTGATGGTGTGTTCGGTCCAGGGCGTGGTGCGCGCGGCGTCTGCCCAGCCGCCCCAGAGGTCCACCACCATCTGACCCTGATGCACCACCGCCACCGAGGCGCCGAGGTCTTCGCCGCTGGCGATACTGGCCGCCAGAATCTCGCGCAGTTTGCCGAATGCGGCAGTACATGAACCCTGAACTTCAGACATCGCTCGCCCCTCCTGTTGTTGAGGGCTGCGAGCGTAAGGGAGTGCACCGGGGCCGTCGACCAACCGGGCAGCGTGGGGCTGGCTCACGCCGGCTTGGCTTGAAGGCCTAAAAACAAAAGCCCCGGCCTCCTTGCGAAGGTCGGGGCTTGTGCTGGCTACCGGCGGACGCGAACGTCCTCCGGAGATCTGCCAGCGCTTAGCGCTTGTTGGCCGCCGCGATGACGGCTTCCGCGACGCTGCGCGGGACCGGATCGTAGTGCGAGAACTCCATCGTGAACGAGGCGCGACCGGAGGTCATGCCGCGCAGCTGGCCGATGTAACCGAACATTTCCGACAACGGCACGTTGGCCAGTACGGCGATGTTGGTACCGCGCTCGAGCTGGTCCTGGATCATGCCGCGACGACGGTTCATGTCGCCGATGACGTCACCCAGATAGTCGCCCGGGGTGACGGTTTCCACCTTCATCACGGGTTCCAGCAGCACGGGGTTGGCTTTGCGCATGGCTTCGCGGAAGCAGGCCTTGGCGGCGATTTCGAAGGTCAGCGCGTTGGAGTCGACGTCGTGGTAGCTGCCGTCGATCAGCGTGGCCTTGAAGTCCACCGTCGGGTAGTGCGCGAGCACACCGTCTTCCATCTGCATCTGCAGGCCCTTGTCGACGGAGGGCACGTATTCTTTCGGCACGGAGCCGCCCACGGTCGTGTCTACAAACTGGTAGCCCGTGCCGCGTTCCAGCGGTTCGAAGCGAATGTGCACGTCGGCGAACTGGCCGGAACCGCCGGTCTGCTTCTTGTGCACATAGCGTTCTTCAACGCTCGAATTGATGGTTTCGCGATAGGCCACCTGCGGTTCGCCCATCACGCCTTCCACGCCGAATTCGGTGCGGATGCGGTCGAGGGTGACTTCGATGTGGAGTTCGCCCATGCCGCGGAGCAGGGTTTCGCCGGTTTCGCGGTCGGTTTCCAGTCGCAGCGAAGGATCGGCGCGCACCATCTTGCCGAGCGCTGCGGTGAACTTCTCTTGCTCGGCCTTCACCTTTGACTTCAGCGACACGCTGATCACGGGCTCGGGGAAGCGCATGCGCTCCAGAATGACCTGCGCGTTGGAATCGCACAGGGTGTCACCGGTTTCGGTTTCGGCCATCGACACCAGCGCCACGATGTCGCCCGCGCGGGCTTCTTCGATGGGGTTGGCTTCCTTGGCGAACATTTCGACCATACGGCCGATTTTTTCGCGCTTGCCACGGGTGGTGTTGGTGACCGAGGCGCCCTTGGTCAGCACGCCGGAGTACACGCGGATAAAGGTCAGCGCGCCGTAGGCGTCGTTGATGACCTTGAAGGCCAGCGCGGAGAAGGGTTCGTCATCGGAGCAGGCGCGCTCACCGTTCGGCGTACCGTCGGCGTCCACGGTGTTGATCGAAGCCACGTCGGTCGGCGCCGGCAGGTAGTCCACAACCGCGTCCAGCACCTGCTGCACGCCCTTGTTCTTGTAGGAGGAGCCGCAAAGCACCGGGGTGAAGGCGGAGGTCAGGGTGCCCTTGCGCAGGCAGGCCTGAATGATTTCCTTGGAGGGAATTTCGCCGTCCAGATAGGCTTCCATCGCCACTTCGTCGAGCTCAAGGCAGGTATCGACCAACTCGGTCCGGTAGGACTCGATTTTATCCAGGATTTCACGGTCGCTGGGGACAGTGATGCCGAGCACGTCGGCCATGTTGTCGGTGATGTCGAGAATCTTCCACTCGGCGTCCTTGTCGTCGGATTCCCATACCAGAGCTTTCATCTCGACCAGGTCGATCATGCCCTTGAAGTTGTCTTCCGAGCCGATAGGAAGCTGGATCGGCAGCGGGCGCGCGCCGAGGCGCTTTTTGATCATGTCGACACAACGCGGGAAGTTGGCACCGCTACGGTCCATCTTGTTCACGTAGCAAATACGCGGCACGCCGTAGTTGTCGGCCAGACGCCAGTTGGTTTCGGACTGCGGTTCCACGCCCGCCACCCCGTCGAACACCACCACCGCACCGTCGAGCACGCGCAGCGAACGGTTCACCTCGATGGTGAAGTCCACGTGGCCTGGGGTGTCGATGACGTTGATTTTCTTTTTGCGCCAGAAGGCGGAGACCGCCGCGGACTGAATGGTGATGCCGCGCTTCTGTTCCTGCTCAAGGTAGTCCGTCGTGGTCGACGTCTTGAGATCCTTGGTGTCGTGGATGTCGATGATGTTGTGCTTGCGGCCGGTGTAATAAAGGATGCGCTCCGTCGTGGTGGTCTTGCCGGCGTCGACGTGGGCGATGATGCCGATATTGCGGATATCGGAAAGCGGAGTAGTACGGGGCATTGCAGGCTTCTCTGATGAGGTTGAAGTTGAGAGTCGTAATAATCTAAAAAAATTCTGTGTCAGCTTCGCGAGGGCCGCCCGGCTGTTCTGGGCCCGCGACCACCGTGAGGTTCGGTTCGCTGTCGACGGGCCAGCGCCCTGACGCCACTTGCCACGTCCTCTGCGTCAACGCCTCGGCTCGTATCTCCTGCGGCGTTTCCGCTCCCACCGTCGCGCGTCTCGGGAGCGCCGCTCAGTGCCAGCCTCGAACCCAACTTAAGCGGCGTAACGGGCAAGGTTGGCACTGGCGAAGCAAGGCCAGGTGGACGTGGAAAGCGGTAAGACTGCGATAGTACCCGAGGATGAAGCGCTTACGCGAGCCATCGGGCGCATTTTCCAGCGTGGGGCGGGCGGCCAATGGCGCCCTGCCGGTCACCCCTCGCCAGATTCTTCCCTGCGCCGGCTTCGCCCGTGCGCTCCCCTACTGCCCGAGCCGACCCGCGGCGCCCAGCAGGCTCGCCAGATTCTGATGGCCGATGTGATAGCGGGCCATGAGGGCTTGCGCCTCTTCCAGCCGGATTGATTGCTGACGGCAGTGGTCGTCGTGAACGGCCACCAGCATCACGTTGCGATGGGTGTGCGCGTCTGAAATGAACTCGATGACTTTGGCGCGATAGCCCTGCGACTCCAGCAACAGGGCGCGCAGGCCGTCGGTGAGCATCTGCGCATAGCGGTCCTTGAAGGTGTCGTGCTTCAGCAAGGCTTGCTCGTCGGCCGGCGCCCTGAACTGCGGACGCAGCTCCTTCTGACAACAGGGCACCGCCATGATCACCGCCGCGCCGGCGCTGATCCCTTTAAACAGCGCCGCATCGGTCGCGGTATCGCAGGCGTGCAGCGCAAGCAGGAGATCGACCGCGCCAATCTCGCTCGCCTCGACCGTCGCGCATTCAAACCGCAGCCCGGCATAGCCCAATTCGCTGGCGAGCGCGTTGCTGCCGTCCACCAGGGTCAGGTTGTGGTCGATGCCGACGACCTCGGTCGGAATCTTCAGGTGATGATTGAAGTAGTCGTAGAGCGCGAAGCTGAGATAGGCCTTGCCCGAGCCCATATCAACCACCCGCAGCGCGGACTTCTCGCGCAGCCCTGAATCCGCCGCGGACTGGTCCACCAGATTGATGATGTTCTGCAGTTGACGATATTTGTCGGCCTTGTCGCCCTTGAGATGGCCGCTCGCGCTGGTGATGCCCAGCGCCGCCAGATAGGGCGCCTTGCTGGCCTCCAGCACGTACTGCTTCTGACGGTTGTGGGTCTCGACCTTCGCTTCGCGCAGGCTGGGTTTGTTGCGGTACAGGCGTGGCTCGCCCTTGTTGTTAGTCCGCAGGTCGAGGTCGGCCTCGGTGGTGAACAGGTGCGCGTTGAGGAAAGCGGTCTGCAGAAGTTCGCGCACCGTCTCACCCGCCCGCGTTAACGGCGCGTTGCGCGTGATGTCTTTGGTCTTGTATCGGAGCAGAAAGCTCAGCTGCGGATCGCCCTTGATGTCGACCAGTCTGGCGCTCGCTTGCTCCGGCGGAAGTTCCGCGCCCGGCTGGGGCTTGCGCGCTTTACCAAACGCCAGCCGCACGAAGGTCCGCGCGGCCAGCGCCTGCTCCAAGGCCGCGATAAAGGCTGCTGTGGGCTCCAATCGATGCTGCTCCAAGGGCTCACGCATGACAGACGTGTCACGCTCGGCGGGGTGGCCCAGAGCGCGGGATGATGCCGGGACATGCCGGGCGGCGATAGTGCCGGCGCTCGTGCCGGCGCTCGTGCCGGCGCTCGTGCCGGCGGGCAGTTAAGCGTTCAGCGTGGCCGGCGCTGGCGTGCAAGGCGTGGACTAGGTGCCGCTGTGCATGACTTGAATCAGCAAGCGCTCCAGCAGGAGATCCAGCAGCGGCTGGCTGGCGGTGAGACGATGGTTGTCATCCACCAGATGCAGCGCCGCGCGCTCCGCTTCGGCAAAGCGGATGACGTTGGCGACCGGAATGGCCTCGTCGTTCCAGCCCATCACGATGGTGGTGTGGCGCGCGCCGGAGCGCGGGTGTTGCTGGGAAAAGCCGGGACGGTCCAGATATACCGCCGGCGCCATCAGAAACATACCGGCGGGTTTGAGTACGGCGGAGGCCTCAACCGACACATAGCCGCCCATGCTGGAGCCGACCAGCACCAGCTGGTCGTGCGCTGGCAGCGACAAGCCAAGCAGTCTTTGCACCCGCTCGTCGGCGTCGTCCATGCCCTCGTAGCTCGGGCTTTCAACGATGGCGCCGAGGCGCTCGGCGACCTTGGCCAGCGACCGAATCTTCGCGCCCCAAGGGCCCGACTCCTTACCGTGAGCGAACAGGACCAGCGTGGTCATGAGCGGTTTCCTTGTGTGCTGAAGAGGCGCCCGAGGGCAGGTTCATCCGATGTTAAGGCCAAGCGCGAGACAATACGCTTCGCGCGGGCGGCCGGGGTTCACGGGCGGCCAATTGAGCAGTGGAAACGCTGCCGGAAGCTCATCTGTTGAGCCAGCCCGCGACCCACAATGCGCCATGGTTTTGAAACCGCGAGACGGCAGTTCAGGCGCCCTCCCCGGCGCGCTCAAAGCAATCAATCGCGCTGGCTGGCGCCGCCGGCCTAGCCTTGTTTCTCTGCTCGCAGGCGCTTGCCAACGCGGGCTCGCTGGCAGCGCCAGACGGCGCTCAGACCCGAACAATCAGGCCTCGCTTGCCGCTGTCAGGGGCCACGTCATCGGTAGTTTCTGCGGATTCGCCTGAGTTCGCGCCGTCCATCCAGACCGCTCGCCGCGCCAGAAGTTGAAAGGCCCGCCGGGCGGCGTTGTCAGTGACTTTGCAGATTGACTCATTCAAGCAACGAACAGGAGTGCACCCATGGATCACATTCCGGCTGAAATGAAACTCACCCGCCTGGTTCAGGAATTCGTCGACCACTGCGGGTGGGAGGACCGACTTCAAATCGACCACGTTGAAAAGACGTCGAACATTGAGCTCCGGCTAGCAAACGACGACCTCAACTGCGGGCTCATGATTACCGTTACCGAAGACAAGCACTGGATTTCGTTCTACCTGGAGAACGAGATCACGGTGACCGAGCGCCGCTTTACCGAGGCTTGCCTGCTGCTCAACGGCATCAACGAGAAAATGCAGGTGGGCAAAATAACCGCCAAGGTCGGGCGCCATTTTTTATGGCAGCACACCGTGGATTTCGAGGGCGTTGAAAGCTCGTTTGTCGCCGTTAAAAACATGGTCGACGCGGGCTTTTTTGCGCTCAAGGCGTGGCAGAACGCGATGGGCAGAGTGATCTTCACCACCGCCACAGCGGCGGAAATTCTGGCCGACCCGCGCACGATTCCGATGGACGAAATCGACGTCGCCCTGCCCTTGATCAGCGCGCCGGCCCCGTCCACCTTGCAGTAACACGCGGGATCAAAGGCGAATGCGAGCGGCGACCTGCCAGCGGGCCGCCGTCATTCGCGCAGGCTCAGTGGTTGAGTCATCCGCAGCACTAGCCCGATACGGCATTCACGCCAGCGACATTAACTTGCGAAGCTGTTCACCGACGCCATGTACGACCTCACCCCCACTCAACATCTGGACTACTCGCCCCTCCCGGCCCGCTATTACGTTCGACGCAATGGCAACGCCCATACCCAGCCCGGAGGCATCATCCTGCGCGCCCGCAATCAGGCGTGGTGGAATCTGATCTGGTTGATGTTCCCCCATGTGGACAGCGCCCTGCGGGTCACCACAACGGAATCCTTCACACAACACGCAGACCTGCACCGGCCGCATATCTGGGCGTACTACGCCGTGGCGAAAAAGCTGTTGCCAGATCCGCAACTCGCGGTACAAACACACCTCGCCCATTGGTTGACGCAAGCGCCCGCACTTGAGGTGGTGCAAACGCTGGGGCCGCGCATCGCGCATGCGGCATCCACCCTGTTGAAAGACTGCGACGGCTTGCTCGAGACCATGACCCAACGCGCGCTGCTCTCGGCGCACGGCCACATCGCGCTGCTCTGTCCAAGGACGGGCGAGGTGCTCGCCAGCGCCCCTCGCGCCGGATATCGCGAACTGATTGCGCCCTCGGAGGCCGCGCGCTGCGCGTGGTTACAGCGTGCGGTGACGCATCTCGAACCGCATTTCAGGCAATCTGGCCTTGAACTGCCGCCGGTCAGGATTGTGATGGACCGCATCCTCACGAGCCGTGCGGGCGCTTGCGCCACGGCACAGAACGGCGTCAATCGAATTTCAATTTCTCCCTGTGCTATCGAACCCCGCGACATCCTCCACACCCTCGCGCACGAACTGCTGCATGCCGTCGACAATTGTGCGAGCCACCATGGCGCAGGCTTCCGGCGCAATGCCGGGAAAATCGGTTTCATCCCGCGTGGCAATGGGGCGCTGGCGTGCGGCCCTGTGCTCGAGGCCGTGCTGAAGGAAGCGCATACGGCGCTGGGGGCCTATCCCCATTTCTCAGCGTCGTTTGTGCTCTAGCACCATCGGTCAACCCGGCTGCGGCCAAGCCGCGAAAGGGGTCTGCCCAAGCTCGAACCAAGGCCCCGGAAACCCTCTCGCTTGCCTGCAAGCCGGATGGACTCGAGCAAGTCGGCGGCCACAAGTGCGACGGAGATTTTCTATACTGACGCCATCACTACCACGGCAACAGGAAGGTCGGAGGCAGGTATGGCGAGAGTCAGCCCGGATGGTTGGCGTGAACTGAATGGCAGCGGGTCTTTTCAGCGTGAACTCGAAACCCTGGCCGTGCTCGCCGAGGGTCTGGACGACCGCTACGCGGTGTATCACAGCGTCCATTGGACCCGGGTGCAAAACCGTACCGAAACCAGCGTCGGCGAAATTGATTTCGTGGTCGTTGGTCCCGGCAACCGCATGCTGCTCATCGAACAGAAAGCAGGCTTGCTCACTGAAACCCCCGACGGCTTGGTTAAACCCTATGCCAACGGGGATAAGTCGGTGAAGTTGCAACTCGCCCGCAACAAGGACAATTTCCACAGTCGCCTGCGCCATTTCATGAAGGGCGAACCGGTCGACGTCAGCGCGTTGCTCTACTGTCCGGATTACGTCGTCAAGCAACCCGGTACCGCCGGCATTGATCCGGCGCGCATCGTCGACGGCAGACGCAAAGACGAGCTGATCCCGATTATCACGGGCATCCTGCCCGGAGACGGCGAACTCTCCCCCATCAACGGCGGGATTCACCGGTTTCTTGGCGAATATCTCGAGCTGGTGCCCGACGTTAACGGCATGGCGGACGGCGTTGGCGCCTTGCAGACCCGGCTCTCCGGCGGCCTCGCGCACTGGGCGCGCAGGATCGACATTGAGCCGTTTCGTCTGCGCGTAGTGGGCACTGCCGGCTCGGGCAAAACCCAACTCGCGCTGGCGGTCTATGGGGATACCCTGCGTGGCGGCGGCCGGGTGCTTTACGTCTGCTACAACCGGCCTCTGGCCGACCACATCATGGTCATCGCACCGCCCGGCGGTCAGGTGACGACCTACCATCAGCTTGCCGACAGGGTCTACCGTCTGGACGGTGCAACGCCCGACTTTGCGCAGCCGGGCGCGTTCTCGAACATGGAGGCGGCGCTGAATGCCCACCATCCTGCCGAGAGTGAACTCGTTGATACCCTGATCGTCGATGAAGGTCAGGATTTTCAAGCCGGATGGGCTGAAAACCTGCTGCGCTTCCTGCGCCCCGGCGGGCGGGCCTGGTGGCTGGAAGATCCCATGCAAAATCTCTACGGCCGGCCACCGGTCCCTCTTCCGGGATGGGCACGATTGCGCGCGGATATTAACTACCGCAGCCCGAAAGACATTGTTGGATTTCTCAATCGCATCTTGCCGCCGGAGGAGCGCGTGGTCCCCGGCAGCCCCTTGGCGCAATCCAGCATCGAGTTCGTCACCTATTCAGATCCCAGAGGCATGCTGGATGAAACGACGGCTGCGATAGACCGGTGTCTCAAGCTCGGCTTCAAGCGCCCGCAGGTGGCCATCGTGAGTTACCGCGGCCGGGAGAGTTCAATCCTGCGGCCCTACGACCGTCTCGGGAAACACGCGTTGCGTGCGCCAACCGGGCAATACGATCTACTGGGTAACTCGCTCTACACCGACGGCGATGTGCTGATCGACTCCGTGCATCGGTTCAAGGGCCGCTCCGCGCCCTGCGTCATCTTCACCGAAATTGATTTCGAGTTGCTAGACGATGCGGTGATCAGACGTTTATTCGTTGGCGCCACGCGCGCGACCATGAAATTGATCTTCGTCTTATCAGAGCGGGCGGAAGAAGTGCTGATCGAGCGGGTGAGCGCTGAGCGCTAGCGCCATGGCGCTGAGCCTGCAGGAAGCCTATCCGTGTTCTCGTGGGCGTGCTGGCTTACAAGCCCTCGCCCGCTCAGAACACTACCGGCAGCTCCAGAAACTCGCGATAGATGAACTCACGGTGCGCAATCAGCCGGGCGGAGAGCGCGGCGCGCACCACCGGGTGGGTGTTGGTGTAGAGCGGCCGGAAGAAGGACGCCATCGGGCACTGCTCCTCCGGGAGCGGGTCGATCAGGCCGAGGAAAGTCGCCCAGTAGATGTCGAGCGCCGAAAGCGTGTTGCCGAAGAAAAACCGATGCCCGCGTGCCTGCTCGGCGGCGAGTTGCGTATCGAGCGCCGTCAGGCAGTCGGCCATGCGTCCCGGCGCGGCGGCGATCGCCTCGGCCGAGAGGCCGTACTTCTGGCCAAAGCGCAGCCAGAAGTTGTACTCCGGGCCGTCCTTTTCCAGCGGCTCCATACCGATGTCGACCAGCATCAGCCGGCCCATCCAGCCAAAGCCGTTTTCGCCGCAGAGCTCATGCGCAAGCCCGAACATGCGCACCCGATCCTCCACGCTGCGAGGGATCAGGGAAGGTTCGGGCGCAAGGCGCTCAGCGAGATGCAGCTGCTCGATCCACGTGGAGCGCGGGCGCTCATCGTTCCAGACCATGACCGGCGCACTGGATTGCGCGGTCCACTCCCGCAGCTCGCGATCGGTGCCGTTGAGGCCGAACTCCGTATCCGAAGAGCCGGCATTTGCCGTGACCACTGGCGTGTAGCTCAAGCCCTTGGCGTAGCAGATCCCCTTGCAGGCTTCCCGCCACATGCCGGGGTCGGCATAGGCCCCGAGGACGATGCGTAGGCCCGGCAGCTGCTTCGCTTCGGCGATACTGACGTAGTGCAACTTGATGTCGTTAATCGAGACTTCGCTCATGTTGGGGTCCTTTGCTCAGAGAGGGATTATTCGGTCTGGCGCGTGTTCAGCCTCCGAGTGCCCGGGCGACAGCCTCGAGCATGGAGTCGATATCTGCCTCGGCATGCGCCTTGAGCAGTCGAAGAGCGCCCATACATAGCGAGGCCAAATTTTTTGAGACTCGCACCGATCTTTCGTTGACGAAGATGGCATAAACGATGCCGTGCCAGATACTGCTTCGCCCCTCTTAAGCGTGGGCGAGGCCACCGACGAGTTTTTCGAACGGTGGTCTATTCTGAAACGGCTCTAGCGCGCACAGGGCCCGCAGCTGCTGTACTTTCGGCTTCGTCGACACATTATCCAACACGTCGAACGACCCACTCGCTTACGGACCAGAGAAATCGGCTTGCCAGGGTAACTCGTTACCAACACTCGGCGTGACGCTGGAAAGTCACCCCATTTTGAGCGGGGCTTTCCACGGACATCTTTGGACAGCAGATTCGCGAGCGCGCCGCGCCAACGCGGGCTATTTCGGAACGCCTTGGCTGTCCCTGGAAAGGTGTTGGAGGCTGGGGTCTCTACCGAACGTAATCGCCAAGTTTTTGTTTAATTTATTTTTTTTGAGTTCGGAAAAAAGCCTGTTACCCCCAAAGTTACCCCTGTTGGAATACGTCTGGGGTCGATGTCATGACGGCGAAGATCCTGAGTTGCCGCCGAATATAGCGCGGTGGCGA
>CAMCQE010000112.1 GCA_945876945.1 Klebsiella pneumoniae
GCGCGGCCTACGTGGGGCTGGTGGGTTTCTTATGTTTGATGACGCATGAAGTGCATTTGATGCTGACACCGGGCGCGGCGGTCTAGCCGCTAACGAACCCGCTCGCGGCGGTCAGCGATCCGCTGTCGCCAGAATTAAAACCGCATAAGGAGTTGTGCTGCATGAAGACCTCGATAGCCGTTTTTCGACCCCGCCTGATTGGGCTCGCGCTGATTGCGCTGGGCGCCGTCATCCCCGCCGCGTACGCGGCGCGCCTTGCCCCCGACGGCACTTATGTGGAAGGGGAGCCGCGCCTCGCGCCGGATGGCACCTACGTGGGCGGCGAACCGCGTCTCGCGCCAGACGGGACTTACGTCGGCGGCGAACCACGGCTCGCCCCGGATGGGACTTACGTGGGCGGTGAGCCGCATCTCGCGCCGGACGGCAGCTATGTGGGCGGTGCGCCCAGGCTCGCGCCCGATGGACGCTATGTAGGCTCCGGCGAAGACGACGAGCCTTGAGCTCAGCGCCCGCTGCGGGCATCGTTGGCTTCGGCGCCCGCCGGTGTGGCGCCTCTAGTCTTCCCGCGTGAAACTCGGGCAGAGTGTGGCTACCCCACCGCAGCAGGAGCACGCCATGTTCAAGGTCATTGTTTCAATCAAGCGCCGGCCCGGTCTTTCGATGGAGGAATTCATCGACTACTACGAAACGAAGCACGCGCCGCTGGGGGCTTCGAAAGTGCCCAACCTCAAACGCTACGTGCGCCACTTCGTGCGGCCCTTCGGCAACGACACCTACGCCGCCGTCGGCGAATCACCCTGCGACGTGCTGACCGAACTGTGGTTCGACGACGAAGCCGATTTCCTGCAGGGCATGGCCTATCTGTCCGACCCGGAAACCGCCGCGATCATTCAGGCCGACGAGGAAAAACTGTTCGACCGCTCCTCCATTCGGTTCATGGTGATGGAAGATCACGAGACGGTGCTGAAGCAGCCCTGAGCGGCGCGTTGCCGATGTCTCCGCAGCCTCATGGCTGCGGACGCTTCCCTCACATCACCACCGCCACCCGCCCAATCGCTTTACGCCCCAGCACGTCCGCCATCGCCTGCTGGAACTCCGCGAGCGGATAGGTGGCGGCGACCTGCGGTTTGATTTTCCCTTCGACAAACCAGTCGAAAAGTTGCTGGAGCGTGGCGCGCATGCGGGGTTCGAATTCGTAGCGCATGTCCTGCGGGCTCCAGCCGTAGTAGTAGCCCAGGTTGAGCCCGCACACGGTGAGGTTCTTCACCAGCAGCAGATTGGCCGGGATATTGGGGATGTCGCCGCCGGCGAAGCCCACCGGCATGATGCGGGCCTCGGGCGCCATGCAGCGTAAGGACTGCATAAACACGTCACCGCCCACGGGGTCGTAGACCGCGTTCACGCCCTGGCCCTTGGTGAGGCTTAACACTTCATCGCGAAATGCCTGCTCGCGATAGTTGATGACGTGGTCGGCGCCGTGCGCGCGGGCGACGGCCAGTTTCTCGGCCGAGCCGGCGGTGGCGATTACCGTGGCGCCCAGAATTTTGCCGATTTCGATCGCGGCCAGACCTACCCCACCGGCGGCGCCGTGCACCAGCAGGGTTTGCCCTGCCTGCAGGTTCAGCAAATGCGGCCAGGTGAGCGCGGCGGCGGAAGTCGCATAGGAATTGGTAAACGATATGGCCGGCGGGAAATCGAGGCTGTCGGGCAGGGCGTAGACGTTCACTTCCTTGGCGGCGGCGAACTCGGCGAGCCCGCCCCAGTCCAGCACCGAACACACGCGATCGCCGGGCTTGAAGCGCCTGACCTTGGCGCCCACGCGTGCCACCACGCCGGCCACTTCGGTGCCCGGCACAAAGGGCAGCGGCGGTTTGCGCTGATATTTGCCCTGCACCACCAAACTGGTGGCGAAGCTCATGCCGGCGGCATGCACGCGGAGCAGGAGTTCGTTGTCGGCGATCTCCGGCAGCGGCAGTTCCTGCAGCGTGAGTTGATCAAACGGTTGCCATTGCGACACCAGCACGCCTTGCATGGGCTTACTCCTGATCCTGGCCGAAGCGGGCCGGACGTTTGTCGAGGAAGGCGCGCATGCCTTCGCGCGCATCGGCGCCCAGAAACAGCTGGGCCTGAGTGAGTTGTTCGAACGCGAGGGTGTCGTCGAGGCTGCCGGTGGCGCCCAGATACACGCCGCGCTTGATGGCGGCGATGGCCTCACGCGGGCCGGCCGCGAACTGTTTGGCGCGGCTCATCACTTCATTCAGAAAAGTGTCTTGCGGGAACACGCGATTCACCAGCCCCAGCCGCAGCGCTTCTGCGGCATCCAGTCGCTCGCCGCTCATCATGAGTTCCATGGCGCGCGCGGTGCCCACCATGCGGGTCAGCAGATAGTGCCCGCCCCAGTCCGGCACCAGTCCGATTTTCACGAAACTGGCGGAGAACTTGGCCTTGGGCGCGGCGTAGCGTATGTCGCAGGCCAGCGCGAGATTGAGCCCACCGCCGGCGGCCGCGCCGTTGACGGCCGCGATCACCGGCTTGTCCATCTCGCGCACCAGTCGCACCACCTTGCCCCCGGTGTGCATCCGCTGCTCGATGGTGGCGACGTCGTCGTTAGCCTGCAATTCGGCCATGCCGGCGATGTTGCCGCCCGTGCAGAAGGCGTTGCTGACGCCGGTAATCACCACGCAGCGCACTGCGCGGTCGGTGGCGACGTCGTGCAAGCGCGCCAGCAGGTATTCGCGCATGGCGCCCTCAAAGGCGTTCATGGCCTGCGGGCGATTAAGCGTAATCAGCGCAACGCCGTCTGCCAGTTCAAACAGCAGGTCTGCGCTCAAGCGCTACACCCGGACGTTTTTAAACTGCCAGGCGTCGTCCAGATCGAGGTCTTCCGGAAACAGCTGGCCGCGCTCGAACAGCGGCGTCCAGTCCGAGTAGGCGCCAACGACCGGTCCCAGATAGGGCATACAGATTTCGAGGTTGCGGCGGTAGTCCATTTCATCCGGCTCAACGATGCCGAGCGCCGGATTCTCCATCGCCCAAATCATGCCGGAGAGCACCGCCACCGTGACCTGCAGGCTGGTCGCGCTGTTGTGCGGCACCAGCGCGCGGGCTTCTTCGATTTCGAGCTGCGAGCCGTACCAGTAGGCGTTTTTGGCGTGGCCGGCCAGCAGCACGCCAAGTTCATCCACGCCGGAGACGATGTCGTGCATGAGGATGCGTTTGCGGTCTTGCAGCTGCCAGTTGCGGCCCGCGAACTCGTGGACAGACAACACCGCGGAGTCGCTCGGGTGGTAGGCGTAATGCACGGTGGGGCGATAGGTCACGGTCTCGCCTTCGCGGTGCGTGAGGTAGTCCGAAATCGAAATCGACTCGCCGTGGGTGATGAGAAAACCGTGATAGTGGCCTTCCATCGGCGTCCAGCTGCGCACCTTGGTGCCGGCGCCGGGGCGCATGAGATAGATGGCGCTGTCGCGGCCAAAGTCGTGGCGACGGCCGTCGGCCGGCAGCGCGCGTTCGTGCGTGCCCCAGCCGAGCTCGGCGGGCTGCGAGCCTTCGCTCACAAAGCCGTCCACCGACCAGGTATTCACAAACTCACCCACTTCTTTCGGCACGCTGGGGGTTTGGGTGTCGCGCTCGGCAATGTGAATCACTTTGACGTTGAGCTTGGCGGCCAGCGCCGCCCAGTGTTCGCGGGTGGTCGGCTCGCCGGGGGCGAGACCAAGGTCGGTCGCGATGTTAATCAGCGCCTGCTTCACAAAGTGCGAGACGAGCCCGGGATTGGCGCCGTGGGTAATGACAGCGGTGGCGCCGCCGGGCCGCTTCTCGCGCAGCGCCAGGGCCGACTCGCGCAGCGCGTAGTTGGAGCGCAGGGAGGGCGGGATGCTGGGGTCGGTATAGCCGCCTGGCCAGGGCTCGATGCAGGTGTCGAGATACAAGGCCTGACGTTCGCCGGCGTATTCGATCAGCGCCACGCTGGACACGTCCACCGACAGATTCAGCAGGAAATCGCCCGCGCCGACCAGCGGGTCGAGCACCTGACGATAGTTCTCACGGTCGAGCGGCTGCACCACGAACTTCACCCCGAAGGCTTCGGCCTCGGCGCGGCCCGCCTCGTCGGCGGTGATGATGGTCATGCGCTCAGGCGTAAGGCCCCCGATGTGGCGCAGGATGAGCGGCAACACGCCTTGGCCAATGCTCCCGAAACCCACAAAAACGAGCCGGCCTTGAAACTGGGTGTGCTGACGCGACAGGGCGTCGGAGGAAGCGGTAGTGGTCATCGGGTTCTCCAGAGCAGGGGGTGGAAAGCGCAGTCTGGCGGCGTTTGATGACACCGCAATCATGGGCGCGAAGCGCTGCGATTGTAGCGACGAGGTAAGGCGCTGTCCTGCCGCACCGTGACGGTGGCGCAGGGCGTAAGATGCGGTCACGCTCGCTCGCCGCTTATCGCGCCGCGAACCGGCCGTCTCAAACTAAACAAGGAGATCAAACGTGACTGACGTAAACAAAGTCTGGCGCCTGCGCAAACGCCCGGTGGGCACCATTGGGGATGACGTGCTGAGCTACGACGAAGAGCCGATTCCCACCCCGGCCGACGGCCAGTTTCTGGTGAAGATGGACTATCTCTCGCTCGATCCCACCAATCGCATCTGGATGAGCGACATGGATCAGTACATGCCGCCGGTGGCCCTGGGCGATCCGATGCGCGGCGCGATCTGCGGCACGGTGGTGTCTTCGAAGCACCCGGACTTTGCGCCGGGCGATCTGGTGAGCGGTCTGGGCAGCTGGTCGAAATATCAGATCGGCATCCCGGGCTACATCAACAAGATGGGGCCGCTGGGCGGTTTGTCCGTTTCGGATGCGTTCGGGCTGTTTGCGATCGTGGGTCCCACGGCCTACTTCTGCCTGATGGATCTGGGAACGCCCAAAGCCGGCGAAACCGTGGTGGTGTCTGCCGCCGCTGGTGCGGTGGGTTCGATTGTGGGGCAGATCGCGAAAATTCAGGGTTGCCGCGCGGTGGGTCTGGCCGGCAGCGATGCCAAGTGCCAATGGATTGTCGACGAGCTCGGCTTCGATGCCGCCATCAACTACAAGACCGAAAACGTCGCCGAGGCGCTCAAGCGCACCTGCCCGCAGGGCATCGATGTGTACTTCGATAACGTGGGCGGTGACATTCTGGACGCCTGCCTGAAGCAGATGAATCTGTTTGGGCGCATTCCCACCTGCGGGCTCATCTCGCAGTACAACGCCACCGGCGATGTCCCGGGTCCCAAGAACTACCCGATGATTCTCATGCAGCGCGTGAAGATTCAGGGCTTCATCGTGCTCGACTACATGAACCGCTATCCCGAAGCCATTGCCGCGCTGGGCGGCTGGATGCTGGAAGGCAAGCTCAAGTTCAAGGTCGACATGGACGAGGGCCTGGAGAACGCGGTGAAGAGCGTGCGCAAGCTCTACACCGGCGAGAACACCGGCAAGTTGATGCTGAAGGTGTAAGGCAGACTGAGGATCGCGCTCAAACCCTGTTCGTTCTGAGCCAGCGTGTGTTGAGTCAAGCAAGGGTTCTGGTATTGGGCCTTGTGCCTGCCCGTTCATGCTTCGACAGGCTCAGCACGAGCGGGGGATAGGCCGTGCCACGACGGCGTGACGGGCTGATTCAGTGTGGTGCCTTTCAGCCTTCGTTGCCGTCTGCCCCGCGCGGATCTGCGCGCTCAAGCCCCGTTCGTTCTGAGCCAGCGGGTTTGAATTCAAGCAGGCTCGCTGGTGTTGGGCCTTGTGCCTGCCCGTTCATGCTTCGACAAGCTCAGCACGAACGGGGGGTAGGCCAAAACGGGGGATAGGCCAAAACGGGGGATAGGCCGAAACGGGGGATAGGCCGAAACGGGGGACAGGCCAAAACGGGGACAGGCCGAAACGGGGGATAGGCCGAGTCGCGGCGACGTGACGGGCGGGCCAGTGACCGGCTGAGCCAGTGTGATGTCTCCGGCCTTCGTTATCGTGCACGCCGCAGCAGATCTGCGCGCTCAAACCCCGTTCGTCCTGAGCTTGTCGAAGGATGAACGGGTAGCCGGTGGCGGGCGCTTGCTCAGCGCTGCTCGAACGCTGCCCACTGCGGCGCGGCCATTTCTTCTACAAACCGTCCGTAGGTCCACGGCCAGCTCGCTGGCACACCGTTTTTGTCGAGATACCAGCTTTTGCAGCCGGTGGCCCAGATGCTTTTTTTAGCCGCTTCGATGCGCGCGGCTTCAAATGCCTGCGCGGCCTGCGGCGCGGCGGAAATTTCGCTGGCCGCACCATCGCGTAAACGGGCCATCAGCTGCAGCACATAGTCGAGCTGCAATTCGGCGATTTTGATCAGCGAGAAATTGCCCACCGGGCCGTTGGGGCCGTTGAGCAAAAAGAAGTTGGGGAAGCCCGGGACGGAGAGCGAGAGATACGCCATCGGCCGCTCCGCCCACACCGTATCGAGATCGAGGCCGTCGCGCCCCAGCACCACGGTCGGTCGCACGAAGCGGTCGGCGCGAAAACCGGTGGCGAGCACCAGCACGTCCAGTTCATGCAGCACGCCGTCGGCGGTACGCACGCCGTTGGCTTCGATGCGCTCGATGCCGCTCGTCACCAGCTGCGCGTTGGGCTGCTGGATGGCGTCGTAAAAATTCGCCGAGAACACCAGCCGCTTGCACGCCGCGCGGTAGTTGGGGCGTAGCCGCTCGCGCAGTTCAGGGTCGCGCACGCTGTTCTCGAGGTTTTGCAGGCAGCGGCGCTCGATGGATTTCATGCCGGGCGAGTCCGCGTCGATGATGGCCGCCGACACAAAGTCCACCATCATCGTGGTGGCCTGTTCGCGGATGGCGTCAATTTGCGCCGGGTCGCTCGCAAACGCTGCGCGCTGCTCAGGCGTGTAGGCCGGATTCTCAATCGCCATCACCCACTGCGCGGTGCGCTGAAAGAGCGAGAACGCCGCCACGCGCGGCACCAGCGCCGAGGTGATCTGGATGGCGGTAGAGCCGGTGCCAATCACGCCAACGCGTTGGCTATCAAGCGCTACCGAATGATCCCACTGCGCGCTGTGAAAGCTCGCGCCGGCGAAATTTTCCAGCCCCGGCAGCTGCGGCTGATTGGGATGATGCAGAACGCCGGTCGCTGCGATGAGGATGTCCGCCTCATCCGTGCGGCCGTCGGCCAGCGTTAATCGCCAGCGGCCGTTAAGCCATTCGCTGCGGGTGATTTCGGTATTGAGCTGGATGCGCGGCATCACGCCGTACTTCACGGCCACATGCTCGAAATACGCCTGAATCTCGTGACCCGGCGCGAAGGTGCTGGACCAGGACGGATTCGGTTCGAAGCTGTAGGTGTACAAGTGCGCGGGCACATCGCAGGCAATGCCGGGATAGGTGTTCTCGCGCCAGGTGCCGCCCACGCGCGAGGCCTTTTCGTAAATCACGTAGTTGCTGAAACCTGCGCGTTCCAGCCGGATGCCAGCCAGGATGCCGGCCATCCCCGCACCGATCACAACGACGCGTAGCGGGCGGGGGGCGAGTGTGGTCATAGAAAGCTTTCTGGCTCGTGCGGGCCTCAGGCCAGCGTGTGATAAACGTTCTGCACGTCGTCGTCCTGTTCCAGACGGTCGACCAGTTCCAGCACTTCCTTGGCCTTGTCTTCCGGCAAGTCGGCGCTGGTGGTGCACACGTACTCGTGCTCCGCGGAGATGGGCGTGATGCCTCTGTCTTCCAGCGCTTTCTGCACCTGGCCGAAATCCGGGAAATTGCAGCGGACGATGAGCAGGGGCTCGCCCTTTTCGCCTTCGCCTTCCCCCATTTCTTCCAGGCCGTGGTCGATGAGGTAGAGCTCGAGATCGTCCTGATCGATGCCGGTGGGATTGAGCTTGAACACGCCCATGCGATTGAACATGAACGACACGCTGCCGTTCACGCCCAGACTGCCGCCCAGCTTGTTGAAGATGCTGCGCACCGAGGCCACGGTCCGCACCGGATTGTCGGTCGCGGTTTCCACCAGAATCGCCACGCCGTGCGGCGCGTAGCCTTCGTACATCACCACATCGTAATTGGTGGCGTCTTTGCCGGAAGCGCGCTTGATCGCGGATTCCACCTTGTCTTTCGGCATGTTCACCGCGCGCGCGTTCTGGATCACGCGGCGCAGTGCCGGGTTGCTGGCCGGATCCGGGCCGCCGGCGCGAACCGCAATGGTGATGTCCTTGCCGACGCGGGTGAAGGCCTTGGCCATGCGGTCCCAGCGGGCAAACATGGTGTGTTTACGGGTTTCGAAAATACGTCCCATTGTGAGTCAACCTTGAGAGCGGAATTGGAGGATTCGGCCGGTGGCCGTCGGAGCGGCATGATTGCCGCTTAAGGCGTGGGTGACAAGCTTGGGCGAGCGCCCATACATGCTTCGACAAGCGGCGCTACCCACGGGGTTGAGGCTGTCAGTGCACCGTTCGCGCTTGTCGAAGGGCGGGTTGTTGCACTGGAGATCTGGACGCCGGCCCGTTCATCCTTCGACAAGCTCAGGACGAACGGGGTTCAGGGGACTCGGGACTTGAAACTCGAGACTCGGGACTCGGGACTCGGGACTCGGGACACTCGGGACACTCGGAGGTTTTACCTATCAGCTCAGTTCACCGTTCGCCCTGAGCCTGTCGAAGGGCGAGAGCGGGGTCTCCAATCTGACCGCATGGCCGACTGGTGCAGGCCTCGCCCGTTCATCCTTCGGCAAGGACGAACGGGGTTCAGCACTTGCCTGGCGCCTTACGCCGCCCGCGCCAGCCGGCCCTTACCAAAGCGCAACAACTGACCGGAGAACGTATTCGTCTCCTTGTCGTTCTCGATGGTGATTTGGCCGTTGACCAGAATGTAGCGATAACCCTGCGCGCGCTGGATACGACGCCATTCGCCGCCCGGCAGGTCGTGCACGATTTCGCCCGGCAGCACGTTCAGGTTTTCGTAGTCGTACACGATGATGTCGGCCGGCGCCCCGCGACGGATCACGCCGCGGTTCTCGAAGCCGGCGACCATTGCCGGCAGGGTACTCAAGCGCCAATGCGCTTCTTCCAGACTCATCATGCCGTGCTCGCGCACCGCCTTGCAGATGGTTTCCGTGGGGTAGCGCCCGGCGGTCAGGAACTTGGTGTGCGCGCCGCCGTCGGAGACGCCAAAAATCACATAGGGGTTGTCGACGACTTCGCCCATATAGCCCGGCCAGCTATTGGTGCCGGCGGCGAAGAATTCGGTTTTGAGTTTGTCGTGCACGGCGATGTCGAGCAGGGCGTCGACCGGATGTTTGCCCAGCTTTTCGGCAATCGCGCCAATCATCATGTCGCGATATTGCTCGGTTTCCGGGGAGGCCGGGCCGGTGACCACCAGCTGCGGAATGCCGGAGGTGACCAGCACGGGCATCTGGCTTTTCAGTACCGCGCGCCGCGCCGGGTCGGCAAACTTGGCGAGCTTTTCTTCCACCGTGCCGAGGCAGGCTTCGCGCCACGCCGGGCGCTCGTCCCACAGGTTCCAGTCTTCCAGCGTGAAGCCGTAGCCGGCGTCGGTAGTGAGACCCTGACCGTAAACACGCAGGCCGCGCTCGTGGCAGCTGTTCAGCCATTTGAGGCTGCCGCGATGCACTTCCGGCTTGTGGTCGTAGACCTGGAGGACGTTCCACACCATCGGCCGGCCGGAGATGTCGGTCAGGCGTTCGATGTGCGCCTGATCGCGCGCTACCGAGCCGGAGGCGATGGTCATCTGCATAAAGCCTTCGTTGCGCTTGCCGAGCACCGCGGCGAGGCGCTCGCAGGTTTCGTCGTGCATGACGTCGGTCACCATCGGGGTGCCGTCGTAATCGAGCTGGACGGCCGCCGGGCCATTAGGCATCAGGCGCTGGGCGGACCAGCCGCAGCCGCCGGCGTCGAGGGATTCTTCAAACAGGCGGCAGATTTCGGCGTGTTCTTTCTCGGTGGGCATGCGCCCGGCCTTGGCGTCTTCCAGGCCCATTACCCATACCAGTAAGGGGCCCACCGGCACGTAGGGCAGGATGTTCATGGCTTTGGGTGCGCGGTCGACGCTGTCGAGAAACTCGGGGAAGGTGGTCCAGTCCCAGGGCATGCCTTCTTTCATCGACACATAGGGCACGGCTTCGACGCGGGTCATGGAGAGCATGGCGCGTTCGCGCTCTTCCGGGCGCACCGGCGCAAAGCCAAAGCCGCAGTTGCCGATGGCGGCGGACGTAATGCCATGCCAGCCGGAGAGGGTGCAGTAGGGATCCCAGAACAGCTGGGCGTCATAGTGCGTGTGAAGGTCGACGAAGCCCGGGGCGACGATGCAGCCGTGGGCGTCGATTTCGCGTTTGCCGGAATGGGCAGGGAGTCGGCCGATGTCGGCCACCACGCCGTTTTTGATGCCGACGTCGGCGCGATAACGGGCGACGCGCGTGCCGTCGATGAGCATGCCGTTACGGATCACCAAGTCAAACTCAGCCATGAAAGTCTCCCCTTGAGCCCATGCGCCGACGGGCGTGTTGTTGGAATGCGTGGGCTGGAATTTAGCACCTGCCGCGCGAGCCGCCCACCGCTCGCTGCTTGCTTCAAGCGTGAGGCCGGTGTACCTAGAACCCCCAACCCAAAAGCAACCATGCGCAAGCAGGAGGACTCATGCCCGTCGCCACTCTCGAACGTACGCTGAACGCGCCACTCGATTACTGCTGGGCCTGGCTCGCCGACTTCGGCGCGCTGGATAAGCTCCATCCGCCGGGCAACCTCACCGAATTCACCTGCGAAGGCAGCCATATCGGCGCGCGCCGCTTCGCGCGCTTCAAGCCGGAGCTGGGTGTGGACGGGCAAATTATTGAGCGACTGGACGTGGCCGTGCCGCAGCGAGTCATCGTCTACTCCATCGTGGAGAACTATCCGCTACCCATGCTGGATTACGTGGCGGTGGTGCATTTCAGCGAGGCCGGTCAGGGCAAGACCCAGATTCGCTGGGAAGGTCACTACACCGAAGGCGCGCTGCCCGCGGCCCAGATGGATCCGCTGTTGCAGGATTTTTATGGACTGTTCATGGGCAATATCGAAAAGGCCTATGCGCTGGGCAAACAGGCGGGGGAAACGCCTTACTGAGGCCGACGCACTGGCGGGTCCGCATTAATCCCGATGCCCCTGTTCGGTCTGAGTTTGCGGAAGAACGAGCGGTGAAAACCGCGGCCCGTTCATGCTTCGACAAGCTCAGCACGAACGGGGAGAGGCCGA
>CAMCQE010000113.1 GCA_945876945.1 Klebsiella pneumoniae
CTGACTTTGGCAACCCTTGAGTCGGTACTGCTCGGTCTTGCATTCCTCAGGGAATGCGGGCATCTGGCGCCCGAGGTCAATCAGGTACTGGTAGCGGTCGGTCCAATCCTCCAGGAAACCAAAGGTCTCGACGATTTCCTGCTGGGCGGCGTTGAGGTCAGCGGCAGTTGCGCTCATAGGGTTTCCTTGGCGGACGTCTGTAGGGTGCGCCACGTGGTGCCACCGGCACCGTCTTCAATTCGAATGCCGAGCGCGGTGAGTTCGTCTCGCACCTGATCGGCCCGGGCAAAATCCTTGTTCCGTCTGGCTTCGTTACGGGCCGCGATGAGCGCCTCTATTTTCTCAACGTCGACCGTTTGGTTCGGCGAGGAGGAAAACCACTCAGCGGGTGACTGTTGCAGGATCCCGAGTTCGCGGCCGCCGGCCAGCAACTGCGCCTTGAGGACGGCCAGCGTCGTCTCGTCGTTGGTGCTGTTGGCGCGGGTCACAAGTTCCATCAGCACCGCAATCGCCATCGGGCTATTCAAATCGTCATCCATGGCTGCTGCAAAATCAGGATGAACGCCTGCATGCTCGTCTGCGGCCACGGCTGCCATCCGGCGTAACACGCCATAGAGCCGGTCAAGCTGCGTTTTAGCCTCGCTCACGAGCGCCTCGCTCCAGCTAATGGGCTCACGATAACGCCCCTTGATCAGCGCCATCCGCACAGCCTCGCCCGGGTGCCGCTCAAGAATGTTCTGCACCAGCAATACATTGCCAAGCGACTTCGACATCTTCTGCTGGTCGATTTCGACAAAACCGTTATGTACCCAGTAACGGGCAAACACCTCGCCCCCGTGCGCGCAGGTGCTCTGGGCAATTTCGTTCTCGTGATGCGGGAATTTGAGGTCGTTGCCACCGCCATGGATGTCGATAGTACGCCCGAGGTGCTGCTCGCTCATTGCCGAACATTCGATGTGCCAGCCGGGCCGACCGCGCCCCCACGGGCTGTCCCAACCCGGCGAGGGCGTTTCGGAGGGCTTCCACAACACAAAATCGGCAGGGTCGCGCTTATAGGGCGCGACATCGACGCGAGCGCCGGCAATCATCTCATCCAGCGAGCGTCCGGAAAGGCGACCATACGCAGGATAGGACGGCACGTTAAACAACACGTGCCCTTCGGCCACATAGGCGTTGCCGGCTGCGATGAGCTTTTCGATCATCACAATCATCTGCGGAATATGTTCAGTAGCGCGCGGTTCGATGACCGGCGGCATGACGCCCAGGGCCGCGGTGTCGCGGTGATACACCGCTGTGTAGCGATCGGTAATCACCCCAATTGGCACGCCTTCTTTCTGCGCGGCGAGATTAATCTTGTCGTCGACATCCGTAATGTTCCGGGCATAGACAACGTTGGGATAGTGGCGACACAGCACGCGATAGAGCAGGTCGTAGACCACTGCCGCGCGCGCATTGCCAATGTGAGGAGGGTTATAGACCGTAGGGCCGCAGGCGTAGAGCGTGACGCGGCCAGCATCCAGCGGTGTAAACAGTTCTTTTTGCCGGGTAAGTGAGTTATGAAGATGAAGAGCCATGCCGCCTTACAACGTCGCAAAAAGGGGCGCTCATTCTAGCCGCAAACCGGCGCCCTGCCAGAGACCGCATTGCGCGGACGGGAACCTCGAACGACGAGGGAACCGGCGCGGCGAATCTGAATTCGCCGCGCCGGTAATCACTTAATACCGATAGTGATGCGGCTTGTACGGACCGGTCTGCGCCAGCCCCATGTACTTGGCCTGATCTTTCGACAGTTCTTCCAGTTCAACGCCGAGTTTCGCCAGATGCAGGCGCGCCACTTTTTCGTCCAGCAGCTTCGGCAGCGTGTGCACGCCCAGGGCGTACTCCTCTGCCCGCTGGAAGAATTCGATCTGCGCGATGGTCTGGTTGGTAAAGGAGTTGGACATCACGAAGCTTGGATGGCCGGTAGCGCAACCCAGATTCACCAAGCGACCTTCGGCCAGCAGGATGATGCTGCGACCACGCGCGGTTTCGATGCGATGCACCTGCGGCTTCACTTCGTGCCAGCGATATTTGCGGAGTTTTTCCACCTGAATTTCGCTATCGAAGTGGCCAATGTTGCAAACGATGGCCAAGTCCTTCATCTGCTTCATGTGGCGCTCGGTGATCACGTCACAGCAGCCGGTGGTGGTCACGAAGATGTCGCCAATCTTGCAGGCGTCGTCCATTTTCATCACCTGATAACCTTCCATCGCCGCCTGCAAGGCGCAGATGGGGTCGATTTCGGTGACGATCACTCGCGCGCCCTGGCCACGCAGAGACTGGCAAGAGCCTTTGCCTACGTCGCCGTAACCGGCAACCACGGCAACCTTGCCGGAGATCATCACGTCTGTCGCGCGGTTCAGCGCATCGATCAGTGAGTGACGGCAGCCGTAGAGGTTGTCGAACTTCGATTTGGTCACCGCGTCGTTCACGTTCATCGCGGGGAACAGCAGTTCGCCACGCTCGTACTTCTGATACAGGCGATGGACGCCCGTCGTGGTTTCTTCGGTAACGCCCTTAATCGCTGGGGCGATGCGGCTAAACCGATTCGGGTCCCGCTTCAGCGCCATCTTGAGCTGGGCGTAAAGCGCGGCCTCTTCAGGATTGGTTGGCTTGTCGAGGACGGACGGATCGGTCTCGGCCTTGAGCCCCAGATGCACGTACAGGGTGGCATCGCCGCCGTCGTCCAGAATCATGTTCGGACCAAGGCCGTCGCCCCAGTCGAGGATGCGGTCGGTGTAATCCCAGTACTCTTCCAGGGTTTCGCCTTTGTAGGCGAAGACCGGCGTGCCGGCTTTGGCGATCGCCGCAGCGGCGTGGTCCTGGGTCGAGAAGATATTGCAGCTGGCCCAGCGGACTTTGGCGCCCAGATGCTGGAGGGTTTCAATCAACACCGCGGTCTGAATGGTCATGTGGAGCGAGCCGGTGATTCGCGCGCCTTTGAGCGGCTTCGATTTACCGAACTCCTGACGCATGGCCAACAGGCCCGGCATCTCCTGCTCTGCCAATTCAATCTCCACGCGGCCAAAATCGGCCAGCGCGATGTCTTTCACCACATAGTCGGTAATCGTCACGGCTGCTTTGCTACGGGTACCGCGTGTCGCGCGGGCGGGGGTGGCCACAGGGGCTTTGCCTCGGGTCATGAAAATTCCTTACTGATAGTGAGTTGACTGCGAGAGATACGCCGCGCGAGGCGCGGCGGATCGCTTAGGCCATTGCGCGCTTGAGGGTGTCCGCCAAGTCGGTCTTCTCCCACGAGAAGCCACCGTCGGCGTCGGCCTGACGCCCAAAATGCCCGTAGGCAGAAGTACGGGCGTAAATCGGGCGATTGAGATTGAGATGCGTGCGAATGCCGCGCGGCGTCAGGTTCATGACCTCGGCCAACACGACTTCCAGCTTGCCGGCATCGACCTGTCCGGTGCCATGCAGATCAACGTACAGCGACAAAGGCTTGGCAACGCCGATGGCGTAAGCCAACTGAATCGTGCAGCGCTCAGACAGACCCGCAGCCACCACGTTCTTGGCAAGGTAGCGAGCGGCATACGCCGCAGAGCGATCGACCTTGGTCGGATCCTTGCCGGAGAACGCCCCGCCACCATGTGGCGCCGCGCCGCCGTAGGTATCCACGATGATTTTGCGCCCGGTGAGGCCGCAGTCGCCGTCCGGTCCGCCAATCACAAAAGCGCCGGTCGGGTTCACGTGCCAGACCGTCTCTGGTGAGATCCAGCCGCTCGGCAGGGCTTGATTAACGTAGGGCTCGATGATGGCCTTCACGTCGGAAGAGGTGAGCTTTTCGTCGAGATGCTGGGTGGAGACCACGATCTGGGTCGCACCCACTGGCTTGCCGTTCTCGTAGCGCACGGTCACCTGACTCTTGGCATCAGGCCCAAGCATTTTGGCGGCGCCGCTTTTACGAGCGGCGGCCATCAAATGCAAAATCTTGTGGGAGTAGTACAGCGGGGCCGGCATCAGATCGGCGGTCTCGGTGCAGGCGTAGCCGAACATGATGCCCTGATCGCCGGCGCCTTCATCCTTTTCGCCGCTGGCATCAACGCCTTGGGCGATGTCCGCGGACTGGCCGTGAAGCAGCACTTCGATCTTGGCGTTTTCCCAATGGAATCCATCCTGCTCGTAGCCAATATCGCGAATGGCCAGACGAGCCAAATGGGCAATCAGGTCATGCGTGATGGTGCGCGGGCCGCGGGTTTCGCCGGCGATTACCACCCGATTGGTGGTGGCCAGCGTTTCGCACGCCACGCGTACCTGACTCGCTTCCAATCCGGCCACTGCCGCTTCGCGAAAGAAACAATCCACGACCTCGTCGGAAATCCGGTCGCAAACTTTATCCGGGTGTCCTTCGGACACCGATTCACTGGTGAAGAGATACGACGAACGCACGCTGCGATTCCTCCGATGGGGGGTTAACAGACCCCGCCTGAGTGGCGGGTATCTGCGGGATTATGCGGGTCTACGGTTTAAAAAAGAACCTGATGCGGTGCTCAGGGGATCAGGACGATTTTGCCCATATGCTCGCTCGCTTCCATCAAGGTATGGGCGGCAGCCGCTTCGGCGAGGGGAAACACCTTGAAAACGGGTGTCCTGTAAGTGCCAGCCGCGATCACTGGCCAGACGTGCTCTTCCACCTCGCGCGCAATGCCAGCCTTCTGGCTGACCGACTGCGGCCGCAGCGTTGAGCCGGTCAAAGTCAGCCGCTTACCCAGCACATGGCCGAAATTGACCTCGGCCTTCGCACCTAACAAAAAGGCAATCATCGCGTAGCGCCCATCTGGCGCTAAAGCGCGCAGGTTTTTTTCAACATAGGGTCCAGCCACCATATCCAGCACCACATCCACCCCGCGCTTGTCGGTCGCGGCCATCACCTCGGCAAGCCAATCCTGCGTGCGGTAATTGATGGTGAGTGCAGCGCCAAGGGAGGTGCAAAAAGCGCGCTTCTCTTCGTTGCCGACGGTGGTGATCACCCGCGCGCCGTGTGCGCTGGCCAACTGAATGGCAGTGGCGCCGATACCGCTGCTGCCGCCGTGGATGAGTACGGTTTCACCAGCCTGCAGTCGCGCCCGACCAAACAAATTGTGTTGGACCGTGAAACAGGTCTCCGGCAGGCCTGCAGCCTCGGTTGCCGACCAGCCTGCAGGCCACGGCAAGCAGTGAGCAGCATGCGCACGACAGAACTCGGCGTAACCGCCGCCATGCGTCAAGGCGACGACCCGGTCGCCGACCGCCCAGCGTGCGACGCCTTCGCCCACCGCCACCACTTCGCCGGCGATTTCGAGTCCAGGCAAAGGGCTTGCGTCTGGCGGCAAGGGATACAGGCCAGCGCGCTGCAGACAATCCGGTCGGTTAACGCCTGCGGCTGCAACTTTCACCAGCACCTCGCCGGGACCTGCGACGGGCACAGCGACCTGCGCGAGCTTCAGCACTTCAGGGCCGCCAAATGCGGTGATTTCGATACCGGTCATAAGCGACGGAATGGTCATGGGCAGGACTCCGATAGGGACAGCACAGAGGAAGCGGCGGGCGCCGTGTTGCAATTGCGAGTCCGGATCGTAGACTCGCGCCGGCAGTATCATGCAGCCCCGAACCCGGTTCAACGAGGGCCCAGACGCCCGCCCGACACAGGACATTTCGATGAGCGCTCAACATTCCCGTCTTCTGATTCTCGGCTCCGGTCCTGCCGGCTACACGGCGGCCGTCTACGCCGCCCGCGCTGCTCTGGAACCTGTGCTGATTACCGGCATTGAGGTCGGTGGCCAGATGACCACCACCACTGAGGTCGACAACTGGCCCGGCGACGCGGCCGGGGTGATGGGGCCCGAGTTGATGGAGCGCATGAAAGCCCACGCCGAGCGGTTCGGCACCGTCATCATTCACGACCACATCCACACCGTTGAGCTGACCGAACGACCCTTTCGATTGGTCGGCGACGCCGGCACCTACACGGCAGACGCGCTGATTATTGCCACCGGAGCCTCGGCCAAATATCTCGGTTTGCCCTCCGAAGAAGCCTTTAAAGGCAAAGGCGTTTCGGCCTGCGCGACCTGCGACGGATTTTTCTATCGCAACAAGCCGGTGGCCGTGATCGGCGGCGGCAACACGGCGGTAGAGGAAGCGCTGTATCTGTCCAACATTGCTTCTCACGTTACCGTCGTGCACCGGCGGGACAAATTCCGGGCCGAGCGCATCATGAGCCAGCGTCTGGAAGAAAAAGCCGCCCAGGGCAAAGTGACGCTCGCATGGAATTCAGCAGTCGACGAAGTGTTGGGAGACGCCATGGGCGTTACCGGCCTTCGGATCCGCAACCTGCAGCAAGACACCACCAGCGACATCGACCTGCACGGCGTGTTCATCGCCATCGGACACCAGCCGAACACCGGCATTTTCGATGGACAACTTACGATGCACGGCGGCTATATCCAGGTGCAGAGCGGCACCAGCGGTTTTGCGACCGCTACCAATATCCCGGGCGTCTTCGCCGCCGGGGACTGCGCGGATCCGATTTACCGACAGGCCGTCACATCAGCCGGTTCTGGTTGTCAGGCTGCGCTGGACGCGGATCGCTATCTGGAATCCCTGAAATAAGCGGCAAGGACTAACCCCACTCAACCGACTCGAAAGGACTCACATGAAATTACCGTTCGAAGGTCAGTGCGCCTGCGGCGAGATTCGCTACCGGGCCACCGCACAACCCGGATTCTCGTGGATCTGCCACTGCCGAGACTGTCAGCGCGCCAGCGGCAGCGCCAATTGTTCAATCCTGTATGTGCCCAGAGACGCGATGGAAATTCAGGGCACCGCGCGCTACTACACGGTGTCGGCCGAGAGCGGGAATCAAGTAAGCCGCGGTTTCTGTGCGACCTGCGGGTCGCCGATGTTCATCCTGGCCGATCTGGTCCCTGACCTGCACGGGGTGTGGGCTTCAAGCCTCGATGAGCCCGCGCAATTCAATCCAGTCGTACAGGTGTGGTGCGCCAGCGGCCAGCCCTGGGGCACCCTGCATCCTGAATTGAACCGCATTGCGAAGGCGCCCAGTGCCGAGGAGTTCGCGGAGATTCTTGCCGCCAGCGCCACAGGGGCGACGTCCGCTTAAGCTGCAGCGGCTATCGCCATTCCAGCAGGCTCTCGTCCCAGGCCGGGTGCGCTTCCAGCCCCAGCAAATTGGCAATCGTCGCGGCGAGATTCGACAAGCCCGCCGTCTCCGTCTGCCGCAGCGATAAGCCCGCCGCCGCTTTGCCGAACAGGATCAAGGGAACGGGATTAAGGGTGTGCGCGGTCTTGGCCTTGAATGATCCATCTTTGTGGGTGGCCGGCAGCCCCGTCTTTTTATCGAGTTCAAACATCTCGTCGGCGTTGCCGTGATCGGCGGTGATCAAGGCCACACCGCCCGCAGCATCGATGGCAGTCAACAATCGTCCCAGCGCGAGATCCAGCGCCTCAATGGCGATGGTCGCCGCCCGGAAGTCACCGGTGTGACCCACCATGTCCCCGTTCGCGAAGTTGCAACGAAGCGTGCGGAACCGACCGGTTTGAAGCGCGGCGACCATCGCGTCGGTGATTTCGGCCGCCTTCATCCACGGGCGCTGTTCGAACGGCACCACGTCGCTAGGCACTTCCTGCCAGACCTCGCCTTCAAACTTGTTGGATCGATTGCCGTTCCAGAAATAGGTCACGTGGCCAAACTTTTGGGTCTCCGAGCAGGCGAACTGCGCGATGCCGCTGGTGGCGAACCATTCGCCCATGGTGTTCTGGATGGCCGGTGGCGCGACGAGGAAACGCTCGGGCAGGCGTAAATCACCGTCGTATTGCAGCATGCCGGCGTAGGTCACCTGCGGCCAACGCACGCGGTCGAACTGGTCGAAATGAGGCTCGACGAACGCGCGGGTGATTTCGATCGCGCGGTCGCCCCGGAAGTTGAAGAAAACTACCGAGTCGCCATCCTGAATGGTGCCGACGGCTTGCCCCTCGCGGGCGATCACAAACGGTGGCAGGTCCTGATCGATAGTGCCCGGATGCAGCCCGCGCAGGCGCTTTACGGCCTCAATGGCGTCGTCAAACTGTGGCCCCTCACCCAACACATGGGTCTGCCAGCCCTTTGCCACCATCGGCCAGTTCGCGTCGTAGCGATCCATGGTGATGTGCTGGCGCCCGCCACCGGAAGCTATCCGCGCGTCGAAGCCGGCATCGTTAATCCCTGCCAGAAACGCCTCGAAAGGTGCCAGATAATCCAGCGCGCTGGTTTCCGGCACGTCACGGCCATCGAGCAGCACGTGCAATCGCAGCGTGTGCAGCCCCTCCGCTTTCGCGCGCTCAATCATGGCCCGCAGGTGATCGATGTGGCTGTGAACGTTGCCGTCTGAAAAGAGCCCGATTAAATGCAGCGTCCCTGCGCGCGCGCCTTCGACAATCTGCCGCCACGCCTCGCCCCGCCAGATGTCGCCGCTCGCGATGGCGGTTGCCACCAGCGCCGCGCCTTGCGCATACACCTGGCCGGCGCCGATGGCGTTGTGGCCCACTTCAGAATTCCCCATATCGTCATCCGAGGGCATCCCAACGGCTTTGCCGTGGGCGCGAAGCCGGATGTTGGGGCACTCTGCGAACAGGCGATCCAGCGTCGGTTTAACGGCGGCGGCGATCGCGCTCCCAACTGGGGTCTTGGGGAGTCCGTAACCATCCATCACGATGGTCATCACAGGGCCAGAAATCCCGGGGAATCCGGCGAGTTTTTTCAGCATGGGCGTTTCCTGCGAAGGCATGGGGACGGTCACCGGTAGGCCGGCGTTGGAGTGCCCCTGAGTATATCAACGGCATCCGCCAGATTTGGGCGGTCCGGCGCCAGACCTTTCAAGGCCGGGACGTCCGCCTGTTCACGCCCCAAAAATATGGTGCTCAAAGTGCACCATCCCGCGTTCACCGTCCGGCCCTTCAAGCACGCAGGGGAACTCGGTGGGCCCGAGTCGCCGCTCCGCCGGCAGGCGGGTGAGACCGGCGCGGCCCAAGGCGGCCCCTTGCGGGTAGCGGTCGACTTCCACTACCGGCCCAATGCCGCGCCAGACGCCAGCGCTGCCGCCGTCGTTCCAGCCGCCGTAGTAGCCCAGGCCTTGCACGTCGGCCGGGGTGCCGGCCGCCCGAATGTGGTAGTCCCGCCAGCGGCCACTGCCGTCCATCAATGAGAACTCGCCCCCAACAACGTTCTTGGTGCCCGGCGCATAGACCAGCGAATGGCGGACTGCAGTGAGCCGAACGCGCCGCCCGTCGGGGAAGTCGAGGCAGCCTTCAAAATCGAGCGTTGTGCCGTCACGGGCTTCATGCGTATTGAAAAAGCCGGTGTAGGCGTCGGTCGCGAAAGGTGCCCAGATACGGAAGTGACGATGGTCTAGTTCGTCTTCGTCGCGCTCAATTCCGCCGCTGGTGATTTTGGGCCCCATGCCAGCCCGGACGCCCCAGCTATGGTCGCGGATCGCGGTCCACCCGGTTGGAGTCACCGACTCGCCGTCGCGCGTGATGTGGCCGCTGGCGGCACAAATCTGCGTGTAGCGCACCATGTCGTGAATCAGTTGGCCGTAACGCCGAAACCGGTACGGCGCTTCCATAAACGGCGCGGCGCGCGCCTCAAAGCGGAGATCAAAGGTAAAACCAGCGCCGGCCTCTTCCAGAGACAGACGAATTTCCTGCAGCGGACGGATGATCTCCAGACGCAGCGGCCCGACTTCCAGCGCGGTGCTGTGTGGGCGTAACACGCGCGAGGCGCGCAGCACGCGCTGCTCGCCGGCCCGCGACAGCCCTGCAAAGCCATCCATCACGTTCATATTCGGATGGAGCCGAATCCCGGCGACCACGTACCAATCGTCCGCAAAGGCGGCGCAAAAATAGCCGTCGTTAAAGTGAACATCCGAGGTGAAAGGGATCGCGAACGGCGTGGGATGTTGATGGAAAGGATAGTCGTCGAAATCGGCGATGTTCATGGGGTGAGCTCCTGCTTGACCAGCCTGCGGCAGCGGCCATGATAGCCGCGCTGAAGCAAGCCCGACGCAGCCTCTCAAATCAGCGACAATCCCGCCCTCGCCGCAACGGCCTCCCCAACAGACTGCCCCATGTCCACCCCGCTCCTCACCTTGATTCAGCATGAAGCCCTGCAGACCGCCCGTGACCAAGGCCTGACGAGTCTCGACTGCACGCTGGATCTGAACCGCTCGCGCACGACGGTGAGCATTGGCGCCTCACACTGGTCATGGCAGGGCAATGACTATCCCTACCTGATGCGCTGCAAAGACCGCACGGTTTACTACTGGACGGGAGAAGACTTCGCGCCGGTGCAACGTTACGGCAATGCGCTGATCAAGCTCATTCCCACGCCCTGGGGCGCGCCGACCTTCGAGATCGACGGCATCAAGATGCTGCCAACCGCGCAGGTGTCGCCCTACGCCGACGCGGCGCGCAAGGTAGACCTCATCGCCCCCCACGGGAAGCGCGTGCTCGATACCTGCGGCGGCCTGGGTTATTTCGCCGACTGCTGCCTGAAGGCCGGCGCGCGAGAAGTGCGCTCGTTCGAGAAAAATGCAGACGTGCTGTGGCTGCGGGGCATCAACCCCTGGTCACCCCCACTTGGTGACGGGCTAGACCTCAGACACGCCGACGTCGCACTGGAATTACCCCAACTGCCGGGCGGCGCGTTCGACGCCGTGCTGCATGATCCGCCCCGTTTTGGCATTGCGGGCGAACTCTACTCCGAAGATTTCTATCGTCAGTTGGCCCGCGTGCTGCGGCCGGGTGGCGTGCTGTTTCACTACACCGGCAGCCCCAACAAGCTGACCTCCGGGCGCGATGTGCCTCAGGAAGTCAGTCAGCGCCTGCGGCGAGTGGGGTTCACGGTGACGCCCAACGGCGACGGCTTGCTGGCGATTCGGCGCTGATCGCGAACGCGGGCACCGAAGCTAAAAAAGTCAGGCGAGGGTCGCCGGATAGCGGTCTTGTAGCGCGCGATAGATATTGGCGCGGAAGTCGGGCGCATCCGCATCAAGCGCAGCCAGCACTTCCACCAGATGTTCGTTGTCTTCCCGCCCGGCCCATTGTTTGACGTAGCTGCCGTCGCGGTAGCCATGGTCCTGGCGGAAAAAATTGAGCACGTTCTTGCCCAGGTAAGCGCGGTAGAGGTCATCGAAGTTGC
>CAMCQE010000114.1 GCA_945876945.1 Klebsiella pneumoniae
GGCTTCCACTGGCCCGCCTGGTCGGGGCACCGCGTGCTCGAACTCATCGGGCCGGCCTTCACCATTGCCATGCTGGGGGCGATCGAATCCCTGCTCTCGGCGGTGGTGGCCGACGGCATGGCGGGCACTCGCCACGACGCCAATCAGGAGCTCATCGGGCAGGGCTTGGCCAATGTGCTGGCGCCGCTGTTTGGCGGCTTTGCGGCGACCGGCGCGATTGCCCGCACGGCGACCAATATTCGTAACGGCGCCACCGGCCCGCTGGCCGGCATCGTCCACGCGCTGACGCTGGTGTTGGTGCTGCTGGTGCTGGCGCCCTTGGCGGCCGACGTGCCGCTCGCCGCGCTGGCCGCCATTCTGTTCGTGGTGGCCTGGAATATGAGCGAGGCCCGACACTTCCTGCAGATGGTAAGGCGCGCGCCGCGGGCCGACGTGGTGATCTTGCTGGTGACCTTTGCGCTCACGGTGTTCGCCGACCTGGTGGTGGCGGTGAACATAGGGGTGATTCTGGCGACGCTCCATTTCCTGCGCCGCATGGCGGACAGCGTGGAAGTGCGCCCGGCGAGTCTGGAGGATTTGAGTCCCGAATTGGCCCGCCACGGGCTGGCCGAGTTACCGCGCGACACCTTGGTGTACACCATCGATGGCCCGTTTTTTTTTGGCGCAGTGGAGAACTTCGAGCGGGCGCTCGCCGGGGCGCATGGCGATCCGGGGGTGCTGGTGTTCTATCTGCGCTGGGTGCCGTTTATCGACATCACCGGTTTGCAGACGCTGGAAGAAGTCATCCGCAGTTTTCGGGCGCGCGGCGTGCGGGTGCTGTTGGCCGGCGCGAACGCGCGGGTGCAAGGCAAGTTAACCCGCGCCGGGGTGCTGGCGCTGGTGGAAACCGCCGCGAGTTTTGCCACGCTCGGCGAGGCGCTGCGCTGTGCGGCGGCCGGTAAGGCGTGATGGAGATTGAGCCCTTATAGTGGCGAGCAAATCAACGACAGCTCGGGGAGAGTGTTCATGGAACCCATGCGCGGTATTCGGATTATTGAAGTCACCACCAACGCCTCGGGCCCGCTGGCGACCGGCATTCTGGCCGATCAGGGGGCAGACGTGATTCGCCTCGAGACCATCGGCGCTGGCGATCCGGCGCGGCACGTGGGCGGCTCGCGCGGCGGCGTTGGCGCCTACCACGCGCAGATGAATCGCAATAAAAGATCCATGGCGGTCGATCTTAAAAACCCGCTGCTGCGCGAACCGCTGCTACGACTCATTCGTTCCGCCGACGTGTTTGTACAGAATTCCCGCCCCGGCGCGCTCGACCGCAGCGGCTACGGCTTCGAAGCACTCCACAAGCTCCATCCCTCGCTTATTTACGTCTCCATTTCTGGCTTCGGCGCGACCGGACCGGCCGCGCATCAGCGCGTCTACGACCCGGTGATTCAGTCCGTCTCCGGCTTTGCCGCCGCCCAGGGCGCGGGCGGCGAGCCGCAGTTGGTGCGCACGATCGCGAGCGACAAAGTGGCCGCGCTGACGGCGGCGCAAGCGATCACGGCAGCGCTGTTCGCGCGCGATCGCGGGCTGGTGGGCGGCCACCATGTCGAAATTTCCATGCTGGCCGCCAGCCTGCAGTTCCTGTGGCCCGAAGTGTTCTGGAACCACAGCTTTGTGGGCGAGGAAGGCGTGCAGCGCAAGCCGCTCATCTCTGACTTCTATCGACTGCTGCCCACCAAAGACGGCTTTGTCACCATCATCGTGGTAGGCGACGGTGAGTTTCAGGGCGCCTGTCGTGGCCTTGGCATTCCGGACCTCATGCACGACCCCCGCTTCCAGACGCTCGGCGATCGCTTCGCGCGTTACAGCGAGCTGTTTGCTGAATTTGCCAAAGGTGCCGACCTCATGACCACCGCTGAAGTGGTGAAGCGCATGGACGAAGAAGGCGTGCCCTGCGCGCGGGTCAATACGCTGGAGGATGTGTTGAGCGACGAGCGCTGCACCCACGCCGACGGCATCATCGAATACGACCATCCGCAGGGCGGGCGCCTGCGGCAGGCGCGCCCGGCGGCCGTGTTCGACGGCCAAGCCAACACCGTGCGCCGCCCGGCGCCGATGCTTGGCGAACACACCGATGAGGTCCTGCGTTCGCTGGACTGTAGCGCGGAGGAAATAGCGGCCCTGCGGCAGGCGGGGGCGGTGGCCTGAGGCGTTGAGCGGGAAATCGCGGCTGTTTCGATCGACATTTAGGGGATTCCGTCACAGTTCTTAAGGCGGATGGTCGCGTCCCCCCAATGGTGCTGCCACGCTCGGGGCTTCAAAAACCGACCCTGGGGTACTGCCGAATGGCCGCGAGTCTGAATGTGTTCTTCAATATCTGGGATATCACCAGCGGCGCCGATGCCTCAAGTATTACCGTCGACAGTGTCTCGGCGACCGAGATCCGATTTTCGTATGCCGGGAGCTTGACCGGATTTTTTGTCGTCACGGGTGCCTTCGATGGGATTTCCGGGACTGATTTAAGCGGGCTTACCGGCACGGTCTCAGGGATTACCTTGTCGCAGAATCCGGGGCCGGTCGTGCTGTTTTCCGCTACCGGCCTCGCCTTGGATGTCCGCAAAGTGACCCCAGCATCGCTGGTTGAACTGCCCGACTTGCTGGAGGATGCCTTCGACGACGGTGGCGGGATGCATGGTTCAGGCGGTGACGACAGCCTCCGCGGCGGAGTCGGCGACGACAGCATCGATGGGGGGTCGGGTATCGATTACCTCCTCGGTGGTGATGGCGATGACGGTCTCTCCGGCGGCGACGACGACGATACGCTGGACGGCGGCGTGGGCGACGATTCAGTCGACGGCGGCCTCGGCGACGACACACTGTTTGGCGCCGCGGGCATCGATCACCTGAGGGGTGGCGATGGCGCGGATAACCTCTCCGGCGGTGACGACGGCGATACGCTGGATGGCGGCGCGGGCGCCGATGATTTGGTCGGCGGCAACGGTGTGGACCTGCTCATTGGCGGTGGCGGCAACGACACCCTGCAAGGCGACGCCGGCAACGACTCCCTCAATGGGGGAACCGGGGCAGACACCATGTATGGCGGTTTCGGCAATGATGGCTACGTCATCGATTCCTCCAGCGACCGCGCCACCGAGGAACCTGGCAGCGGCACCGATAACGCCCGTGCGAGCGTCACGCATACGCTGGAAGCCAACATCGAGAACCTCGTGCTGACCGGCACCGGGGCCATCAACGGCACGGGCAATGGCAGCAACAACAGCATTACCGGCAACGGCGCCAATAATCGCTTGAACGGCGGCGCAGGCAATGACCGTCTGGACGGCGGTGCCGGCAACGATACCGGGCTTGGCGGCGCGGGCACCGACACGGTGGCGGGTGGCGCCGGCAACGACAGCCTGAACGGCGGTGCCGGCATCGACACCTTGGTGGGCGGCGCGGGCAAGGACACCCTGACCGGCGGCACCGACAGCAAAGACGTATTCGACTTCAACGCGCTGAGCGACACCGGCAGCACCAGAGCGACGGCCGATATCATCACCGACTTCAAGCACCTGATCGACAAAATTGACCTGTCGGGGATTGATGCGAATAGAGGTCAGGCGGGCAACGATGCTTTCACGAAGCTGATCTCCAGCAGCGCCACGTTTAACCAAGCGGGCCAGCTGCAGCTGAAGGGGAGCGTGCTCTACGGCAACACCGACAGCGACAGCGCGGCCGAGTTTGCGATTCATCTGACCGGCGTCACCAGCGTGTCGCTGGGAGATTTTGTGCTCTAAATCTTTTGCTCGTTGTGAAGTCCGGGCGGGCGCCCGCTCGCCCGGAACTGCTTTGCGGGGCACCGCTCACAAATTGCGTCCGATGCGCATTTTCGTCATCCAGTTCGCAGAAACTCTGGGTTACCCTACGCGCCGAGTTCACGCCCGACCGGGCCTTTCTAATTTCGCCTTGAGGTGACCCCCTATGAGCATGACCGAACTGCAAAACCTCCCTGTCTGGGAATGGCCGGATTCCGCCCGCGCCGAAATCTTCCAGACGCTGGCGAACAAGTCCGCAAGCGCAGACGACCGCATGCTGGCCGCTGAACTGGCCTACGACGCGGCCACCAACAGCGATGAGGGTGTGGCGACTCTGGCGGATATCGCCGGCGATCGCGGCGAATCCATTGAAATGCGCGGCAAGGCTGCGCTGGCAATCGGCCCGGCCTTGGAGCTAGCGGCGCTGGGCAACTGGGACGAAGAAGGCGCCTCGGTCTCCGAGAAGGCGTTCAATAAAATTCGCAAACAGCTCAAAGTCATTTTTGAAGACGGCAGCGAGGATTCAGAACTCCGGCGCTGTGTGTTTGAAGCGCTCGTGCGGGCGCCTGAGGACTGGCACAAGGACGCCATCCGCGAGGCCTACGAAAATCCGGATGACGGCTGGCAGCGCTCGGCGGTGTTTGCGATGCGTTTCGTGTCCGGCTTCAAGGACGAAATCCTTGAGTCTTTGGAAAGCGAAGACGAGGAAGTGCTGTTTAACGCCATCTGCGCCGCAGCCGAGCGGCAGGTGCGCGATGCCTGGCCCTATGTGGAAGAACTCCTTGGCGATGAAGGCACCGCGCGCGAAATCCTCCTCGCCGCCATTGATGCCACGCCGTTCCTTGCCCCCAGCGCCGACACCGCCAGCGAAGCGCTGGATCACCTGCTGTTGAGTGACGATCAGGACATCGTCGACGCGGCGATGGAAGCCATCAACGCCTCGGCCGAAGAAGGCGACGATGAAGAATGGGATGAAGACGAAGAGGACGAGTACGACGAGGACGAAGACGAAGATGAGGACGACGAGGAGCAGGACGAAGACGACGACGGCCGTCGCCACTGAGTTCTCGGCCCCGGCCTGAAGGCGCAAGGCGCGAACCGGCATGCAAATCACGAGCTTTATCGCCACGCCTGAGGGCGGATCGCGATTTGTGAGTCTTGAGGTGCCGTTCAATCAGCACCGTCACGACGCCGAGGGGCATCGCATCGCCTTGTCCACCGCCTATGCCTCGCCGGCCGTCCAGTTGGTGGAACTGCCGGCCGGCATGGCGCAGGACTGGCACAACGCGCCGGCCCGGCAAATTGTGGTGGTGCTGGACGGCGTGATTGAAGTGGAAACGACCGATGGTGCGACCCTTCAATGGCGCACCGGGGAGGTGTTTCTCCCCGCCGACGTCACCGGCAAGGGCCACCGCACGCGCTGCATTGGCGGCGCGGTGCGCCTTCTCTTCGCCCCGCTGCCCGAGGGCTTTGCCTTTTAGGCTTGCGCCAACTTGGGGCTAAATCTGGGCCAAATCGGGGCCAAATCGAGGTAGTGGCCCCGGCGCGGCGCAAGGCCCGCGTCGCAAGCGCCCCGGAAGTCCTGTTTTCCTGACCAGCAACGCTGGCGCGATCTTTGCGAACCAGCGCTGCAGGCACACTCCCTTGCGGCGCTATCGATGACCGTTGAATCTTCCCTTATCACCATTCCTGCCCGTTGCGGTCGCGCCCTGCGGGTGCCAGCGGGCGCTTCCATCAAGGTCATCAACACGCACGGCCAGCAGGTCGTCGACACCTGGGCGTTTGTTGAGGGCGACACCACCGAGTTCATGTCGATGGAACATAGCCGGGCGCAGATGGGCACGGTGTTCCCTACGGTGGGCAGCACGCTGCGGAGCAATCATCGCCGCCCCATGCTGAGCTTCACCGAAGACACGTCAGGTGGTCGCCACGACACCCTCATCGCCGCCTGCGACCCCTATCGCTATCAGCTGCTGGGCTGTACCGAACCCCACGCCAATTGCACCGAGAACCTCCACGCGGCGCTGCGCGAACTCTCGCAGGTCGCGCCGTTGACGCCCTGCCCGCTCAATCTGTTCATGAACATTCCGGTAGACGCCGCCGGCGGCTTCACCTTCGAGCCCCCGCGGTGCGGACCGGGTGCCTGGGTGACCTTGCGCGCCGAGCTCGACCTCATCGTGGTGTTCTCGGCCTGCCCGCAGGATCTGGTGCCGGTGAACGGCGCGAACTGTATGCCCACCGAAGCGCACGTCGTGCTTCTTCAAGGATAACGACCGATGAGTCTGCAAGCCCGAACGCTCACGCTGGACCGCAGCGATTTGTCGGCCCGTCAGGCCGGCTTCGACAGCCTGCCGGTGATTGAAATTGCGGATCTCAGCGGTCCCGATCCCGCGCGCCGTCAGGCGGTGGCGGACGCCATTGGCGTTGCGTGTCGCGACGTCGGTTTTTTCTACATCATCAATCACGGCATTCCGCAGGCCGAGATTGAGGAGGTTTACCGTCAGGCCGCCGCGTTTTACGCCCTGCCGATGGCGGAAAAGCTGCGCTACGACATCAACGATTGCGGCCGGCATCGCGGCTACGTGGCGATCGGCGGGCTGGCGGCCGATGCGCACGACGCGGCGGCCTTCGATTTTCACGAGGCGTTTGAAGTCTCGCTGGAACTACCGCCGACCGATGCGGACTATCTCGCCGGCAACCTCATGTACGGCCCCAACGTGTGGCCGCAGACGCCGGCGGATTTTCGGCCGGTGGTGTATCGCTACTTCGAGCAGGTGCGGGCGCTGGGGCATCGTCTGTTTCGCGGCTTCGCGCTGGCGCTCGGCATGCCGGAAGATTTCTTCGAAGACAAAATCGACAAGCCCATGGCGCAGTTGCGGGTGCTGCACTACCCGCCGCAGCCGGAGCCCATCGACCCGCGTCATATCGGCGTGGGCGCCCACACCGACTACGAGTGTTTCACCATCCTCGCCACCAGCGCGCCGGGCCTGCAGGTGCAGAACAGCGCCGGCGACTGGATTGCCGCGCCGCCGGTGCCGGGGGCGTTTGTGATTAACGTGGGCGACATCATGGCCCGGTGGACGAATGACGTGTTTCTGTCGACCGTGCACCGGGTGATCAACACCAGCGGTGGCGATCGCTATTCCCTGCCGTTTTTCTTTGGCGCGAACTATCACGCCGAAGTGCGCTGCCTGCCGTCCTGCGAGAGCCTTGAGCATCCGGCGCGCCATCCGCCGATTACCGCCGGCGAGTGGACGGTGGCCAATATCACCGCCGCCTACGGCTATCGCCAGCAGGAACGTCAGGGCGCGCCTGCCGGCGACCCGCCGACCTAGACTTTCAACACCGTCGAGCCGGTGGTTTTGCGGGCTTCCAGATCGCGCTGGGCCTGCGCGGCTTCGGCCAGCGGATAGGTCTGGTTGACCGCAATCTTCACCACGCCCTTGCTGACCACCTCAAACAATTCTTGCGCGGTGGTCACCAAATCGTCGCGCTTGGCGGTGTAGCTGAAGAGCGTGGGGCGGGTGATGAAGAGCGAGCCTTTGGCCGCCAGCGTGCCGAGTTCAAACGGCGGCACCGGGCCGGACGCCTGCCCAAACAGCACCATCATGCCGAGCGGAGCGAGACAGTCGAGCGACTTGGCGAAGGTGTCTACGCCCACCGAGTCGTACACCACCGGCACTTTGTTCCCGTTGGTGATTTCCAGCACGCGGGCCTGAAAATCTTCGCGCGTGTAAATCACCGGATAGTCGCAGCCGTTGTCGCGCGCCAGCGCGGCTTTTTCGTCTGAGCTCACGGTGCCGATGACGGTCGCGCCCAGATGCTTCGCCCACTGGCAGAGCATCAAGCCCACACCGCCGGCGGCGGCGTGCACGAGAATGGTGTCGCCGGCCTGAATCTTGTAAGTCCGGCGCACCAGATATTGCGTGGTCATGCCCTGCAACATCATCGCCGCGGCCTGCTCATCGCTGATGCTGTCGGGAATTTTCACCAGCCGGTCGGCCGGCATGAGGCGCGCTTCGGCGTAAGCGCCGATCGGCGCGCTGGCGTAGGCCACGCGATCGCCCACCGCGAGCGAGGTGACCTCGGGCCCCACGGCCTCGACCACGCCGGCACCTTCAAGGCCCGGAATAAACGGCATGGTCGGTGCGGCGTAGAGGCCGGTGCGGAAATACACGTCGATGTAGTTCAGACCAACCGCGGTCTGGCGCAATAACACTTCGCCGACGCCGGGCGCCGGGACCTCAATGGCTTCCCAGCGCAGGACTTCCGGGCCGCCGGTCTGATGAATGCGAATGGCGTGGGTCATGAAATTCTCCTTGGGGCTTTAAACGTGAGCAGGGTGCACGGCCGCGAGGCGTACCTCGTCGCCGACCATAAGCGGACCGCCAACCAGCACGCGGGCCGTCATGCCCCCGTGGCCCCGCATGGCGTTATAGGCGCCGGGGCCGAGGTCGCGTTCCATTTTTGAGCAAGGGTCGCAGGGGCCGGTCAGCGCCAGCACCACCGACTCGCCGATCTGCAGATGGATTTCCTGATCCCGCAGCGGCGAACGTCCGGACAGCAGATTAAGGCCGGAAATGACCAGATTTCGGCGCAGGATGGCGGGGTCGAGCGTGGCGTGTCCGGTCCAGGCCGCGATCAGCGGCAGATGTTCGGCCTGCATCAGCGTGACCTGCCGGCGCCCGCCGCCGCGTCCTGACTTGCTGCTGCGATCGCCTTCGAGGCCACGCTCGGCAATCGCCACGGTGGAAGCCACCGACACCGGCCTCGTCTCGCGCGCCGGCCGGAGCAGAATGGTGTCCAGACGGCCGACGCCGGCAAATGTCCCCAGAAGTTCGCGCAGGCTCATGCGCGTCGACGGTAAAAAAAGAAATCCGGCAGCTCGGGATCGGGATTGGCGATCGTCGCCGTGAGCTCCCAGTCGCGCGCTTCCCGCGTGACCCAGCGCTGAAATTCGCGATGCCGCACGTGGACGGCCTTGGTGGTCTGCGCGGTCGAATCAAAGTTAGTGGAGTAGATCACCACGTGGTGTCGGGCGAGCGCGAAGAGGTCTTGCATGTAGGCCTCAAACACCGAGTCTTCGACGAGGTGATAGATCACGTCCAGCGACAGGGTGAGGTCATAGCCCGTCGGCAGCGCCCAGGCGGCGCGCTCGCTGATCGAAAAGAAGCGCTTGCTGGCATCGGCGGCAAAGGCCTTGCGGCACAGGCCGACCGCCGTGTCGGAAATATCCGTCCCTACGTAATCCGGATAGTGGATCCGCGCCAACTGGGCGCCGTCACCGCAGCCGAGTTCCAGTACGCTCGAGATGGGATGCGTCGCCAGCAGCTGGTTCAGGGTCTGCGCCTTGAACTCCGCATTCGCGCCATACGAACCCGTGCCCGAATTGCGACCACGTTGATAGCGCCGCTCCCAATAGCGCGCTGATCCGCGAAAGACGCTGAGTTTGAACCAGCGGGCGAGGGACTCGAGCATCGTTGGCGAGCCGGCGCTCAAACTCTTTCCCAAATCAGCTGCTGTACCTGTTTTACGCCGTCGCGGCCGCGAATGGGCGGCGTCTTCAGCGTGAGGATCTTGCCCTGCAGCTCGAAGTAGCGCAGCTGTTCGCTGCCCGGCCAGCTCGGCGCGTTCGCCCCGATCACGGTGTGCGTGACGGTGCCCGCGGCTTCATCAATGCGATAGGTGCCCCAGTAGCTGGTGTAGGACAGAAACGCCTGCTTGAACTCGGCGTCCGGGGTGTCTTCGGCGGCCCGCGCTGAAAACCGTGGGCGGCCTTCGGCCATCAGCTGCGCGGACATATTGCCGGCGTCGTCGTACATGATTTGGCCGAGCACTTTCTCGCCCAGCGGGGACGGTACGCGGCGGCCGTCGTCGGTCAGGGCGAAAGCGTCTTGCAGGCGCCAGGTGCCGGTAAAAGGGTTGCTCATGGCAGGTTCCTTGGCAGTCGGAGAAGAGGGAAAGGGATTTCAGATATCGAACTGCAGCGCGCTCGGCTCGCCGGCGCGCACTTTGCGCAGGTGCTCTTCGGCATTGACCATGCTGGCCAGCGGCTGGCCGGCTTGCAGGCGTTTGATGAGCTCCGCCTCGCGCGCGGCGATGGTTTCCGCCGCCGGCAAGGCGGCCAGCACTGCCTGCGGCGAGGCGACCAGCAGGCCGTCGTCGTCGCCAAAGAGAATGTCGCCGGGGCGCACGATGGTGCCGCCACAGCTCACCGGTACCTGCGTTTCGAACAGGCGCTTGATGGTGCCGGCCTGCGGGCTCGCGCCGCGCGCATACACCGGCATGGCTAGCGTGCGAATCGTCGCGGTATCGCGAATCAGACCGTCGACCACAATCCCGGCGAGGCCTTTGCGGGCGGCTTCCAAGGAAAACAGCTCGCCGACCACCGACCGGCGGCTGCCCTGGGTGTCCACCACCAGCACATCACCCGGCTCGGCCTCGCCCAGCGCCGCAATCACGGTGAGGAAGTCTTCGCACAGGCGCAGCGTGAAGGCCCGCCCGATGAGCTTAAGCCCCAGGCGCACCGGGCGCAGGTCCGGGGCACAGGCGGCGATGGACTTATCGGCATCGGCCAGATGGGTGGAATCAATCGCCGCAAGGCGGGCGAACAGGCTGGGGTAATCAACGGTGGCGGTATTCATGCCGGGGATGATGCCCGAAGCCGATGCGCGCGGGAATTCGGCTAGGCTAATCCGGCGTTATCAATTACCCGCAGAGGAGTTCGCCATGCTTCGCCACACCGTCGTACCGCCCACCATGCAACATATCGTCGAGCGCTTTCATTACGCCCCCGCCGTGCGCATCGGCCCCTGGATTAACTGCGCCGGCCAGGTTGGACGCGACGCCCAGATGCGCGTGATCGAAGGCATGGAAGCCCAGATCGTGCAGGCCTGGGAAAACGTGAAGCTGGTGCTGGCCGAGGCCGGCGCCGGGTTTGAACACGTCTACGCCATGACCACCTACCACGTGGGCATCCACGAGCAGCTCGAAACCTTCATTCGCATCAAGGACCGCTACATGTTGCGCGAGAATCCGCCGCCGGCGTGGACCGGCATTGGCGTGACTGCGCTGAGTTTCCCGGGCCAGATTGTGGAGATTCAGGTCAACGCCTACGTGCCGGAGTAGGGACTTGGGCTAAAGGCGGTGGAGGCCCGTTCATGGTTCGACAGGCTCACCACGAACGGGGGATACGCCGCGCGCTGTCGCGAATTTCAAACCCCGTTACCGTTCGCGCTGAGCCTGTCGAAGTGCGGGCGCGGCGCTTGTGCGCTGTGCTCGCCCGCTCATGGTTCGACAGGCTCCCCACGAACGGGGGATACGCCGCGCGCTGTCGCGAATTTCAAACCCCGTTACCGTTCGCGCTGAGCCTGTCGAAGTG
>CAMCQE010000115.1 GCA_945876945.1 Klebsiella pneumoniae
CGGGCCGGTGGCACACCCGAATGCGCGCTTCACCGTTACCGCTGCTCAATGTCCCAGCTATTCGTCGGAGGCGAACGCGCCTTCCGGTGTGCCAATCTCGGCAATCATCTTCGGGGGGCGTCGTTCCACCGTCGCGCCTCTGGTGCTTGAGTCTCTCGACTGGGCCCATGGGGTTTTCACCGGCGCTGCTGTCGCCTCTGAGACCACTGCTGCAGCCGTCGGACAAGTCGGCCAAGTTCGTCGCGACCCAATGGCGATGAAGCCATTTTGTGGCTACAACTTTGGCGACTATTGGGCGCACTGGCTTAGCTTCAGTGAACGTTGCGCGAAACTGCCCAAAATCTTCCATGTGAACTGGTTTCGGAAAGACGCCGACGGGCGCTACATGTGGCCCGGCTATGGCGACAACATGCGCGTCCTGAAATGGATAACCGAGCGCTGCGCGGGCGTTGCTGAGGCGGTAACGACGCCGGTAGGGCTGATGCCAAATCGCGCAGATATCGACTTGACCGGTCTGGCGCTGACAGAACAAACGCTGGACGCGCTGCTCGCCATTGACACCGAGGTGTGGTCGAAAGAGGTGGAGGAAATCCAAACCTTCTTCGAGGGCTTCGGCGAGCGATTGCCCGAGGGATTGAAAGATCAGGTGGGGCGATTGCGGGAAGCGGTCCGCAGCGGGGCGTAAGCCTGAGACACCGCGAAACGGAGTTGCGCGGCGTTGATCACGCCGCGCTACGAGCCTTGACGCTCAGTCGTCGAGCGGGGGTTCCTCTTTGGTGGCTGAGGCTTGCGGTTTCATCAAGCCGCTCGATTTCATCAGCGTTTCTTGCATCCGCTGCCACATTTCGACGTTGCGCTTCGCGGCATCGGCGAACATGCCGGAGATGGGGTTGGTATGCATCGCCGAGGTCAGTTGTTCCTGGAACCGCTTCTGCTGCTCGTAGAGCATGCCGACGCTTGATTGCATGAAATCCCCGGCGAGCGAACGCGCTGAGTTGCCATAGAACCCAATCAACTGCTGCAAAGCATCTGTCGAGAAAATCGGATCCCCGGCCTCCTCTTGCTCAATGATGATCTGCAACAAGATGTTACGGGTGATGTCTTCTCCCGTTTTCTTGTCGATGACGCAGAAGGGGGTTTCCTCAAGCACCAATTTCCGGACGTCGTTCAAGGTGACGTACTTGCTTTCATTGGTGTCGTAGAGTCGACGATTAGGATATTTCTTGATGACACGCTTGCCGGCGGCGTTCTCAGTCATTCACTGCAGCTCCGTATGCTTGGCTCTGGGCCAATGTCTCGAACCCTGAAGAAGCGCGATTTCGCTGAAACCGTGCTTCCTAATGAAAAACTGCAAGCTTGCCTCGGCACGCTCGCGCTGTTCGATTTCGACAGGCTCTTCTGGCTCTACCAGAGTTTGCCGCGACGCCGAAACTGGGGCCTAATCTAAGTGCCCATGCCGGCCAATGCAACCGCGACGCCCCACAACGGAGCGTCACGTATTTTTTAGAGATGGATCATCCGATTGTCGGTTCCCAGCGCTGCTTCATGCATGCCCTCGGCGAGCGTGGGATGCGCATGGACGGTGCGGGCAATATCTTCTGCCGACGCACTGAAGGACATCGCCATGACGGCCTCTGCGATTAGTTCCGAGGCCTGAGGTCCGAGGATATGCACGCCAAGGACCTCGTCGGTCTCTTGTGCGCTAATGATTTTGATAAAGCCATCGGTCTCCCCCATCGCACGGGCGCGGCCGCTGGCCATGAACGGGAAGCGTCCTACGCGGTAATTTGTTCCCGCAGCCTTCAAGGCCTGCTCCGTAGCGCCCGCCCACGCAATCTCGGGCCAGGTGTAAATCACCCACGGGATATGCGCATGGTCGATATGAGGTTTTTGGCCGGCGATGAACTCTGCTACGGCAATACCTTCTTCCGACGCCTTATGCGCCAGCATGGGGCCGCGTGTGACGTCGCCGATGGCGTAGACACCGGGCAAATTCGTGCGGCACTCGTGGTCGGTTTTCACAAACCCACGTTCATCAAGTGCGAGGCCGACTTCCTGCGCGCCGAGACCCTGCGTGTTGGGGACGCGACCCACGGCAACGATTAACTTGTCGACTGTTACCTGCTCGGTTTTTGCGCCGGACTCCACGCTAACCACCACCCCTTCGGCGGTGGATTCAACGGCTTTCACTTTGGAATCCAGAAGAATCTTCAGCCCCTGCTTGGTCAGCAACTTGTAGGCCTCGGTTGCGATGTCCTTGTCGGCCGCGGCCAGAAACTCGGGCATCGCTTCGAAGACCACCACCTCGGCGCCCAAACGTCGCCAAACGCTGCCCAATTCCAGCCCAATGACGCCGGCGCCGATGACGCCCAAACGTGCCGGAACCGAGGAGAAAGACAGCGCGCCGGTGGAGTCGACGATGTTTTGTTGGTCCACCGGTGCGGGCGGGATTTTCGCAGGGATCGACCCGGTGGCGATGACAATGTGCTTGGCGCGCAAGACTTCGGTTTGCGTACCAGCGGCATCAAGCACGCTGACTTCCTGCGCGGATTTAAGCGCTCCTTGACCCTGCACCCAGGTCACCCCGTTCTTCTTGAACAGCGAGGCAATGCCCTGAGTCAGCGTCTGAACAATCTTTTCCTTCCGCTTTTGCATGACCCCAACGTCGAAGGAGACCTCGCCTGTGACGATGCCGTGCTCCTTGGCGTGTTTACGCAGGTGCTCGTAGTGGTGAGAGGAGTCCAGTAGCGCTTTTGAGGGAATGCAACCCACGTTCAGGCAGGTGCCCCCCAACGCCGGCTTGCCAGCAGGATTGAGCCATGACTCTACGCAGGCCGTTTTCAATCCCAATTGGGCGCACCTGATGGCAGCAACGTATCCGCCAGGACCTGCGCCGATCACCACAACATCGAAATCAGACATCTATGACACCTCAAACCTGAAGGAGCATGCGGCTGGGGTCTTCCAGCATCTGTTTAATCGTATCCAGGCACTGAACAGCCTCCCGCCCATCGACGATCCGATGATCGTAAGACAGTGCCAGATACATCATTGGGCGAATAACAATCGCGCCTTTCTCCACCACGGGGCGGTCCTGAATTTTGTGCATGCCCAGAATGGCGCTCTGCGGTGGATTCAGGATTGGGGTGGATACCAGTGAGCCAAAAATCCCGCCATTGCTGATGGTAAATGTGCCACCGGAGAGTTCTTCAATGGTCAGCTTGCCGTCGCGTGCGCGCTCACCGAACTCGCGAATCTGTAGCTCAATTTGCGCGAATGAGAGCGTCTCTGCGTTGCGGAGAATCGGAACGACCAGGCCACGTTCGGAACTGACCGCCACACCGAGATCAAAATACGGGTGATAGACGATGTCGTCACCGTCAATAAAGGCATTCACGACCGGGAATTTTTTAAGGGCTTCTACGGCCGCCCGAACGAAGAACGACATGAAGCCCATCTTCACGCCGTGGCGCTTCTCGAAGTCATCCTTGTAGCGGTTACGCAAATCCATGACCGGCTGCATGTTGACTTCATTGAAGGTTGTGAGAATCGCCGCCTGCTGTTGGGCCTGAAGCAGGCGCTCCGCTGTCCGCTTGCGCAAGCGGGTCATCGGGACGCGCTGATCGCCGCGCGGGTCGTTAGTTGAGACGCTGACCGTCGGCGCTGGCGCGGTTTTCACGGGCGAGGCGGTGGGCGCACTACCAGCGGACAAGGCATCGGCTTTTGTGATCCGCCCATCTTTACCAGAGCCCGCGACGGCGCTCGGGTCCACGCCTTTCTCGCCCAGAATCTTCTTCGCAGCCGGCCCCATTTTGGTGGGCTCTGCGGCGGGCGTCGGCGAGGCGACGGGTTCGACCGCCGCGGCCGAAGTAGCGACGCCCGCTGCCGCCGTATCGATGATGGCCAGAATATCTTCGGTCAACACGACTTCGCCGGTCTGCTTTCTGATCTCGACCAACACGCCGGCCTCCGGGGCTGCAACCTCAAGCGTGACCTTGTCTGTTTCAAGGTCGATGAGATTCTCACCGCGTTCGACACGTTCACCGGCCTTTTTCCGCCACTCCAACAGCGTGGCATCGGGCACTGATTCGGCAAGCACTGGAACCTTGACTTCAACTAACACGGTGTTTCCTTTTCTGAATGACTAGAGGACTCGGCCTTCAGGAGCCGGATCGCGCTGATTTTTTGTTCTTCCCCGGCTCACTCGCGGGCGCCTTGAGCGCTTCGGCCACCAGTTCCTGCTGTTGCTTGACGTGCAATGCGTAGTAGCCGACCGCCGGAGAGGCTGAGTAAGGCCGCGCGACGCAGAGGAGTGGTATGTCGCTCGGGAAGCAGCCGCCAAGCAGGCGTTTGGACAGCATCAAGGACCAAGCGCCCTGATTGCGAGGTTCTTCCTGAACCCAGACCACGTCTTTCAAGTTCGGATAGGTGCCTGCCAGTGCCAGAATTTCCTCGCGGGGGAACGGATACAACTGCTCGATGCGAACGATCGCGCAAGCGCCTTTGTCCTCTGCCCGCCGCGCTTCCAGGAGGTCGTAATAAACCTTGCCACTGCAGAAGAGCAGGCGAGTCACCTTAATGCGGTCGATCGGATCGATTTCATCGATCACGTTCTGGAAGGTGCCATCCGCGATGTCCGCGACGCTCGAGACCGAGAGCTTGTGCCGGAGCAGGCTCTTGGGGCTCATGACCACCAACGGCTTCCGATAGGCCCGAAGCACCTGTCGCCGAATCAGGTGAAACATTTGAGCCGGGGTCGTGGGATAGACGACCTGCATGTTGTCCTCAGCGCAGAGCTGCAGGTAGCGTTCCAGTCGTGCGGATGAATGCTCAGGACCCTGCCCGTCGTAACCGTGCGGCAGGAACATGGCGAGTCCGCAGAAGCGGCCCCATTTTTCCTCGCAAGATGCGATGAATTGATCGATTACCACCTGCGCGCCGTTAGCAAAGTCGCCAAATTGGGCTTCCCAGATCACAAGCCCGCGGGGCTCCGAACTGGCATACCCGTATTCGAAACCGAGCACCGCTTCTTCGGACAGCGTCGAGTTAATGACCAAGAAATTCGCCTGATCGGTCGAGAGATTCTGCAAGGGCAGAAACGTGTCACCCGTTTTTTGATCGTTGATGACCGAGTGGCGGTGAAAGAATGTGCCTCGGCCACTATCTTGACCGGACAGCCGTACCGGATACCCCTCAGTGACTAGCGCCGCGTAGGCCAGCGTTTCTGCATATCCCCAATCAATGGGTGATTCATCGAGCGCCATCTTTTTGCGCTCGTCGTAAACCTTCTTGACCGCTCGATGCAACTCGAAATGGTTGGGGTAGCGCGTCACGCGTTCCGTGAGAGCGGCAATGCGGTCCCGATTGATTGAAGTCACCGCAGGCGAGCGCCAATGACCATCGCGATAGGGATCGAAATTGATGAGATAGCGGGTGTCGTTGACCATCGCATAGGGCCGCGAGACTACTTCGTCGTTCTCGAGCGCGTTGACGTAGTTGTGCTCCATTGCATCAACGTCGGCAGTTGTGACTACGCCTTCGGCCAGCAGGCGGTCTGCGTAGAGCTTGCGGACGCCAGGATGGCGACGAACATGTTGATACATCACGGGCTGGGTTGCTGCCGGTTCATCCGCTTCGCTGTGCCCGTGTTTGCGATAGCACACGAGATCGATCACAACGTCCTTGTTGAACTCCATCCGGAAGTCGAGCGCGATCTGCGCCACCATCGCCACTGCTTCCGGGTCATCCCCGTTGACGTGGAAAATGGGGGCTTGGACCATTTTCGCGACATCGGTGCAGTACAGCGTCGAGCGCGAATCCAGCGGGTCGCTGGTGGTAAATCCGATTTGGTTGTTGATGATGACGTGGACCGTGCCGCCGGTTGTATATCCGCGGGTCTGGGACAGATTGAGGGTTTCCATCACCACGCCCTGGCCAGCAAACGCCGCGTCGCCGTGAATCAGCACGGGCAGCACCTGATTGCGCTCGACGTCGCCGCGCCGCTCCTGACGGGCCCTGACCGAACCTTCCACCACCGGGTTGATGATCTCAAGATGAGACGGGTTGAAGGCGAGGGTCACGTGAATCGACCCATCCGGCGTTGCGATGTCTGACGAGTACCCAAGGTGATACTTGACGTCACCCAGCCGCGCTTCGCGGCTTTTACCTTCGAACTCTTCGAACAACTTTGCCGGGTGCTTGCCGACGATATTCACCAGGACGTTCAGGCGTCCCCGGTGGGCCATGCCGATAACGACTTCCTTCAGACCGAGACGTCCGCTATCTGCAAGCAACTGGTCTAACAGCGGGATAGTACTTTCGCCCCCTTCGAGCGAGAACCGTTTCTGTCCAACGTATTTCGTATGAAGAAATTCTTCCAACTCGCCGGCGGCAATGAGCCGTTCAAGCAAGTGACGCTTCTTGGCGGGGTCGAATTGAGGTGTCGCCAGAACTGGCTCCAGACGTTGCTGAATCCACCGCTTCTGTGCGGTTTCCACGATGTGCATGTATTCCGCACCGATGGAGCCACAGTAGGTCGTTCTGATGATTTGGTGGATTTCTCTCAAGGATGCGCGTTGCGTCCCAGCCAGCGAGCCCGTGTTGAAGACCCGGTCAAAATCGCGCTCGCTCAGGCCGTGAAATTCGATGTCCAGCTCGGGGACATGCGGGCGTTCGTGTTGCAGAAGTGGATCAAGGCGGGCCTGCCGGTGCCCCATGAAGCGATAGGCGTTGATTAACTGCAGCACGGAGACCTGTTTGCCGTCGTCTTGAGTGACGCTGACGGTAGCGGGTGGTCTTGCTGCCGCATTAGTCTGCGCCAACATGCTGTCTCGAACGGGACTGTGCGGGACATCAACGGCTCCAGACCCCTCCTGAAGGCTCTCAAAATACTGCCGCCAGCTCGGGTCAACCGACGAGGGTGCGGCAAGATAGCGCTCGTAAATTTCTTCGATAAACGCGGCGTTACCGCTGAACAGGCACGAGGAAGACTGCATCTTCATCCTCAAAAAGTTGACTGTGGAGGAAGCGCCCGCAGCTGCGTGAAGGCGCCCATGGCTAACTGCGCTAGCGGCCGTAAAGGTCCGATCTTTGATCAATGGCGATCCAAAGTCACATGAATATGACGCGGTGCGGCGTCGCTGACCAGCGGAGTCCGGCGAGGAGGTCCGGAAGCACATCGTTCCTGTTAGCCAAACGGAGTCCCTGCTTGAAGGTTTTCCACGCGCACAGGTATTCTTGGATCCTTGTGCGACGCAAACAGTGCCAAAACACTAATAGCCCAGACATCCATTCAGATACGAGGCACCCATGGCTAATCGATCCGTGATCATCACCGACCAAGCGACCGGCAAACAACTCGAATGCCCAGTGTACGAAGGCCAGTACGGCGCGCCGGTAATCGACATCAAGAATCTTTACAAAGAACTCGGGATGTTCACTTTCGACATCGGGTACGCGTCGACCGCGGCGTGCCGGAGTGCGATTACCTATCTGGACGGCGAAGAGGGTGTTCTCCTTCATCGCGGCTATCCGATCGATCAACTGGCTGAAAAGTCGAGCTTTCTGGAAGTCAGCTATCTTCTGATTCACGGCGAATTGCCGAACCAGACGCAACTCGACGAATGGAACCACGCGATCAAGATGCACGGCATGACGCACGAGCATCTTTCGCGCTTCTATCAAGGCTACCGCTATGACGCCCATCCGATGTCGGTTCTGGCCGGTGTGGTTGCCGCAGTCGCCTCTTTCTATCACTCCTCCACCGACATCTATAACCCGGAGCATCGGATGCTGACCGCGCGTCGGGTGATCGCGAAGATGCCGAATCTGGTCTCGAAGATTTACCGTTACGGCTCCGGATTGCCGTTTGTTTATCCCGACAACTCGAGGGATTACATCGAGAACTTCATGTACATGATGTTCTCCTGGCCGACCGAACCCTACGTCGCCAACCCTGTGGCGCTGCGGGCTCTCAACCTCCTGTTCATCCTCCACGCTGACCACGAGCAAAACGCGAGCACTTCTACGGTGCGCCTCGCGGGGAGCGCCGAATCCAACCCGTTTGCGGCAGTTTCGGCCGGTGTTGCGACGCTATGGGGCAAGGCCCACGGCGGCGCTAACGAGGCGGTCATCGACATGCTCACGGAGATTGGCGACGCCAAGAACATCCACAAGTTCATCGCCCGGGCGAAAGACAAGGACGACAACTTCCGATTGATGGGCTTCGGTCACCGCGTCTACAAGAACTACGACCCGCGAGCGAAGATCATTCGTCAGGCCTGCCACGACCTGCTCGAGTCCATGAACCTCAACCAGCCGATGTTCGAGGTCGCCATGGAACTCGAACGTATCGCGCTGGAAGACGACTACTTCATCTCTCGCAAGCTGTATCCGAACGTCGATTTTTACTCGGGCCTCATCTATCAGGCGCTTAATATTCCGACCAGCATGTTCACCCCGATGTTCGCGCTGGCCCGTGCGTCCGGCTGGATCGCGCAGTGGATGGAAATGCTGTCCGACGGCGATTTCCGAATCGGCCGCCCGCGCCAGCTTTACATCGGTGCCCAGCGCCGCGATTACGTGCCGGTGGCAGAGCGCGGCTAAGCGCGCGAGCAGATCCGGATAAACTGAACGACCACAGAGTCAACGAGAAAGAACAACTCTCATGAAGAATCCCGTACGTGTGACCATCACTGGCGCAGCCGGTCAAATCTCCTATTCGCTGCTGTTTCGCATTGCCTCAGGCCAGATGCTGGGCATGGACCAACCGGTCCATCTGCAACTGCTTGAAGTCACTCCAGCCATGAAAGCACTTCAGGGCGTGGTGATGGAACTCGACGATTGCGCCTTCCCTCTGGTAAGCGCGATTGATATCACCGATGACCCGAATGTCGCTTTCAAGGGCACCGACTACGCGCTGCTCGTTGGCGCCAAGCCGCGTGGGCCGGGCATGGAGCGGAGCGATCTGTTGGCGGCCAACGGTGGCATCTTCAAAGTTCAGGGCAAGGCCATCAACGACAACGCAAGCCGCAACGTCAAAGTGTTGGTGGTCGGCAATCCGGCGAATACCAATGCCTGGACCTGCATGCACTACGCGCCGGATATCAATCCCCGCCAGTTCACGGCCATGACTCGTCTCGACCACAACCGCGCCGTTGCCCAGTTGGCTGCCAAGACCGGCTCTGCCGTCACTGACATCCGGAAGCTGATGATTTGGGGCAACCACTCCACAACGCAATATCCGGACCTTAGTCAGGCTGAGGTCAAAGGCGTTGGCGCGATGACGCTCCTTGATCGTGAGTGGTATCAGACGCAATACATTCCGCGCGTGGCCAAGCGCGGCGCGGAAATTATCGATGCACGAGGCGCCTCCAGCGCAGCCTCAGCCGCCAATGCCGCCCTTGAGCATATGCGGGACTGGGCTGCGGGAACGGCACCGGGAGATTGGACCAGCATGGCCGTCCGCAGCGATGGCAGCTATGGCATCGAAGAAGGGCTCATTTACTCGTTCCCTGTCCAATGCGAGGGGGGCGATTACAAGATCGTGCAGGGATTGCCGGTTGATGACTTCAGCCGTCAAAAAATGCAGGCGACGGAAAACGAACTGAAGGAAGAGCGCGACGCAATTCTCAAACTCGTGAGCTAAGCGCCTTAGCCAGGCCCGCTCCGCTGAAAACATCTCATCATTTCAGCGGGGCGATTTGACAGGACGGGCCCGTTGTTTCGCCGCCACAATCAATCCTGTGCGGGGCGATTTCGGAGAGGATGGCGTGACCGAATCCATCATTGACCACCAAGGCTACCGGGCTAACGTAGGCATTGTGCTGGTTAATCAGCAAGGTAAGGTCTTTTGGGGCCGGCGGGTGGGCATGTCTGCCTGGCAGTTTCCTCAGGGTGGAGTGAATCCTAACGAAAGCATTGAGCAGGCGATGTTCCGCGAATTGCGCGAAGAAGTCGGCCTGCTTCCCGAAGACGTTGAAATCATCGGGTGCACTCGCAGGTGGCTCAGGTATCGCTTACCCAAGCGCTACATTCGACATAGTCAGAGGCCGCTCTGCATCGGCCAAAAACAGCGCTGGTTCGTCCTCCGTCTGACGACAGACGAACAACGCGTGGACCTCGCGGCCGCCGGCGAGCCCGAATTCGACCAGTGGCGGTGGATAGAATACTGGGACTCCATCAGCCTCATCGTTCCCTTCAAGCGAGAAGTGTACCTTCGAGCTCTGTCAGAGCTTGCTCCTCTCGTGGCGAAATTCACCGATGTGGGTGCGCTAGGAAGCCCCGCTCTTCCCGACCGGACCATCGTTTAATGTCCGCTTTTCCGTAACGCGAGTTCCGGGATAAGCATGCGCACTGCTCGACTTTGGGCGCTATGCGCGAATTGGATACCGAACCCAGGGTCAAAACCCGCTTTGGTCACCAGAGACTTCAACTCATCAATCACGGGCTGGCATTTCTTCATGGCGTCGTCAGCCGCTTGCCGAATGTCGGGCAGGGTATCAACCAGAGCCATCGATTCTTTGTAAACGCAGGTGTTGTATTGGTTGGTCTTCGCCATCACGCCAGCCCGCTCGCCTTCGGTCATGTCGCCCGGATCTCGATACTGGATTTCTGCCGCAATTGCAGAGCTGCTGAGTACGCAAAGTGCCAAAGCCCAGCCGAGTTTTTGTGTATTCACGAAAGCGTCCTGAAGAACTTTTATTTGAAACTCGCGCGCTCAACTTTCCAGAGTTGATCACGCCCATCCACTCGACTGCAGCCTAACGCTTCTCCTGAGCCTGAGGCCTTCAGCTGGCCTAAAACACGAGTCTGCGGGACCCCGGCGAAGTATCGAACCAGACGATAACTGATCTCCCGGTCCGGATGGGTGTTGTGAAGCACTACGAGCTTTCCGCCTTCGCTCAGAATCTGGCACTTGCCGTCTGCACGGTACTCAAGCGAGACAAAGGTCTCGGCGCGCTCTGTTTCCGTTGCCCACGCGGGGCGGCAAATGTCACTCAAGCAGGCGAACGCGAGAATCAGAATAGAGAGTCCAGTTACCCACAAATTGTGTGGATAAGTCTGTTGATTAAAAA
>CAMCQE010000116.1 GCA_945876945.1 Klebsiella pneumoniae
AACGGGGGATACGCCGCGCGCTGTCGCGAATTTCAAACTCCGTTACCGCTCGCGCTGAGCCTGTCGAAGCGCGGGCCCGGCGCTACCGCCCAGTCTGCGTTAACCCTCGGCCAGCCAGTCGCGCGGCTTGATATAGCGCTCATAAAGCAGCGCCTCCGGCGTGCCGGGTTCGGGCTGCCAGTTGTAGCGCCAGCGCACGTTGGGTGGGAGTGACATGAGGATGGATTCGGTCCGGCCGCCGGTTTGCAGACCAAACACGGTGCCCCGGTCGTAGACCAGATTGAATTCCACGTAGCGCCCGCGACGGTAGAGCTGGAAGTCGCGCTCGCGCTCGCCGAAGGCCTGCGCGTGGCGGCGCGCGACGATGGGCAGATATGCCGGGAGGAAATGGTCGCCCACGCTTTGCATGAAGGCGAACGAGCGCTCGAAGCCCCACTCGTTCAAGTCATCGAAGAACAGTCCGCCGACGCCGCGTTGCTCCTGCCGGTGGCGGATAAAGAAAGACTCATCGCACCACTGTTTGTAGCGGGGATAAATGTCATCTCCGAAAGGTGCGCACGCCGCGCGGGCGGTCTGGTGCCAGTGCACGACGTCTTCATCAAACCCGTAGTAGGGCGTGAGATCGAAGCCGCCGCCGAACCACCACACGGGTTCGGCATCGGGCCGGCTGGCGAGAAAAAATCGCACGTTGGCGTGCGCGGTGGGCGCGTAGGGATTTTGCGGATGAATCACCAGGGAGACGCCCATCGCGCGAAAGCCGCAGCCCTCGAGTTCGGGTCGCTTGGCGGTGGCGGCAGGCGGCAGGCGCGAGCCGGTAACGTCGGAAAAATTCACCCCGGCCTGCTCGAATACCGGTCCGCCGGCCAGCACGCGCGAACGACCGCCCCCGCCTTCGGCGCGATCCCAGCGGTCTTCGTGGAAGGCGGTGGAGTCCAGCGTGTTGAGGCCCGCCGCGATGCGATCCTGCAGGCCGAGCAAATAGTCTTTTACGGCGGCCAGCGCCGCATCCTGATCGATCATGATGATTCCTTGGTCGCGCAGGGCTGCGAGCCCGGCGACGGTCCGTGTTATCTTGGCCGCCCTTCCAGCAGCGCTGGCCAATACAGGCCCCAAAGGCAATGAACGAACGCATCGCCCGCATAGAGCGTAACACCAAAGAAACGCAGATCTCGGTCAGCGTGAACCTCGACGGGAGCGGCGAGGGCCGCTTCGCCACCGGCCTGCCGTTTCTCGATCACATGCTCGATCAGGTGGCCCGCCACGGCCTTATCGACCTCGAGGTCGAAGCCAACGGCGACCTTGAAATCGACGCCCACCACACGGTGGAAGACATCGGCATCACGCTCGGTCAGGCCTTCGCCAAGGCCTGGGGCGACAAGCGCGGGCTGCGCCGTTACGGGCATGCCTATGTGCCGCTCGATGAAGCGCTGTCCCGGGTGGTGGTCGACCTTTCCGGCCGGCCCGGGCTCGAGTACGAGGTGAATTTTCCGCGGGCGCGCATCGGCGATTTTGATGTGGATCTGTTCCGCGAGTTTTTTCAGGGCGTGGTCAACCACGCCGGCATGACCTTGCACATCGACAATCTCAAGGGGCGCAACGCGCACCACATCATCGAGACCATCTACAAAGCCTTTGGGCGCGCGCTCCGCATGGCGGTAGAGCACGACCCGCGCATGGGTGACGCCATGCCGTCCACCAAAGGTTCGCTTTCAGGCTGAAGAGGATTCCCGATGCAACGCGTCGCGGTAGTGGATTACGGCAGCAGCAACCTGCGCTCGGTGGTGAAGGCCATCGAGCACGTGGCAGACGCCAGCATTGACGTGCAGGTGGTGAGCACGCCCGAGGCGCTGCTCGCCGCCGACCGCGTGGTGTTTCCGGGCCAGGGCGCGATTGGCGACTGCATGCGGCATCTCACCGAACGTTCGCTCGTTTCAGCCCTGCAGGAATGCGTGCGCAGCCGCCCGTTCTACGGCATTTGCCTGGGCCTCCAGTCGCTCATGACCACCAGCGACGAAGACGGCGGCACCGCTTGCCTCGGTCTGTTTGATGGCGGCGTGAAGCGCTTCCGCAGCGATGCCGGCCCCGATGCGCAGGGCATGCCGCGCAAGATTCCGCATATGGGCTGGAACGAAGTGCACTGGACGCGCGACCACCCCGTCTGCGCCGGCGTACCTTCGGGTACCCGGTTCTATTTTGTTCACAGCTATTACGTGGCGCCCGCGGACGACGCCATCGTTTTGGGCCGCACCGATTACATCGATACCTTCGCCGCCGCGATTGCCGCCGGCTCCGCGTTCGCCACCCAGTTTCATCCGGAGAAGAGCGCGGCCGCGGGGCTGCAGCTGCTGTCTAACTTCCTGCGCTGGGACGGGCGCTAAGGCGTAAACCTGGCACCACAGGACCGTAGCCAACGGTCATCAATTTTTACAATCGCCGCGGGGCTGGCGGCGCTAATCCGCCCGGATTCCGCAAAATCTTTTTGTTTTCGTCGATTTGCAGCGCGCTGGTGCGTTCCATCATCCGCGGGTAAAAACAACTTCTCTTTCGCGCAGCGCTTTAGCTTCGCCTCCTGCGCCGATGTGTCCGATTGAGCCAAGGCTCAGGTTGAGTTGGCCGGTGCAGCATGAAGCTTGAGACCTAGTGCGGAGATGACCTTCATGATCGTGGCGAACTCGGGGTTGCCCGAGGGCGACAGGGCCTTATAAAGGCTCTCTCGCCCTAGTCCGGTCTCGCGCGCGAGTTGGGTCATGCCTTTGGCGCGGGCAATGTCGCCAAGGGCCGCCGCCACGAGCGCCGGATCGCCGTCCTCGAGCGCGGCCTCCAGGTAGGCGGCGATGTCCTCGTCGGTCTTGAAGTGTTCGGCTGGATCCCACGGTGTGGTCTTGGTCTTCGCCATGCTCAGACTCCTACAGTTCGCTCGCGAGCTTTTTGGCGGTGCTGATGTCGCGTGTCTGAGACGACTTGTCTCCACCGGCCAACAGGACGATTAACAGCGTACCGTGCTGGACAAAGTAGACGCGGTAGCCTGGGCCGTGATCGATTCGAAGCTCGGAAACACCGTCGCCGACAGGCTTCACATCACCCGGGTTACCGAGGGATAGCCTGCGGATTCGGATGTCGATTCGTGCCTTGGCCACCCGGTCGCGCAAGCCTCCAAATCAGGCTGCGTAGGCGGGCGTTTGACGAACCTCGATCACGTATCGACCGTATCACATGGGATACGAAGAGCCAAGATGTTGCGCGGGTAGTCTGGTGTTTGAGGTGAGCAGCAGTCCGCACCTGCCGTTCCAGGTCCCTACGGTGGGCTCGGATTGCTCTTCTCTGCGCCGAGGAGTTGTCGCCCCTTGCGGCCGGGAAGGGGTAGTGGCTCGGTCACTTCCGCTAACTCATACCCAAACAAGAACAATCTCTCTGAACACCTAAGCATCGGCTCCTACAAGTCTCTCGAAGAGTGTCGCGCGTCGGCCATAAACGCGCTGAACAAGATTAGTTCGGTGTCTTCGGGCGATTACGAGTGCGGGCTGAGCTGTGAGGCAAAAAGCGGCACGGGCGGCATTAAGGTCTGCGAGAAAGCGGAGCGATAACGAGGCGTGTTGGTCATGTGTCGAGGTGCGGCCTGACCCATCGCTCAAGCGGAGCACCGTCGGCGAGGTGCCCGCCTGGCTCAAGCGTTAGCGTGCACCAGCCAGACTACCCGCCATGGCCCGGCCCGCGATCACCTCACGACGCGTAGTGCGTCATCACATGTTCGGCAAACAACTCCAGCGAGCGCTCCGACGCGCTCATCGGTAGCGAGCCCCAGGCGAAGCTGCCAATGAAGTAATTGCAGCCGGATTCTTCCAGTAACTTGTCCACCTGACCGCGCACGGTGGCGGGCGAGCCGAACAGGATGGTGCCGCCCTGCACGCCCAAATCCCACGAGAAAAGATGGTCCACGCTGTGGTCGTCGTGGTCGTGCCAGAGCTTGGTAATGGAGCGATACCAGTCGGCGTGCGCCGAGCGCGCCATGGCTTCGGCCTCGGCGTCGGTATCGGCCACGAAGACCTGCCGCATGGCGCCCATCAGGGGGTTGTCGACATGGGCATTCAGTCGCCCGGCGTCGCCCTGATGCGACTGCCACTGGTGGCGATATTCGTCCACCGCTTCTTTCAGCACGAAGGCCGGCCCCAGGCCCACATAGTGATAACCGTGGCGGGCGGCGTAGGCGATTTTGGTCGGGTTGTGCGTGGGGTACCACAGCGGGGGATAGGGCGCCTGCGCGGGCTGGAGCGCCATCGGCACGTTGTTGTACTGGTAGTGCTCGCCGGCAAAGTTGAGGTGCGAGGAGGTGAGGCCTTGCACCAGCACTTCCAGAGCTTCATCGAACTGCGACTGCGTGTTGGCCGGATCAACGCCAAAGGCGCCAAGCTCATAAGGCGAGACGCCGCGCCCCACGCCCAGTTCAAAGCGGCCGCCGCTCAAGTGGTCGAGCATGCAGATTTCTTCGATCAGCCGCAGCGGTTCGTACAGCGGCAACAGATACACCAATGGCCCGAGGCGGATGCGTTGGGTCTGCCGGGCGGCGGCGGCGAGAAAGACCGAGGGCGAAGGCGCCATGCCGAGCGGGGTGGCATGGTGCTCGGCCAGATGGTAGCGGTGATAGCCCGCGCGGTCGGCGCGCTCCAGCAAATTCAGGCGCTGGTTATAGAGCTCGCCTAGCGGCGTGCTGTTGCGGTCGATCCAGTCGAAAACGCCAAACTCGATGCCAGCCATGCGCGAATCCTCAACGGGTAGTTCGCTGAGTTCACCCGATGTGCCGGCTTAGCGTCAAGCGGGCACCGCACAAGGCTAGTTGAGCATCCGCCCTTCGACTAGGGGCGCCGACCAGAGCTGATGGCAGCGCATGAAGCGTTCAATGCTACCCTCGGCCAGCGCGAGCCCCGCCCGCGTTTCCACGATATGCGCCAGCAGGCGCGTCACCGCCTGCCGTTGGTGGTCGTCGCAGAAGCGGTAGAAGGGATTATCGATTTCCTCGATGTGCAGGTGGAACAGCAGCTGTGAGGCATACCAGCCGTGCTCCGGATTCGGGGGGCCGAGCGCGAACTTGGCGAGGGCGGGAAAGAAGTACCCCAGGGCGTGCGGCGTGGCGACGCAGAACGGGTCATAGGCGACGTAGGCCACGTCTTCCAGGGTGATGGTCTGGGGCTCGCAGAGTTGCAGGCGCTCGTCGTGCGCGGCGCATTCATCGCAATGCCAGACGTTTGTGAAGTGTCGGGGGCGTTCAAGGGCCCCGAAGGCGCGTTCAATCAGTTGCAGAATTTGGTGGTCGTGGTTCATGGCGTGCATCCCATCCTTGGTGCTGTGGCCGGCTTGTCTGCAGTGGTGTTCGGGTTCAATCAAGCCCGGGCGAATCATGTGACGATGGCTAGCCCGCACGCGACCCCAAATGGGTGATACTCCGCGCTTTATGCGGGCGCCGATCTGGCGCAGGAGCCGAACAGGTGAAAGCGCGACAGGGCATGCTGCTGGGACTTCTGGTCGTACTGGTGGCGGCGTTCTACGGCTTTGGGCTCGACCACTACTTCAGCCTTGAGTTCCTGCACGGGCAGTTGCTCACGCTGCTGGATTATCGAGCCGCCCATCCGGCCTTGGCGCTGGGGCTTTATTGCGGCATTTACGTGGCGGTGACCGCGCTCTCGCTGCCGGGCGCGGCGGTGATGTCGCTGGCCGGCGGTGCGCTGTTCGGTTGGTGGACGGGCGTGCTGGTAGTGTCGTTTGCGTCCAGTATCGGGGCCACGCTCGCCATGCTGATGGCGCGCTATGTGTTGCGCGACTGGGTGGCGAGCCGCTTTGCCGAGCGGCTGCGCGGCATCGACGCCGGCGTTGCGCGTGACGGTGCGTTTCATCTCTTCGCGCTGCGGCTGGTGCCGCTGTTTCCGTTTTTTCTGGTGAACCTCGCGCTCGGCCTGACTCGCATGCCGGCGCGCACGTTCTACTGGGTGAGCCAGTTAGGGATGTTGCCCGGCACCGTGGTGTATCTGAATCTGGGCACGCGGCTGGCCGAAATCGACTCGCTGGGCGGCTTGGTCTCGCCCCCGCTGCTGGGCGCTCTCGCGCTCCTGGGCATTTTTCCGTTGCTGGCGCGACGCGCGCTGGCGCTTATCCGCGCCCGCCAGACCTACGCGCGCTGGCCGCGCCCGCAGCGGTTTGATTACAACCTCGCGGTGATTGGCGCCGGCAGCGGCGGTCTGGTGTCGGCCTACATTGGCGCGGCCACGCAGGCGCGCGTGGTGCTGATTGAAGCCGGGCGCATGGGCGGCGACTGTCTCAATACCGGCTGCGTGCCGAGCAAAGCGTTCCTGCGTTCGGCGCGCCTGCTGGCCGAGATCCGGCAGGCGCAAAACTTCGGCTTACGCGATGCCCACGCCGAGGTGGACTTCGCCGCCATCATGGAGCGCGTGGCGGCGACGGTGGCGGAAATCGCCCCGCACGATTCGGTGGAACGCTATACCGCGCTGGGCGTGGAGTGCGTGGCGGGCCACGCGCGACTGCGCTCGCCCTGGCAGCTTGAAGTGGTGACAGCCGACGGCCCGCGCAGTTTCACCGCCGCGCAAATTGTGATCGCCACCGGCGCACGTCCCACCGTGCCGGACCTGCCGGGGCTCGAAGCCGTGGGCTACCTGACTTCGGAAACGGTGTGGGGCCTGCGCGAGTTGCCGGCCCGCCTGTTGGTCATTGGCGGCGGACCCATCGGTTGCGAGCTGGCGCAGGCCTTCGCCCGCTGCGGGTCGCAGGTGGTGCTCATCCAGCAGGACGAATGCCTGCTCCCCCGGGAAGACCCGGAAGTCTCGGCCTTACTTAAAAAGCGCCTGATGGCCGACGGCGTGGCGGTACTCACGCGCTGCACGGCACTGCGTTGCGAAAATGAGGCGGGCGAGAAATCAGCCGTCTTGCAGTTTGAAGGGCGAGAAGCCCGCGTCGCGTTTGATGAACTGCTGATCGCAGTCGGCCGCAGTCCGAACACCGCCGGCCTCGGTCTGGAGGCGCTGGGCGTTGCCCTTAATGCCAACGGCACCATCGCGGCCGACGACTACCTCGCCGCCACCTTTCCCAACATCCACGTGTGCGGCGACGTGGCAGGTCCTTATCAGCTCACCCACGCGGCGTCGCATCAGGCCTGGTATGCGGTGGTGAACGGTTTGTTTGGGCGGTTCCGCCAGTTTCGGGCGGACTATCGCGTGCTGCCCTGGTGCACGTTTACCGAGCCCGAAGTCGCCCGTGTGGGATTATCCGAAACCGAAGCCAGCGCCCAGAGCCTGCGCTATGACGTCACTCGCTACGCGCTTGCCGATCTCGACCGGGCGATAGCCGAGGGCGCGCGCGAAGGTTTCGTAAAAGTACTCACCGCACGAGGCAGCGATCGCATTCTCGGGGTGACAATCGTCGGCGCGCAGGCCGGAGAACTCATTGCCGAGTATGTGCTGGCGATGAAGCACGGCCTCGGGCTCAGCAAAATTCTGGGCACCGTGCACATCTACCCAACCCTGGCCGAGGCCAATAAATACGCCGCCGGCGTGTGGCGGCGGGCGCAGGTCACGCAGGGGCAACGCACGCTGCTCCGCGCCTTTCACGACTGGACGCGTGGCGCGGCAGGTTTTTCTGGCATCTTGAAGGCCGTGCCCGCGCTGTGGCGCGAGCGGCAGAAAGCCTCCTGAACCCATGAGCTCACACGTCGCCCGCAGTCTTTACAGCGCACTCGGCGGGAGCTGCGCCATTGGCTTGGCCCTGCTGCTGGCAGGGCCGGGCATGTCGCCCTTTCTGCTGGGCTCGCTCGGCGCGTCCACCATTATTCTTTTTGTGCTGACCGAATCCCCTGCGGCCCAGCCGCGCGCGCTGCTGGGCGGGCATTTGAGCGCGGCCTTCATCGGCATCGCCTGTCAGCAGTGGCTGGGTGACGCGCTATGGGTGTATGCGCTGGCGCTGGGCTTGTCTTTAGCGTTCATGCTGATGATGCGGGTGGTGCATCCGCCGGCGGGAGCCAACGCGTTGATCATGATTTACCAGCACGCCGGATGGTCGGCGCTGCTGCAGCCGGTGCTGATCGGGGTGCTCAGTCTGGGGCTGGTGACCTTTTTGTGGAGCCGCCTGCATCCGGCCCAGAAGCCTTATCCGCTGGGCTGGAACCAGCCCTCGCCGAGCGGCGAGGACTGGGGGAGCTGGCGGCCTTAAGGCAGTTTATTGGCCGTACTGCTGTTCCATTTTTTTGGCCAGCGCCTCGAGTTGTTCCTCGGACATGTTCTGCATGTCTTCGAAGCTTGCGCCGGTCATGGCTTTCAGCTGCTGGCCCGTTGCGCCGCTTTGCAGTTCCCGTAGCTGGGCCGCCTGTTGGGTCTGCATGTAGCGCTCGTAGCCAGCGGGATCTTTGGCCGCCATTTCCTGTAATTCCTGCGGCGTCTTGCCGACGTTTTTCCTGAACGCGGCGCCTTCATCAGTTGACGAATCATTCAGTCGTTGAAGCGCTCTTTCGCCCTCGGCCTGCGCCGCCTTGTTGCGGGCTTCGTAGAGCGCTTTGACTTGTGCATCGGATTTGCCCTGGGCGGCAGCGCCCAGCGACTGACGCATGGACTGCGTTTGCTCCGCTTCAAACTTAGACATGGCCGCGGCCTGCAGGCGCTGGACTTCGGCTGCTTGCGCGGCCTGTTTCTGAGCTTCGGCCTGACGTGCCGCCGCTTCCTTCGCCTCCAGCGCCGCATCCCAGTCGGCGTGAGCGAGCGGCGAAACGAGGGTCAGCACGACGGAGAGCAAAAGGGCGCGTTGCATGGTTTGGCTTCCTTACCCGAGAGCGTGGTGCGGGGATGTTAGCAAGCGTTTTCAGGCGAGAAAGCGGCAACTTTGGTAATCGTTCGCGTTTTAGCGCACCGCCCAGCCGCCGCAGACAGGGAACACCTGACCGACGAAGCAATCGGCCGCATCGCTGCAGAGATAGGCGGCAAAGGCGGTGTCTTCGCGGGCGCCCACCAGCCGGCCCAGCGGCACTTCGCGCGCCAGTCGGTCTTGCAGCGTTTTGCTGGCCTGGACGGCCGGCGGGTAGTAGGTGGGATTCTCGACAAAGTTCTGTGCGATGGCGTTGACCTTAATCTGCTGTGGGGCCAGTTCGACGCCCACCGCCTGCACCCACGCTAACTGCGCGCCACGCGCCGCGCTGTAGGTGGAGCAGCGCTTCATGCCGCGCAAGGCGCTCGCGCTACCCATCACCAGAATCTTGCCGGCGCCGCGTTCGATCATCTGCGGCAGCACGGCTTTGGCGAGCCGCGGCAGCGGGTCAACGAGCGTGGCAAAGACTTCGCGCCACTCGGGTTCCTCCACGTCGATCGCCCAGGTCGACGGCGCTTTCAGCGCCAGATTCGCCACCAGCACGTCGATGTGACCGGCCTCGGCGACTACGCGTGCGGCGGCCTCGACCGGCGCCAGAGATTCGTGGCTCGCAATCACGGTGGCGCCGTGCTCAAGCAACATCTCGCAAAGAGCCGGGCCCATGAAGTCGCTCGCCTGCGTGACGAGAATGCGTTTGCCGGTGAGAGGGGTCGTCATGGCGCTTCTCCTGTTAATTTTGGATTGCTGAGATCGGGTCGGCCTTGGGCGGGCGCCCAGGTCCACCCGGTGAGATGGCGTTGGCCTTGTAAATCCTGATAGACCGTGGCGCTGGCTTCACGGTCGCGCCCGCCGCGTTTCACGCGCAGGTGCAGGCGGAAATTGAGCCCGGCCACGACCTGTCTGCTGACCTCAAGCACTCCCAGCAGGCTGATGGGCTGCGCTTCCTGCCGCTGCCGCTCAGCAAGCGCAAAGCGCGCGATTTCCTGCACTGATTCGTCTATGGGCGCCGGCTGCCAGCCGCCGGCGATTGGTGCCAGCGATGGCGCCTCGGCCGCAGTTTGCGCCGCATGAACGAGTCCGGGCACCAGCACGGCGAGAAGCACCCAGCACGGGCCCGCCCTGCTCATGCCTTGGCCTCGTGAATCACATAGACCTTGCGGGTGGTTTCAAGCACTTCCCAAGTGCCGACAAAGCCTTTCGGAATGACGAAGCGATCGCCGGCGCTAACCGTCACGGCGATACCGGCGCTGTCGGTAATCACGCTGCGACCCATGAGGATTTCGCAGAACTCCTCTTCGGTGTATTCAATGCGCCACTTCCCCGGTTCGCTTTCCCACACGCCGGTGAAAAAGCTGCCGGCCTCGTTCGTGTAATGCGGCCACAGCGACTGACGCGGATTGCCGCTCAGGCGTTTTTCATCGGGCAGGAAATAGTGCTCGGCGGCGGGGCCAGTAGGCGCGAGCAGGGAGAGCAGACGGGCGTTCATACGGAGATGACCTCGACAACCGGGCATTGGCCGGCAGTGTACGCGGAGGCAGCCCGCGACGCGTCTTGCGCGCTAGACTCACAGCGTTTTCGCCAGCCA
>CAMCQE010000117.1 GCA_945876945.1 Klebsiella pneumoniae
CTGCCCTGGCGGAATGCGCGGGAGAACGTCGCCGCCGGTCTTATCTTCCACGGCCGGCCCCGCGCCATCGCGCGCGCCGAGGCCGATGAATGGCTGGGGCGCGTGGGCCTGAGCGCTGCCGCCGAGCGCTATCCGCATCAGCTGTCTGGTGGCATGAAAAAACGCGTGGCGCTGGCGCAGATGCTGTCGCTCAAACCCGAAATTCTGCTGATGGACGAGCCTTTCTCCGCGCTCGACGTTCAAACCCGCAGCCTGATGGAAAACGAACTGCTGGCGCTGTGGTCGGCCAAGCGCCGGGCGGTGGTGTTTATCACCCACGATCTGGAAGAGGCCATCGCGCTGGGCGACCGCGTGGTGGTGATGTCGGCGGGACCGGCGAGCCGGCCGGTGGGCGAGTTTGCGATCGACCTGCCGCGCCCGCGCGACGTGGCCGAAATCCGCATGACGCCGGCCTTCGTCGACCTGCATCGCGAAATCTGGCAGCTGCTCAAAGGCGAAGTGCAGAAGGCCTATGCGGCGGGGGCGGAGGCGCGCACATGAAACTGTTCATCGCACGTGTCGGTTTGCTGCTGGCGCTGTTGGCGCTGTGGTACGGGCTGACTGAACACGGCCTGCTGCCGCCGTTTTTCTTCGGCCGCCCGCAGTTGGTGGGTGAGGTGCTGGTGCGCTGGATTGGTTCCGGCATGATTTTTCGCCACCTCGGCGTGACCCTGCTCGAAACCGCGCTTGCGTTTGTGATTGGCATTGTGCTGGGGGTGAGCAGCGGCCTGTGGCTCGGGCTCTCGCCCCGCGTCGCGGCCCTGCTCGATCCTTTCATCAAGGCCTGCAACGCCATGCCGCGCGTGGTGCTGGCGCCCATTTTTGCCACCTGGTTTGGGCTTGGGATTGCGTCCAAGGTGGCGCTTGGCATCACGCTGGTGTTTTTCGTGGTGTTCTTCAACGTGTATCAGGGCGTGAAAGATGTGAATCCGCTGCTGGTGGCCAATGCGCGGATGCTGGGCGCGACGCCGCGCGCGCTGGTGCGGCACGTCTACTGGCCCTCGGCCATGAGCTGGGTGTTCTCCAGCCTGCACACGGCGGTGGGCATGGCCTTCGTGGGTGCGGTGGTGGGCGAATATCTGGGCTCGGCGCAGGGCGTGGGCTATCTCATCCTGCAGGCCGAAGGCAGTTTCGATATCAATGCGGTATTTGCCGGCATCGTTATGCTTACCGTGTGTGCGCTCGCGCTGGACGCTCTGGTGAGTCTGGCCGAGCGACGATTTCTGAAATGGCGACCCGGCAGCGCCGGCGCCAATACCTGAAAGGACACCCGATGGACGCGCTCGTACGACCGCTCGTGGGCCTGCCGGCCGACACGCACGAAAACGGCGGCTTTCTCTATCACTCGATAGGCGACAAATATGTGCGCGCGGTGGCCGAGGTGGCGCAATGCGTGCCGGTGATGATTCCGGCGCTCGCGGACGCGGTGGATATGGATCATCTGCTGGACCATCTCGACGGCATTCTGATGACCGGGGCGGTGTCTAACGTGCATCCGCCGCGCTACGGGATGGAAGCCACGCCCGACCACGAGCCCTACGATTTCCATCGCGACGACCTCACGCTCAATCTGATTCGTCGCTGCATCACCCGCGCCATCCCCTTGTTCTGCATCTGCCGGGGCTTTCAGGAACTGAACGTGGCGCTGGGCGGCACGCTGGAAGCCGAACTCCAGCGCGGGGCAGGGCGGCTCGATCATCGCGCGCCCAAGGGCCAGCCGGTCGAGGTGCGCTATGGTCCGTCGCACCCGATCGCGATTGCGCCGGGGAGCTGGCTGGAAACCCTGCTGGGAAGTGGCGAAATCATGGTGAACTCGATCCACCGTCAGGGCATACGGGAGCTCGCACCCGCGCTCAGCGTGGAGGCGAGCGCCCCGGACGGCATCATCGAGGCGGTTTCGGTGCGGGATGCACCGGGCTTCGTCTTGGCGACCCAGTGGCATCCCGAATACCGGGCCAAAGAGAATCCGCACTCGGTCAAACTGTTCGACGCCTTTGGCACGGCGGTGCGCGCGCATCGCCTGCGTCGCGGCAACGGCACGCAGTAAGCGTCGGATCGCTCAAGAAAACCCTGCTTGAGGCCGCTCAAGCGGTGACTCCTTTTGAGTGCCGACGGCCAGAGACCCGACCCATGCAAGCCCTGCCAGTGAACAGCGCGCCCTCCAGTGCGTTAGAAAGCGCATTTTTGCGCCGTCAGTGCGAGCTGTTGATGGGCATCGGCGTGCGCGGTGCGATCGCTTCGCTCGGTATTCTGGCCGGTATCTGGTGGGTGTTTGAGCGAGGCGGGCGCAGCGCCACCGTGGAGATCTGGGGCACTGCCATGCTGATCACGGCGCTGCTCAGGATAGTCGCCGCCCGGCACGCGTCTGCAGACGATTCCGATGAGGCTCGCCTGTGGGCCGCGCTATACAGTGTCGCCATGCTGGTCTCAGCGCTGCTGTGGGGTCTCGCCAGCACCGTGCTCGGCCGCGGCGCGTCCTACGAACTCAATCTTTTTCTGGCGTTTGCCCTTGCGGCAGTGGCGACTGGCGCTGTGACCGTGCTTTCCCCGCTGCTGTGGCTATACCGCGCGCACCTCGCGCTGGTGCTGATACCCACCGCCATTGATTACATATCGCGCGACAACCAGTTCTACCACCCCTTGGCGGTGATGATAGTGATGGGCGCTTTTGTGATGGAGGCCATCGCGCGTTCGCATCGCGACGCGCTTTACGACGCTTGGCAACTGGCCGGTGCCAATCAAAACCTGATCGAAAGCCTCAACCGGACGAACACGGCGCTGGTCAGCACCAACGCCCGGATGCTGGAGGAAACCGAGGCGCGCGAACGCAGCGAGACGCGCTTCCGGGAGGCCTTCGCCCAGTCTTCGATTGGCATGGCGTTTTTTGACGGGCGCTGTTTGCGAGAGGCCAATAATGCGCTGATCGCCATGCTCTCCTCGAACGCGGAGGCGCTCGAGGGGCGCCCTCTCGCGGGAATGCTGAGCGCCACGCTGGCACCCCAGGACCAAGCTCAGGCGCTGGAGGACCTCACTCACAACCTCCCGCGCGAATACGCGATCGATGCGGATACGGGGGAGATGCGCTGGTTTGAGGTCTCGTTTGCGAGCTTGCCGGAGGTTGACGTGCGCCAGCCTAACCGGTCGATCGTCCAGTTCATCGACGTGACCGACGCGCGCGAAATGTCCACCCGTTTGCTGTTTCAGGCCGGGCACGACGAATTGACCGGCCTTATCAATCGGCGGGAATTCGAAGCCCGGCTGGAAATCGCGTTGGACAACTCCCGCGAATCCGGCGTGCCGCACGCCGTGTGCTACTTCGATCTCGACCAGTTCAAAGTCGTTAACGACACTTGCGGACACGCGGCGGGCGACCAACTGCTCAGGCAGATTGCCTCCACGCTGGTGGCGACGGTGCGCAAAACCGACACCATCGCCCGCATGGGCGGCGACGAATTCGTGCTGTTGATGGAGCACTGCACGGTCGAGCAGGCGCAACGCACCGCGCAGGCCGTGCGTAAGGCGCTGGAAGACATCACCTTCAGCTGGGGCGAGAAACGCTTCAGGGTCAGTGCCAGCATTGGGCTGGTGCCGGTTACGAGCGGTCTCGAGAAAGTGGCGGACATTCTCTCCGCCGCCGACTCCGCCTGTTTTGTGGCCAAGGAAATGGGGCGCAACCGGGTGCACGTGTACGGGCCCAGCGATAAGGAACTCACCGCCCGACAGGGCGAGATGGCGTGGATTGAACGCATCAATCGCGCGATCGATGACGACCGGCTGGAGCTTTTTTATCAGCCCATCGAGCCGGCGGTGCGCGGCGAGCGTCGCGGGATGCACATCGAAGTGCTGGTGCGTTTGCGCGAGGAAGACGGTCGCCTCATTCCGCCCGGCGCCTTCCTGCCGCCAGCGGAGCGCTATCACATCATCACCCGCATCGACCGCTGGGTGGTCGAGCGCATGCTCCGGGTGTTTGCCGAGCAGAGTGACTTCGCCCGCCGCATCGAAACCTGCGGCATCAATCTTTCCGGCCAGTCGCTGAGCAACGACGATTTCTTTGAATTTGTACGCGACGCCATGCTGAAGCTGGGGCCGCAGGCGGCGCGGATTTGTTTTGAAATTACCGAGACCGCGGCGATTGCCAATATCGGCGCCGCCGAGACCTTCATGCGTGAACTGCGTGCGCTGGGCTGCAAGTTCGCGCTGGACGACTTTGGTAGCGGCCTGTCGTCGTTCGGTTATCTCAAGCAGTTACCCGTCGACCACCTGAAGATCGACGGCGTGTTTATCCGCGACCTGCTGACCGACCCGGTGGACTACGCGCTGGTGCGGGCGATTAACGAAGTGGGGCAGACGCTGGGTAAAACGACCATCGCCGAGTTCGTGGAGAACGACCAGATCCGCGAGAAACTGGTCGAACTCGGGGTGAACTTCGTGCAGGGCTACGGCATTGGCCGGCCGCGTCCCTTGCTGGAACTCTTGCTCGCCGAGCCCGCTTGAGAGGCCTGCGATCCTCTCACCCGCCGGTGGCGTAAGCAGCGCATGAAACCGCTGCGCATTGCGATTATCGGGGCCGGTATTGCCGGTCTCGCCTGCGCCCGCCAACTGCAAATGGCGGGTGTCGCGGTGGAGGTCTTTGATAAGGCCCGCCGGGTCGGCGGCCGCCTGTCGAGCAGGCGTCTGGCCTTGCGCGAAGGCGCCGCCCTCGTCGACCACGGCGCCCAGTATTTCACTGCCCGCACCTCCGAATTCCTTGAATGCTGTACGGCGGCCCTCGCCGCCGGTGCAATTCTGCCCTGGCCCGGACGGCTCGATGACCAGCGCGCTGCCGCGCTTGCGGGCAGTGCAGATGACGTGCGCTACCTGGGCAATCCCGATATGAACGCCCTGCCGCGGTGGTTGGCGCAGGACCTGCGCGTGCACTGTGAGGCCGAAGTCTGCGGCTTGAGACGTGTGGCCGATGGCTGGACGCTGGATTTCCGGGCGAGCCCCTCGGTCGGTGGTTTCGATGCGCTGGTGGTGGCCCTGCCCGCAGAGCAGACCGCGGTACTCCTCGCGACGGCGGCGCCGGCGCTTGCCGCCCAAGCGGCGGCCGCGTGCACGGCGCCGTGTTGGGCTGGATTATTTGCCTTTGGTGAATCGGCCCGCTGGCCAGACTGGTGGGGTTTGCGTCCACCCAGCGACCAACCGCTGGCCTGGCTGGCCCGGAGCCGCGATGGGCGCGGCCTGATTGCGCACGCCACGCCCGCGTGGTCACGCGCGCACCTCGAATCAGATCCGGGCGCGGTGATGACGGCCTTGCTCGAGGCCATCGCCGCGCTGGTCCCCGGTCTTGGCCAGCCGGAAGTTGCCACCGTGCATCGCTGGCGCTATGCCCTGGTCGAGCGGGCGGCCGGCAGCGCCTACGGCTTTGACCCGGCGCGGAGGCTTGCCGTGTGCGGCGATTGGCGGCTCGGTCCGCGGGTGGAACTGGCTTGGACGTCCGGTCATACCCTCGGCGGCGCCTTAACCGGATTGCTCCGCTTGCCGCCTCAGGCGTGACCTGCCGCCGGCCCTCGCGGCTGGGCATTGGCCATCGCGGCCAGCGCCGTTGCCAGTAGGTCGCTGCTCTGTTCGGCCAGTAATTCGAAGGGCGCGTGGATAATGCCGGTGCGCACCGCGAGCGCCATCGCCAGCGCCTGCAGCACGTCGCCGTTGCCCACATTAGAGAGCACGGCAATTTCGCGACTGAGCGTGTGCAAAACGCTGTCGAGCAGCTGGCTGACGGTCACCGCCGAGACGGTTTCTGCGTGTAAGGGGAACTGGATATCGACGACCGCCCCGGTGGCGGTCGTGACGCGATAGGGCAAATGTTTCATGGTGACTCTGCGGCTTGGGGGTCTCATCACCATACGCCTGCATGCCAGTCCCGGCTTTGTGCTACGGTCACCCACACTCATTTTTCTGGTGACCAATGTCCATGCCTTTCGCCTTGCCTCCCCTCGATCTCGGCTCGGTCTTAAGCCCCAAAAGTCGCTGGCAGGTGGCTGAAATCGAAGATTTCGCGACCCACGCACAGCTGCCCTTACGCGTCTCCTCGATTAGCGACGAAGGCTTTCCGCACATCACGTCGCTGTGGTTTCACTATCTTGGAGGGCGTTTCTTTTGCTGCACCCAGCGGAGCGCGCAAGTGAGCCTGCATTTACGGCGCAACCCACGGGTGGGTTTTGAGCTGGCGGTCAACGCGCCGCCCTATCGCGGCTTGAGTGGAGTGGGGATGGCGCGGGTGCTGGAGGAAGATGCCAGCGCGCTATTGGAAACCCTCGCCGTGCGCTATCTGGAGGGTCGCGACCACAAGCTCAAAGCCTGGCTGATGTCGCGCCTCGCCACCGAAGTCATCCTCGAAATAACCCCGCAGCGGCTGACCAGTTGGGATTTCAGCCGGCGCATGACGCCTTCCGTCAAGGCCTAGAGGCGGCCCTGGGCGCGGACCCAGCGCGGTGTGATGCATACCGCGTATTCGGTGGGAATCTGGGCCCGCATCCGCTCTGCGACAGCCCCGTTCGGGTTGCTGATATAACGGTCGATCATCAGATTGGTGACGCGGGCGCCGTCCGCTAAATCCAGTCGCGCGTCGCCCTGACCGCGCAGGAGTCGATGCCGCTTGCCTTGCAGGGCGATCTCGAACGCGCAGCGGGGATTGGCCGCCAGATTCCGCCGCATCAAGGTGCTGGCCTGCGTGATGCACCAGAACTTCTGCTCCGCGTAAATAAACCACAGGGTGGAAATCAGCGGATAGCCGTGCGGCGAGTTCGACGCAATGCGTACCGGGGTGGAGAGTCCTTCAAGCAGTTCACCGATCTGTTCGGTGTTGAGCGAGCGGACGCGGGGCAGGGGCGTTTTAGTCATGCCGCAGTGTAGCCCGAGAGTGCGGGCAGTGGTGTTGTGTGTGACCTTGTTGGTGCCTGTGCCAGCCCGTTCATGCTTCGACGGGCTCAGCACGAACGGGGTTTGGGCTTGACGGCACCGTTCGCCCTGAGCCTGTCGAAGGGCGGGAGCGAAGGTGCGGTAGCTGATGCGGTGCCGAACCGTTCAGGCTTCGACAGGTCGCGCGCGGTCCTAGAACACAATCGGCATTTCGAGGTGGGTGTCGTAGATGAAGTCGCGATGCGCCAGTAGCGCCGGGGTCAAGGCCGCGGCGATGCGGGGGTCGCGATTGCCGTAGGCGCCACGGAAGGCATCCGCCATCGGGCAACGCTCGGCCGGCATGGGGTCGAGCAGCCCGCAGGAAGCGGCCCAGTAGATATCGAGCGCCGAGAGGCGGTCGCCCACCAGATAGCGCTTGCCGGCGGCCTGCTGGCGGGCCAGTTGTTCGGCAAAGCGTTCCAGAATTTCCGTAATGAGCACCGCCGAGCGCTCGGCGCCGGCCGGCGTATAGCCGTATTTCTGGCCCAGGAATTCAAAAAACGGGCGGTTCGGATCGCCCTCGGGCAAGCTCAGCAGCGGCTCGTGCACCATCAGCAGGCGCTTCAGCCACACCAGACCCTGTTCGCCCAGCAGCTCGTTGGCCATGCCGAACATCAGGATGCGGTCGGCGCTGGTCGCGGGGATCAGCGGCGGCTCGGGATTCAGGCGTTCGGCCAGATGCAGTTGCTCCAACCAGCCGGAGCGCGGACGTTCGTCGTTCAAGGCCACCACCGGCGCGCTGCCTTGACCGGTCCATTCAATGAGTTCGCTTTGGGTGTTGTGCATGCCGATGGCCAAGTCGGAGGCGTCGGCGTTGGCGCTTTTGACCGCCGTGTAGGAGAGGCCTTTGACATGAAAAACGCCTTTGCAGGACTCCCGCCACGGGCCGGGAATGGGATAGGCGCCAAGCACGATGCGCAGGCCGCTCATGGCCCGGGCTTCGGCGATGGTGACGTACTTGAGTTTGATGTCGGTCATTTCGATGGTCATGGCACAGCTCCCCGTCGTTGTTCTGATATGCCCACAGGATCCTTCATCCACGCGCGATGTGCGAGTCCCGGCGGCTCTGGCTGATCCCGATCAGGGCCTGTTCGGGGCGGGCTGCTACATAGGACACACGCTCGCGCGAGAAGGAGTCTGCGCCCATGGCCATCGTGTTGCCCTTACCCAGCCGTGAAGAAGCGGGCCGCCTGCTGGCCGATCTGCTGGCGCCGCTGTGCCCGGAAGACAACCTGTTGATCCTCGCCTTGCCGCGGGGTGGCGTGCCCGTAGGGTTTGAGATCGCGCAGGCGCTGCGCGCGGAGTTCGATGTGCTGCTGGTCCGCAAGCTGGGCGCGCCGTCCAATCCGGAACTGGCGCTGGGGGCGATTGCCGCCGGCGGCATCCAGGTGATGAATGGCGAAGTCACGGCCTGGGCCGATGTCGCCCCAGAGGTGCTGTCGGCGCTGGTGGAGACCGAAACGCTGGAGCTGCAGCGCCGGCTTGAGCTGTATCGCCGGCATCGACCGTGGCCGCCACTCGCGGGTCGCACCGTGGTGCTGGTCGACGACGGCATTGCCACCGGCGCCACCATGCGGGCCGCGATTGCGGCGGTGCGGACTCAGGAGCCCTCGCGGGTGGTGGTCGCGGCACCCGTCGCGCCACCCGACACCGTGGCCACGCTGATGCCCTTGGCCGACGCCACGGTGTGTCTTGCCACGCCGGAGCCGTTCGGCGCGATCGCGCGGTTTTATCGCGATTTCCCGCAGGTGCCCGACGCCGAGGTGATTTCCCTCTTGGCCCGCGCCTGGCAGCTGCCACATGGGGTAGCGCGCGGCAGTGTGTTGCTGAATCGCTAACAACAAAACCACAGGCGGGGGGAAACCCGCCGAGGGAGGCGCCCATGCTGCTCGAGAACGAAATCCAGAGAATTGACGACAACACGGCGCTACCTGCCGCAGGGGAAATGCTGTTGCCGGTAGGCGAGGCCGCGCTGGGCGCTTCGCTGGCGCTGCCCGAAGACGCCACGGGTTTGGTGATTTTGGCGCAGAGCAGCGGCAGTGGTCGCTTCAACCCGCGTACCCGGCGTATCGCCGGACTGCTCTACCGCGGCCGCATGGCCACGCTGCTGCTCGATTTACTGACCCCGGCCGAACACGAACTCGACTGTGAGACCGCGCAGTTCCGGCTCAATGTGCCGCGCCTCGCTGCGCGCCTGATGGCGGCGATCGATTGGGGCACGCGTGATCTGCGGGTGGGCGGCTTACCGCTCGGCCTGTTCGCCGCCCACACGGCCGCCGCCGCCGCCATCGTGGCGGCGGCGGAACGTCCGGCAGCGGTGTCGGCCGTGGTGTGCTGTGGCGGGCGTCTCGATCTGGCGGGCGGAAGCCTCTGGCGCGTGGCCGCGCCCACCTTGCTCATGGCGGGCGAAAACGACCCTGTGCTCCTGAACATCAACCGTTCGGCCGCGCATGAGTTGTCTGCCATCCATGCCCTCGAAATTGTGCCTGCCGCCGCGGATTTGATGAGCGACCCGTTGGCCCTGCCGCAGGTCGCCCTGCTGAGCCGGGTCTGGTTTCAGCGCCATCTCCGCGCGCCCGCGAGCCGCCATCGAACGGCCGCCCACTGAGCAACGCGCGATGCAAGGCCCGATGCTGTTTGCCCCCGACGCCCGCAACGGCGGCGTGTGGACGCAGCTTGCGGGCCATCTGCACCGCACGCTGGCGCGCCTTGAGTACCGCGCGTTTGAAGACGGTGAGCACAAGATTCGGCCGCTGGACAGCGTGCGGGAGCGCGATGTCTATTTGTTGCAGTCGTTCTACGGCGACGCCGAAGACAGCCCCAACGACAAGCTCATCCGCAGCCTGTGGCTGGCCGGCGCCCTGCGCGACGCCGGCGCCTCGCGCGTGACCCTGGTCGCGCCCTATCTCTGTTACGCCCGCAAGGATCGCCGCACCCAGTTGCGCGATCCGGTGTCCAGTCGCTATCTCGCGCAGTTGGTCGAGGCGATGGGGATTGCGCGGGTCGTGACCCTCGATGTGCACAATCTGGCGGCGTTTGAGAACGCTTTCCGCATCCCTACCGAACACCTCTCGGCGCTTACCTTGTTCATGCCGCCCCTGGTGGCCTTGCTGGGGGCGGCGGAGGTGGTGGTGGTGTCGCCGGACGCCGGCGGGATCGCGCGCGCCGAAGCGCTGCGGAGTCGCCTCGAACGCCAGTCGGGGCGCGCGGTGGGGCGGGCTGTGATGGAGAAACAGCGCAGTGGCGGCGTGCTCAGCGGCAACCATCTGGCCGGCGACGTTGCGGGCCGGGTGGCGGTGCTGATAGACGATTTGGTGAGCACGGGCGCGACGCTCGGTCGCGCCGTGCGGGCGTGCCGGGCGCACGGCGCCACCCGGGTTTA
>CAMCQE010000118.1 GCA_945876945.1 Klebsiella pneumoniae
TGGGCCGAACTCGATACCGACACGACCCGCCTGCGCGTCGCCCTCGATCTTGGCCAAGATCTGCGCCAACACCTCGGCGCGCTGGCGCGCTCACCGGCCGAGCTGATTGAAATCAGCGCCACCACAAAGCGCCTGCTGGTAGAAGGCAATGCGCTGCTCGCACCCGAGGCCGCGATTGCCCACGCCTGCACCCGCTTCGCCGCCGCGCTGGAGGCGAGCCAGTTGGCGCAAACCGATTTCGCCCGGCTTGCCGAATGCCCTCCGCCGCTCCCGCCCGCCAAGGCGCTTGCGCTGGCCGAGGCCGTGATCACCCACGAGCGTGCGCTCAATGCCTGGTGCAACTGGTGTCGGGTACGTCGCGAAGCAGAGGCCTTGGGCTTGCAGGCGATGGTGCGTCTGGCGGAACGGGACGCGCCGGATGTCGCCGGCTTCAGCCAGTGTTTTGAAGTGGCTTACGCCCGCTGGTACGCCACCTGGGCGATCGACGCCGACCCGCTCATCCGGGAATTCGTGGCCGCCGAACACAACACGAAAATCGATGCTTTCCGCGCGCTGGACGAGCGCCTCGCGCAGTTGACCGTGCGCTACATCAAGACCCTGCTGGCCGGCGGCATTCCCCGCAAGGACGCCGCACTGCTGGACGAAGGCTACGGCGTCTTGCGCCATCAGCTGCAGCTGCAGCGACGCCACAAAGCGATTCGGCAGCTGGTGGCCGAGATGGGGCTGGCGTTCACCCGCCTTGCGCCCTGCATGCTGATGAGCCCGCTCTCCATCGCGCAGTATTTGCCGCCGGATCAGGCCTTGTTCGATTTGGTGATTTTTGACGAGGCCTCGCAAATCACGCCGTGGGATGCCCTTGGCGCGATCGCCCGGGGCCGCCAGCTGGTGGTGGCGGGCGACCATCGCCAGATGCCACCGACCAGCTTTTTCACCCGGGGCGCGGGGCCGGCGGACGACGATCTCGAGCCCGATATGGAAAGCATTCTCGATGAGTGCAAAGCCGCCGGGCTGCCGCAAATCAGCCTGTCATGGCATTACCGCAGCCGGCACGAAAGCCTGATCGCGTTTGCGAACAGTCGCTACTACGACAACAAGCTGGTGACCTTTCCCGCCGCCGTCACCACCACGAGCGCGGTGCGCTGGCGGCAGGTCAACGGCGTGTATGCCAAAGGCAAAGGCCAAACCAATGCCATTGAAGCACAGGCCATGGCCGATGAAGTGGTGCGCCGCCTGCGAGAGGCGCACGCCAATCGGCTGCCGGCCTCGCTGGCCATCGTCACGCTGAACGGCGAACAGCAGGCGCTGGTGGAAGACTTGCTCGATCAGGCGCGTCGCCGTTATCCCGAACTCGAAGCCTACTTCGGCGAGCAACTCACCGAGCCGGTGGTGGTGAAGAATCTCGAAACCGTGCAGGGCGACGAACGGGACGTGATTTTGCTGGGCATCGGCTACGGCCCCACCGAGCCCGGTGCCCCCACGATGTCGATGAACTTTGGCCCGCTCAATCGCGATGGCGGCTGGCGGCGACTGAATGTGGCGATTACCCGCGCGCGGCGCGAAATGCTGGTGTTCTCCTCGTTTCCCGCAGCCATGGTGGATCTCAACCGCAGCTCGGCCCGCGCGGTCGCCGACCTCAAACAGTTCCTGATCTACGCCGAACTGGGGCCCCGTGCCCTGCCGGCGGCGGTGAGGGGATCGGTAGGCGATCACGAGTCGCCGTTTGAAGCGGCGGTGGCGGCCGGCCTGCAGGCGGCCGGCTGGCAGGTGGTGCCGCAAATCGGCGTCTCGCGGTTCCGGATTGATCTGGGCGTGGTGCATCCCGATCGCCCCGGCGACTATCTGGTGGGCATTGAATGCGACGGCGCGATGTATCACAGCGCCGCCACCGCGCGCGATCGCGACAAGGTGCGGGCGGTGATTCTGGAAAGCCTCGGCTGGCGACTGCTGCGCGTATGGTCTACCGACTGGTGGATCGATCGCGACGGCGCGCTGGCGCGTCTTAACGACGGCATCGAAAAACTACTGGCGAGTTCGCGCGCAGCAGCGCTCAGCGAAGCTGCCGCGACGCTGCCCGCAGACGCGCCGGAGCCGCCACTGAGTCCCGCCGTTGAGGTCGCGCAGGCGCCCGAGGAAGAGACGCCAGTAGCGCCACCTGCCGTCACCATTGAGGGTGACGTTAATCCGGACGCCTACCGCCTCGCGGTGCTCAGCGAGGCCGGCGTGGTGCTCGATCCGGACCGCTTCTACGAGACTAGCTACATCCCCACGCTCACCAAACTGATTGCCTACGTGATGACCCAGGAATCGCCGATCAGCGAAGAAAACCTGGCGGTGCGCATCGCGCGCGCCCACCACCTGCAGCGCACGGGGCATGTGATTCGCGAACGCGTGAACGACATCGCCAGACGACGCTTTCACCTGCGACGGGACCCTCTGGGCGGCAGCTTCTACTGGCTCAATGCAAGCGCGCCGGACGACTGGCAACGTGCGCGCCCACCGGCAGATCTCAACGCCGTGCGGAGCATTGCGGAGATTCCAGGCGAAGAACTGCGCGCCGCCCATCGCGCCTGCGTCACGCGTGATCCCGTGACCGAAATCGCCCGGTTTTTCGGCGTTCGCCAGCTGAGCGCCGGGGCACGGGAGCGGATCCAGAACGCGATCGCGGTGCCGGATTAATGCTCCCAAACAGCGCACTCGCGGTAAGGCCGGATACACTCAGGGCATGAACCGTAATCTCATCCTGCTCACACTCTGTCAGGGCCTCTTCCTCACCAACAACGTGACTTTCATTGCGGTCAACGGGCTGGTGGGACTGGCGCTCGCGCCCGCCGGCTGGATGGCCACCCTGCCGGTGATGGGCTATGTGGTGGGCGGGGCGCTGTCGACCGGTCTGGTCGCCTGGACTCAGCAGCGTTACGGGCGCCGCGCCTCATTCCAGTTCGGTCTGGCGGTAGCGTTTCTGTCGTGCCTGCTGTGCGCGTACGCCACCGCCCAGCGCGATTTCCCCCTGCTGATTGCGGCCACGGTGGTGGCCGGCTACTACAGCGCGAACGGTCAGCTTTATCGCTTCGCGGCCGTGGAATTGGCAGACGAAGCATTCAGGGATCAGGCGGTGTCGCTGGTATTGGCCGGCGGTCTGATTGGCGGGATCGTGGGACCGAATCTCGCCACGCACAGTCGCGATCTGCTGTCGACCCCGTTCGTGGGCGCCTATCTCGCACTCACTGTCATCGCGGTTCTCGGCTTCATCCTGATGCATTACGTCCGGTTTCCACCGGTGCCCGAGCGTGCCAGCGGCGCCGACGTGGGCCGGCCGCTCGCCGAGATCATGCGGCAACCGGTGTTCATCGTGGCCGCCGCCGGCGCCGCACTGGGTTACGGGGTGATGAGTTTGTTGATGGCGGCCTCCCCGCTCGCGATGCAGGTCTGCGGCTATCCGTTCAGCGACGCCGCGCTGGTGCTGGAGTGGCATGTGATCGGCATGTTTGCGCCGGGCTTTTTCACCGGGCGTCTGATCAAGAAATTTGGCGCGTTGCGCGTGATGGGCGTGGGCGTGCTGTTCAATCTGGCCTGCATTGCCGTCGCCCTGGCCGGCGTGGCGCTGGGTCACTTCGTGATCGCGCTGTTCCTGCTGGGCGTGGGCTGGAACTTCCTCTTTACCGGCAGCACCACGCTCGCGCTCCGCGCCTGGACGGCGGAAGAAAAAGACCGCGGTCAGGCGGCGATCAATTTTCTGGTGTTCGCCACCATGGCGCTGACCTCATTCGCGTCCGGCGCGCTGGTGACCACCCAGGGCTGGGGCTTGCTCAACGCGGGCTCGCTGCTGCCGGTGGCGCTCACCGCCGCCGCCCTGCTGTGGCTGGCGGTGGTTGAAAAACCACCGCCGCCGCAAACGGCCTGAGCGCTAGGCCCGCGCCCAGGGCACTTCGCAGACCTGCCCGATCTCGATGGCTTCATGCACGGCGAGATTGCCGTGCGGGCCGGCACACCACGAAGGCATCACCATCGAATACAAGCCGCCGCCGCCGCCGATGAGCACGTGGATGTTGGCGGGGTTGCGAATCGCGGGAATGGGGTCGCCCTCGCCCATCAGAAACTTGCTATTCAACGCGCTCAGCACGCTGCGCGGCGTGACCGCGCGGGCGCTCAATTCGCGCTGGATGCTCTCCCGCGTGTAACTGGCCTTGGCCAGCACCTCGGCGTGGTCGGGATTGAGTAGCACCACCACCGCGGCCGTGCCGCCCAGATGGGAATTGTTGCTGCCGGGGTTGGCCAGCACGCCGGCCAGCGTATTGAGCAAGCGCTCGGGCGCCAACGGGTCGTCGGCATCGTTGGCAAACAGCACCGAGTGCGGGGCTTCCACGCCTACCACCGTCACCACGCTTTGCTCGGCGCGATAGCCAAGGCTGGTATGCAAGGGAGGGAACGGTGAAGAGGCTTCGTCCTCCGCAATACAAAACGTGAATTTGCCGGGATGCCCGTGCAAGGCCATGTCGGACTCGCCGGGCCGCGCGCCGCCGATGTTGATCATCGCCAGCCTCAAGGCGCGGCCGATGCTGGCGTTGGCGCGATGCCCCGGCCCCATCAAACCAAAACCACTGGCCAGCCCGCAGGCCTCGCGCGCCGGGCCGTTGACGATCAGGAGCGGCGCCAGACAGTGCGTGGTGGACTGCATCTCGGCCAAATCAAACGTGGGCTGGCAGACGGCGCGGCAGGCCGCGAGCACCACCGGGAAATAATCCGGCAGGCAGCCGGCCATCACCGCCGCAACGGCAATTTTCTCCACCGTGGCCACCCCGCCCAAAGGCCCCATTTCGCCGATGACCAGCGCGCCATCGAGGCCGCCGGCCAGCACCATGCGCTCGACGCGGGCGGCGGTGGGGATCACCACCGGCAGGCCATCGGTGCAGCGCGCGGCGTGGAGCTGTTCTAACGCGGATTCCTCGTCGACGGCGCTCAGCAAGGCGCTCATGGCCGGCTGAGGCGGGTCAGCACCTCCTCCCGGATGTTGAGCGCCAACGCGGCCATCGCGGCCTTGCCGCTGCCCGCCACCGGATGCGGCAAGCGGAGCCGCGGAATGTCGGGCATGCCGGACGCCGCGGCGACGAAATCGCCCTGCGTCCAGAACCCGTCGGTCACAAAAGCCAGGGCCGGAACGCCCATTTTTGCCAGTGCAATGCCGTCACGCACGGTGCCGGAAGTGCAGCTGCCTCAATGGCCGTAAGCGGACGCCACCACCTGACATTCGCCGGCGATTTGCGCCAGCAGGGCCGCAGTGGCCGGAATCGACGGATTGCCCTTGTTGTAGCGACGAATCGTGAGCGTGGGCTGATGCGCGGCGAGCGCGGCCTCCACGGCGTCCAGAAATTCAACGGAATCGGGGAAGCCGTTGGCCAGCAGGCCAAGGGTGAGCGGCTGCGAAAAATCTGCGCCCAGCGTGTAGGCGAGCGGCGCGGTCGGCAGCGCGGCGCGCGGGTCGTGATAGTGCACGGTCATGGTCATCTCCCGTCTGAAGTTGAGGGCAGCATAGGCACAGAACAGACTGCCGGAAAGCGCCCGGCCTCAGCGCAGTTCAAGGTCGCCGAACCAGGCGCGAGCGGTCTCGCCGGTGTTATCGGTGTCGGTGGCAATGGCGACACCGCTGACCGGCGGCGCATCCTCGCCAAAGGCCACGCGAAAATCGGCGCTCAGATCGCGCGACTCGCTTACCCACTGTCCGGCCTTGGCGGTGCCAGATTCCAGCACCACCATGCGCACGCGCTCGGTGTAGGCATTGGGTTTGATGGTGCCGACGGGCTGGCGGTTGTCCCACACGTAGTTGAGCGCGGCGGTGGGCACGGGCTGGCCGTAGAGCGCTTCGGCGAGCGCGAGTTTGGCGCGGGTGGCCCAGGGCAGGCGCTCGCGGGGATAGTCGAATAGCACATAGACCCGGGCGGCGTAGTCGTCGCCCGATTTTTGCGTCATGTCGGCGTTGGCCAGCGGCCGCTCGATGCGCCAGCGCCACTGCAAGCGCGAGGCTCCGGCGGCCGGTGGCTGCAGGGCTCGCACGAGCCCCGACATCGACGCCACCGCCTCGGCCTGAAGCACGACCGCGCCGTCATCGTCGACGAGCGTGTAGCGCGTGTCAGGCGCCTTCGGCGCGGGTTTGAGCACCTGCCAGCCGGCAATGGGCTGGCCGGGCGTCTGAGTGGAGAAGCGCGGCAGGCTTGCGTCGCCTGCCAGCGACGGGCCGGCGAGCGCGAGCAGCGCCAGACTCAGCCGGCTTGTCGCGCTTCCCATACCGCGACATGCCGTGCAATCACCACCCGGAAGCGCCAGGTCAACACCACCGCCGCCGTGCACAGTGCGCTCGCCAGCCCGGCCCAGATGCCGTAGGCCCCCAGGCCGAGGTGGATGCCAAGTCCCCAGGCCAGCGCAAAGCCGATGCCCCAGTAGATGGCGCCATTGATGAGCATGGGTACGCGGGTGTCTTTCATGCCACGCAGCGCCCCGGCCGCCGCACTCTGGGTGCCGTCGCCGGTTTGCAGAAACGCCGAGATCCCGAGCAGCGAGGTGGCCATGCCCGCCACCGCGACGTCGCTGGTGTAGGCGTGGGCAATCCAGTGCGCGGAGAAGAAGGTCATCAGCCCCACCAGCAGCGCAATCACGCCGCACAGCACGATGCCGGTAATGCCAATCCGTCGCGCGTATTGGGGATTGCCGGCCCCGATGTGCTGGCCGACCAGCACGGAAGTGCCGAACGCGAGCCCGAGCGGCACCATAAAGACGAGGCCGGCGTAGTTAAGCGCGATTTGGTGGGCGGCAGAATAGGTTTTGCCGAGCGTGCCCATGAGCAGCGCCAGCGCGGTGAAGAGCCCCGCCTGCAGCAGCAGCGACAAACCAATCGGGCCACCGAGGCCGACCAGCCGCTTCAGCGTGGCCAGATCGGGCGCTTCCAGGCGCTGCCACAGCGCAAACGGGCGATAGGTCGGGGAGCGCGACACATGCACGGTGATGAGCACAAACATCACCCAGTACGAAATACCGTTCCCCAGCCCCGAACCCACCACGCCCATCGCGGGCAGGCCAAGGGCACCAAACACCAGGCAATAGCTGATGGAGACGTTCACCACCAGCGAGATCCCCATCACCACCATGATGGGAATCGTGCGCCCGATGCCTTCATTCATTTGGCGCATGACGTGGTAGAGATAACAGCCGGGCACCCCGATGGAGAGCCCGCGCAGATAGCCGGCGGCCAGTTCGACGACATCGCCCTCGATGCCCAGCCACAGCAGCAAGGGCGAGAGGTGATTCAGCACCACCATCACCGCCACCGAAATCACCAGCGCCAGCCACACGGCCTGCCGGGTATCGCGGCCAATTTCGAGCAGGCGTCGCGCGCCATAGTGCTGGGACACCGTGGGCCCCAAGGCCATGATGACGCCGAGGCCAGCGAGAAACGTGCCGATCCAGAGACTTGAGCCGATGGAGAGGCCGGCCAGCTGGGTGGCGCCCAACCGCCCCACCATCAGGGTGTCCGAGACATTCACGCCGATGTTGAACACGTTATTGAGGATCAGTGGCCAGCCCACTTTGACCACCGCCAGCGCATCGCGGCGGAAGCTCACAAAATCGAGATGGGCGGCGGAAGTGCTCACAGGCCGGTAGTGTACGGGCTAAGCGGTCGCTCCCGCGCGCCCCACGCCGTCGCGGCCGAGGTTTGTTTTGGTGCGTCGAGCGCAGTCGTTGACCTCGCGATGGGCGGCGCCGCGCCTCTCTGCACGTTGTGCTGCCTATCGCAGCAGGGCTTTTCGGCGACTGGCACAGGCCTTGCGATTGGTTGTGCATGAATGTCTCTGACCCGGTCCCCAATCAGCAGCACGCGGATCGCCCGCGCTGGTTTGATTTCAAACAGGAACTGCCCTCCTCCACCGCGGTGATGCTTGGGGTGGGCGGCGGACTGGTGTTTCTGCTGGCCTGGCAGTGGCTGGGCGTGAGCGGCCAATTCCCGCGCCAACTCTTTCCGCCGCCGACCGATGTCGCGGCCGCGCTGTGGCGGCTGCTGCAAGAGAGCAATTTCGCCGCCGACATCTGGGCGAGCTTTGTGCGAATCATGCTGAGCTTTGCCATCGCGGCCGCCATCGCGCTGCCGCTCGGCGTGCTGATGGGCGCCTTTGCGAGCGTGGGCGCCACGCTCAATCCGCTCATTTCTGCTTTCCGCTATCTGCCGGCCACCGCGTTTATCCCGCTGTTCCTGATGTGGTTGGGCGCGGGCGAAGCGCAGAAGCTCGCGCTGCTGATTGTGGGCGTGGTGTTTTTCCTGATTTCTCTCTTGATGGACAACACGCTGGCCATGCGCACCGAGCTCATCGAAACCGCTCGCACGCTGGGCGCCAGCCGCCGCCAAATCCTGTGGAAGATTGTGTTGCCGGCCAGTCTGCCGGCTTATCTCGACACCCTGCGCCAAATGTTGGCGGTGGGCTGGACCTACCTGGTGGTGGCCGAAATCGTGGCCACTACCGATGGCATCGGCGCCATGATGATGCGCGCCAAACGCTTTGTGCATGTCGACGAAATCATGGCTGGCATCGTGGTTATCGGGGTACTGGGCGTGGCCTGCGACGGCGCGTTCCGGCTCCTGCGACGACTGGCCTGTCCCTATCTGCGTTATCAGCGCTAAGCCCGCTGCCCCTATCCCGATCAATCCCCAACGGAGCACACCCATGCGAAGACTGAAGTTTCTCAAACAACTGATGCGACCCGCGGCCGCGGCCGTGATGGCCGCCTCGCTCCTCAGCAGCCCGGTGCAGGCGGCGGAGAAAGTGCGTGTATCGCTGTTTTCCTGGCCAGGCTATGGCTTCTGGTTTATCGCCAAGGAAAAAAATCTGGTGCCGGATATCGACCTGGATATCCAGATCATCGAAGACCCCTACCAAAGTTTTAGCGCCATGGCCGCGGGCCAGCTGGACGTGACCAGCAGCACCGTGGAGTACGGTCCCATCGCCGCCGAGAAAAAAATCCCGGTGAAGTTTGTGACCTACACCAACCCTTCGATCGGCACGGACAAAATCATTCTGGCGCCGGACATCAAATCGCCCGCCGAACTCAAAGGCAAAAAAGTGGCCGTCATGGAAGGCGGGCTGACGCAGATTTACATGGGGATCTGGCTGGAGCGTAACGGGCTCAAGTTCAACGACGTGCAGTATGTGAACGTGATCATGGACGACGCCGTGGGCGCGATGGTGAGCGGCCAGGTCGCGGCCGGCGAACTGTGGGAACCCTTCGCGGGCAAAGTGCTGCAGAACCTCAAAGGCTCGCGCTACGTCACCACGTCTGCCGAACCGTTCTGGAAAGGGAACGCGTTGCTGGGCGACGGCATGTACATGACCGAGGCGATGGTGAAGCAAAAGCCCGAGCTCGCCGCCCTGACCATGCAGGCTTATTTCAAGGCGGTGGCGTACTGGAAGGCGCATCCGGCTGAAGGCAACGAAATCATCGCCAAGGGCCTCAAATTCCCCGTGGCCGATGTGGAGCTTGTGATTGGCAAAGACGGCAAACCCTTCGACGGCGGGATCTGGGTGTTCAATCTGGATGAAGCCGCGCGCTTCATGCGGGTGAAAGACGGCGCGGTGCCGATGGGCGGCGCCAACGGCATTCAGGACCACTGGAAGCTCACCAACGAATGGTGGATCAAGTTCGGCCTGATGAAAGAAACCCTGCCGCCGGAAGCCGGGATCGCGTTAGGCCCGATCAAGTCCGCCGTCGCGGCGATGAAGTAAGCACACAGCGCGCGGGAGCCAGTCGATGACGCCACCGGAGATTGTTGAGCTGGCGCAGAGCGCGCCGCTCCCGCGCGCCGATTTTTTGCAAATCAAAAATGTCTGCAAGGACTACCGCCGCCGGGGTGCGCCGCCCTTGCGGGCAATCGACAACGTGTCTTTCGAGGTCACCGAGCGCGAGATCTGCGTGCTGCTGGGCCCCTCGGGCTGCGGCAAATCAACGCTCTTGCGCATGATGGCCGGTCTCGACCGCGCCAGCGAAGGCGAGCTGCTGTTAGCCGACCAACGCATCACCGGCCCGGGTCGCGAGCGCGGCATGGTGTTTCAGTCCTACACCTCTTTTCCCTGGCTGACCGTGCGGCAGAACGTGGAGTTTGGCTTGCGCATCAACGGCGAGTCTCTGGCGATTAAAGAAGG
>CAMCQE010000119.1 GCA_945876945.1 Klebsiella pneumoniae
GTGGCATGTGCAGAACGGTACGCCGTTGCACGTGCTTCAAGAGCTGGGCGGCTGAGCGTGCTTCTCGATGGTTCAACGCTACGCGCATCTGTCGGCGGAGCATTTGGCGGAGTACGCCGGGAACGTGTCCAGACGACGTGCTGCGGTTAGCACACTTTCTGGCACACCGGCGAATGTTGATAGCGAGAGCAGCGAGCGCAGAACCGCGTAAGCGCTTGAGCTGAGAGAGATTTTTGGCGCGCCCAGAGAGACTCGAACTCCCGACCACCTGGTTCGAAGCCAGGTACTCTATCCAACTGAGCTATAGGCGCGTGAGACACGATTGTGCCCGCTTGCGTGCGCTCGCGCGAGGAGGATGTGACAGCAGCCGGTGAAGGCTGCTGTCACGGGCGCTCAGGACTGTTTGATCTGCGGGCGCGAACGGCTGGCGGCACCCACCAGACCGAGCGCGGAGCCCATCAGCCACAGGGCGGCAGGCACCGGGACCGGCGCGGGGACCGGCGCCGGGGCAACCGTGAACTGGCCGGAGTACACGCCACCGGCGGCACCGTTCGCGAGGCCGCGCACTTCCAGCACATAGCTGCCGGCGCCCAGCACGGTTTCCGGCAGAGCAGCCACGGTGCCACTGAACGCGCCGGCGCTGATGGGGCTGCTCCAGGACTGAATCGCGCCGCCCGCGGGCGTGCCCAGAGTTGGGGTGTTGCCGCTGTAGAGGCGAATCTGCAGCAGGTCGATGTTGAACAAGCTACCGAAGCTGAAGCTCGTCGCGACCGCGGCGGCAGTGTTTTCTGGCACGCTCAGCAGGTAGTGGTCGTAGAAGTTGTAGTTGGCGGCGGAGGCCGGCGGGGCGAGCAGATTGCTCAGGCCGCCGGGCAGGGTGTCGCCAAAGCTTGTCGCGCTGGGGACCGACAGCACATTCACGGCACCGCTACCGGTGGTGACATTGCTGCCGCCTACGTTCAGCGTTTGTGCGCCTAGGACCAGCGCGGCTTGCGCGCCGGCCGCATGTAGGCCGAGCGCGAGGGTGAGGCTCGCAAGGACTTTCTTCAACATTGGGTTTTCTCCGGAGCTCGACCACACCAGCAGGATTGCCGCGCATGCCGAGGTTTCGTATGCGGGAGTCTGGACGCCGCGTGTTACAGGCTTCGTTCTGCCTTGTAGCGAAATCATGACGACGGTCATGGGAGGCGCATTTAGCCAAGCCTATTGATGCCGACCGACAAAGCGGCAATAGTCGCGGCTGGTCGTATACCTCGTACGGGTGCTTGCCGACAGAGGTTCGTGACCCGCGAGGCCGCCGGCGGCGAAATCCCATCGCGGGCGGCGCAAGTTGCGCGCGATACCCTTGCAGAGGCAGAGACCGTTACCGAGCCAGCCTAGCGCCACAAATTGATTGTCCCGCTGGCTTCCCGTTGCCGCGATACCCACCCGACCCTTGGCCCAGATAGGTCTACCGCGCGGGCGCGCCCGGGTGGGCGGCGCAGACGCGGATTGTTTATCTTGAAGGCGTGCGACTCCGGGCAGGATTAACCGGTAGTGAAATGGATTGCGTTCCAGCATGCGATCAACGAAGTAGACCGGCGCGTGGCGGTGGCGCAGCGGCCGGGTGCAATCGCGCTCGAACCGGCTGCCGAAGACCACATCGTGGCGGATGCCTCGTCGCTGGCGTTCCATCGGCGGTGGGCAAGTTTCGGGGTTCCGGGCCCCCTCTGAACGAACACGGATTATTCATGGAAAAAACTTTCATTTCTGCCGGCGAACTGCTGCGCGATTCCTTCCTGCTGGCGGCCAACATCTACGACAGCGGTTTTCGCCCCGACTTCATCGTGGGCATTTGGCGCGGCGGTACGCCGGTCGGGATCGCGGTGCAGGAATACTTCGAGTTTCGCGGCGCCCCTACCGACCATATCGCCGTGCGCACCGCGAGCTACACCGGGATCGCCGAACAATCGAACACCATCCGCGTGCACGGGCTGCACTATCTGCTAGACAACGCCAACGCCGACAATAGCGTGCTGGTGGTTGATGATGTGTTCGACTCTGGCCGGAGCTTCAAGGCGTTGCTGGACGAATGGGCGCGGACCGCGCGCTGCAACCTGCCCAAGGACATTCGGCTCGCAGCCCCCTGGTACAAGCCGTCGAACCGCAAGGTCGATTTAATCCCGGACTATTTTGTGCGCGAGACCGACCAATGGTTGGTGTTTCCGCATGAGATGGTGGGCCTAACCGAGGCGGAGATTCGGGCAGGAAAGTCCGACCTCGCGGGAATGGCGCCCCTCTTTTTTAGCCCCTAGCACGCGCGCACCTTCAAACGTCCTACGGATCGCGCCCGCAGTTCTCAGCGGTGCGGCGGTCGCGGCGCCTGTTGTGTTTACTGCGGCCATGTCGATTACCACCAAAGAACAGCGCCATGGCTACCTGCGAACGCTCGATGAACGCCAGGCGCTAGCGGGCGCGGCCCGGTAAGGAGCGCCAGCCCACAAACCCGGCAAAGGCAAAGCCGGCCAGCGTGTAGAGCAGCGGGAAGCCGTGTGGGTCCCACCAGGACAGCGCGGCGCCGGTGAGCGAAGAACCGCTGAGCGCCCCTAGCCCCCATAAGAGCCCAATGGCGATATTGGCGACTGCGAGCTCCATGTCTTTGTAGCGCTCGCCCACCAGCGCGAGCGTCACCGTGTACAAGCCGGTGAACAGGCCGCCCCAGCAAAACAGCACCAGCGCGCGCCACAGCGCATGGTGAATCGCCAGCGGTAACAACACGGCGCACAGGCCGATCCCCGCGCCGCACAGGCCGAGCAGGCGAAAGCGCTCGAACCGATCGGCCATCCATCCAAACCCATACGCCAGCGTTACCCCACCGAGCCCCATGGTGGTGAGGTTGATGGCGGCCGCATGCAGCGGCAGTCCGTGATGCAGGCTATAAACGGGCAGGAAAGACGCAATGCCGGTCTCGCGCCAGGAATAGAGCAGCACCGCACAGGACACCACCGGCGCCATCCATATAAACGACAGAATGTTGAACGATGCGCTGCCGTGGAGGATGGGTTCCGTGCGGCCGGTGAAGGCGAGCGGTAGCGCCGCGCAGGCGATTACGGCGGCCCCCACCATAAAGGCGCTCGCTCCAGCGCCGCCCGTTAGCGGCATCACCAGCGGTCCCAGCGACAGTGCCAGCACCAGCACCGCATTGAACACGGCGAGCATGCGTCCCCGATGCGCGTCTTCGGCGATTTCGTTAATCCAGGTCTCGGCGGCAATGAACACCACGTTATTGGCCGCGCCGATAAAAAAGCGCAGCACGAACCACAGCCAGACCGCCTCGACAAACGGAAAGCTGAGCAGGCACAGCGCATCCACCAGCAGGCAACCAACAATCACGCGCTTGATGCCGAGGCTTGCCGCCAAGCGGGGCAGAATCGGCGTGACAGCAATCATGCCGAAGGCGGTCATGGCGGCGTTGAGCCCGATAAAGCTGGCGTCAAAGCCGCGCTGTTCCAGAAAGACAGCAATGAGCGGTGCGACCAGACCAATCGTAAAGCCGTAAACGGAGGCGCAGAGCGTGATGGCAATCTGGGCCTGCCGCCGTTCGCGCGGCGTCATGGCGCTGGCCGCGGCCCGCCCATGTGGCGCCGTGGGAACGGAAGACCTGAGCGGGGCGGGGAGGGGCGGTAAAAATGCATTGGCTACGGCGTGGCTCCACGACCTTTGGATGGTACAGGAGACGGCGCGAGCCGCGGCGGGGCAAATCCACCCTGCCCGGGATCAAACGCGGCCGGGGGCCGCGGTTGCCAAAATCAGGTTCAGTCTATATGGTTCAAACGCTTAGTTGACCTGCCCATACGGCACCGTATGGCGGCGCTAGCCATACACCCCCAGACATCCTTCAGCAGGAGGCGGCGAATGCGCATTGGCATTCCGAAAGAAACCTTTGCTGGCGAAAAGCGCGTGGCGACCACGCCCGACGTCGCCGCCAAACTCATCAAACTCGGCTATACGGTAGCCATCGAGCAGGGCGCGGGTAGCGCCGCCGACCTCACCGACGAGGCCTATCAAGCCGTCGGTGTCGAAATCCTCGGCGACGCGGCCAGCGTCTGGTCCACCTCCGACATCGTGCTCAAGGTGCGCGGGCCGGCGGCGGACGCGGCTAACGACGAAGTCGCCAGCCTGCGTGAAGGCGGCGCCCTCATCAGCTTCCTGTGGCCGGCGCAAAATCAGGCGCTGCTGGAAGGCCTGGCGGCGCGCAAAGCCACCGTGCTGGCGATGGACAGCGTGCCGCGCATCTCGCGGGCCCAGAAGGCCGACGCGCTGTCGTCGATGGCCAATATTGCGGGCTACCGGGCCATCATCGAAGCCGCGCAAAACTTTGGGCGCTTCTTTACCGGTCAGGTGACCGCCGCGGGCAAAGTGCCGCCGGCGAAAGTGTTCATCATCGGTGCCGGCGTGGCCGGACTCGCGGCGATTGGTGCGGCCAATGGCCTTGGCGCCATCGTGCGCGCCACCGACACGCGGCCCGAAGTGGGCGACCAAATCAAATCCCTCGGCGCCGAATTTGTGCCGGTGGAATATCAGGAAGAAGGCACGGGCGTTGGCGGCTACGCGAAGGTGATGAGCGAAGGCTATCTCCGCGCGCAGGCCGAGATGATCGCCAAGCAGTGCAAGGAAGTGGACGTGGTGGTGACCACCGCGCTCATTCCCGGCAAGCCCGCGCCGCGCCTTATCACCGCCGAAATGGTGGCCTCCATGCAGCCGGGCAGCGTGATTGTTGACCTCGCGGCGGAGCAGGGTGGCAACTGCGAATTTACCGTCCCCGGGCAGGTGGTGGAACGCCACGGCGTGCGCATCGTGGGCTATACCGATTTGCCGAGCCGCATGGCGCGTCAGTCGAGTCAACTCTACGCCACCAACCTGCTGCGCTTGCTGGAAGAAATGACCCCCGGCAAGGATGGCGAGATGGTCGTCAATATGGACGACGAAATGATTCGCGGCGCGACCGTGATCAAGGAAGGCGCCATCACTTGGCCGCCTCCGCCGCCGACCTTGTCGGCCGCGCCGAAAGCCGCGCCTAAGGCTGCTGCCGCACCGGTGACACCAGCCAAGCCGCTCATCCCGCCGGCGCTCCGCAGTTTGGTGGTGTTAGGCGTTGGTGGTTTGGCCCTCGCGTGGCTGGGCAGCGTAGCGCCGCCGGCGTTCATGGCGCACCTCATGGTGTTCGTGCTCGCCTGCTTCGTGGGCTACATGGTGATTTGGAACGTCACGCCGGCATTGCATACGCCCTTGATGAGCGTGACGAATGCCATCAGCAGCATCATCGCCATTGGCGCGATTCTCCAAATCTCTTCGCCCGGCGCCTTGATGACGATTCTGGGCAGCGCGGCATTGATTCTCACCACCGTTAACATGGCGGGCGGCTTCTGGGTTACCCAGCGCATGCTCCGTATGTTCCGTCGTTCGGAGTAAGGCCATGAGTGAAGGTCTGGTTACTGTTTCCTATATCGCGTCCACGATTCTGTTCATTCTGAGTCTGGGCGGCCTGTCTAACCCCGAAACCTCGCGTCGCGGCAATCACTATGGGATTGCCGGCATGGCGATCGCCATCATCGCCACGATCCTGGGGCCCAAAGTCACCAGCATCGTGCCGGTGGTGATGGCGATGCTGATTGGCGGTAGCGCCGGCATCATCGCCGCCCAGCGCGTGCAAATGACGCAAATGCCGGAACTGGTAGCGCTGATGCACAGCCTCGTCGGTCTCGCGGCGGTGCTTATTGGCTACACCAGCTATCTCGACAGCTCCATGCAGTTTGAGGGCGTGGAGAAAACCATCCACGAAGTCGAAATCTACATCGGCATCTTCATCGGCGCGGTGACCTTCTCGGGCTCGGTGATTGCGTTCGGCAAGCTCTCGGCGCGGATCTCCGGCAAGCCGCTGCTGTTGCCCGGGCGGCATCTCATCAACTTGGCAGGCCTGCTGGCGGTCATCTGGTTCTGCAACCTGTTCCTTAACGTGGAATCGGGCGGCGTGGGCATGTTGCTGCTGTTCATGATGACCGGCCTCGCGCTCGCATTCGGCGTGCACATGGTGATGGCCATCGGCGGCGCCGACATGCCGGTAGTGGTGTCAATGCTAAACAGCTATTCGGGCTGGGCGGCCTCTGCCACCGGTTTCATGTTGAGCAACGACCTACTCATCGTGACCGGTGCGCTGGTGGGCTCATCTGGCGCCATCCTGTCGTACATCATGTGCCGCGCGATGAACCGTAATTTCTTCAGCGTGATCGCGGGCGGCTTTGGCACGGCGGGCGGCACCACCGTCGCCAGCGAAGGTCCGCAGGGCGAAGTCCAGCCGGTGTCGGCCGAAGACACCGCCGAACTGCTGCGCAATGCGAGCAAGGTCATCCTTGTGCCCGGCTACGGCATGGCGGTGGCGCAGGCCCAGCACACGGTGTTTGAAATCACCAAGCTGCTCCGCGAGCGCGGCGTCGACGTGCATTTCGCCATCCATCCGGTGGCGGGCCGCATGCCAGGGCACATGAACGTGCTGCTGGCCGAAGCCAAGGTGCCCTACGACATCGTGGCTGAAATGGACGAAATCAATCACGAGTTCCCGAACACCGATATCGCCATGGTGATCGGCGCCAACGACATCGTGAATCCGGCCGCGCAGGACGATCCGGGCAGCCCGATCGCCGGCATGCCGGTGTTGGAAGTGTGGAAGGCGAAGACGTCAATCGTGATGAAGCGTTCGATGGCTTCCGGCTATGCCGGTGTCGACAATCCGCTGTTCTACAAAGAGAACAACCGGATGCTGTTTGGCGACGCGAAGAAGATGCTGGACGAGGTGCTGACCGCGCTGCGGTCGGCCTGATCGCAAGACTGCAATCCCGGCGCTGGCAATCATTGCCAGTAGCCGGGAAAACCTTCCAACCTCGCGCTCTCAATCACGAGAGCCCAAGCCCCCGCTCTCCGCGCCGCCGCGACTAGTGAGGCGTTGCGCCTTCCGACCCAAGCCCCGTTTGTGACCGAATGTACTGATGCCGGAAGGCAGCACGTTCGCGCGCTGCGCGCGGGCTACGGTCCAGCAAGGACACCACAATGCTGCCCGTGAATGACACCCCCATGGCGAACAGGGCCGGGTACTTATACGGCACGATGGGCTCTGCGTTCCCGAGCACTTCCACCCACACCGTCGGCCCTAGCACGATAAAACCGACAGCGGTGAGGAGTCCCGCGACGCCGCCGGTGAGCGCACCGGTGGTCGTAAGCCGCGACCAGTACATCGCCAGAAACAACAGCGGGAAATTCACGCTCGCGCCCACGGCGAAGGCCAGCAGCACCATGTAGGCCACGTTCTGCGACTCGAACAGCAGCGCCAGGCCTACTGAAATCAGACCCAGCACAATGGTCGAAATGCGCGACACCCGCACGACGTCCTGCTCGCTCGCGCCGGGGCGAAACACATTGGCGTACAAATCGTGCGAGATGGCCGACGCGCCGGACAGCGTAAGGCCCGAGACCACCGCCAGAATCGTGGCAAAGCAAACCGCCGACATGAAGCCCAGCAGCAATTCGCCGCCCGCAGCACGGGCAAGGTGAATGGCCGCCATGTTGTCGCCGCCGATGAGTTTGCCGGCGGCGTCCAGAAAATCAGGCTTGCCCGTGACCAAGGCGATGGCGCCGAAGCCAATGATGAAAGTCAGCAGGTAAAAGTAGCCAATAAACGCCGAAGCAAAGAACACCGAGCGGCGTGCTTCGCGGGCGTCGGGCACCGTAAAAAAGCGCATCAGGATGTGGGGCAAGCCGGCCGTGCCGAACATCGTGGCCGTCGCCAGCGAGATTATCGACAGCGGGTCATGCACGAGTCCGCCCGGGGCCATGATGGTGTCCTGTCGGGGATGTTCTGCAATGGCCGCCCGAAACAGCGCATCAAACGAAAAGCCGAATCGCTGCAGCACGAGAAAGGTCACCAAGGTGGCGCCCGAGAGCAGCAGCACGGCTTTGATGATTTGCACCCAGGTGGTGGCAATCATGCCGCCGAAGCAGACATACACAATCATCAGCACGCCGACGGCACCGACGGCGATGGAATAGTTGAGGCCGAACAGCACCTCGATCAGTTTGCCCGCCCCCACCATCTGGCCTATCAGATAAAGCACCACCGCCACCAGCGAGCCCGAGGCGGCCAGACAGCGAATGGGGGTGGCGGCAAGGCGGAGAGATACGGCATCGGCGAAGGTGTATTTGCCCAGATTTTTCAGGCGCTCGCTGAGCAGGAAGAGCACCATCGGCCAACCGGCCAGCCCACCCACCGCGTAGATAAGACCGTCAAAACCAAAACCAAAAATGAGCCCGGAGACGCCCAGAAACGACGCGGCAGACATGAAATCACCGGCAATCGCGAGGCCGTTCTGGAAGCCGGTGATATTGCCTCCGGCCGCGTAGAAATCGCGGGTCGTCATGGTGCGGCGTGCCGCCCACCAGGTGATGCCCAGCGTGGTGCAGACAAACAACAGGAAGAAGCTGATGGCGATCCCGCTCGTGTTGACCGGCGTTGCCGCCGAGGCCGTGGGCGCGATAAGGGTAAGCGGTAGCGCCGCGCTAAGTCTGATGTTCATTTTTGGCATGGGCCACAATCTTGCGATTTTGGGCGTCGAAGTGCTGGTTGGCCTGCCAGATGTAGACGCCGGTGAGGGTGACGGCCAGCACAATCACGCCGATGCCCGCCGCAACGCCCACCGTTAATACGGTTTCCGGCCCCAAAGTTTGGGCGAACCAGGCGGGCTTGAACGCAATGACAAAAATCCACGAATAGAAAGACAAAGCGACCACCGCAGTGAGCGCCCAGCTCAGACGGCTACGCCGTCTGGACAGGGCATGGAACTCGGGGTCTGCATCAATGCGGCGGTAGAGTTCTTCCATGATGGCTTAGTGCTGAACCGCGCCTTCCGCACCGAGGCCGGTCTGCGAGCGGACGAACTGGTCGTCAAAGCTGGCAAGCTCGGCTTTCGCCCGGTCGCTCTTATCCAGAAGCGACACGACGATCATCGTCACGAAGGCAATCGACATCGAGAACAGCGCTGGATATTTGTACGGGAACAGCGCCTCTGGATTGCCCATGATGTCTTTCCAGATTGTGGGACCGACCACCAGCATCACAATTGCCGAGGCCAGACCGATCCAGCCGCCGGTGACCATGCCCGTGGTGGTTAGCCGCCGCCAGTACATGCTCAGGAACAACACCGGGAAAAACACCGTGGAGCTGATGGTGAAGGGCAACACGATGAGATAGGCGATGTTCTGACCCTTGAAGGCGATGCCCAGCACAATGCCCAGCACGCCAAGACCCAGCGCCGCGATGCGCGAGACTTTAACGACCTCCGCGTCGGTCGCCTGGCCGTGACGGAGCATGTTGGCGTAGATGTCATGCGAGATGGCAGAAGCGCCGGCGATGGTGAGGCCCGCGACGACGGCGACGATGGTGGCGAAGGCAACCGCCGAGATGAAGCCGAGCAGAAGATCGCCGCCCATCGCCTTGGCGAGGTGGATGGCGGCCATATTCGGCCCACCGATGATCGCGCCCTTGGCATCAAGAAACTCGGGATTCTTCATCACAAACGCGATGGCGCCGTAACCGATGAAAAAGGTCAGAAGATAGAAGTAGCCGATCAGACTGGCGGCCCAAGCCACCGAGCGGCGCGCCTCTTTGGCGTCCGGGACGGTGAAGAAACGCATCAGCACGTGAGGCATCGCCGCGCCGCCAAAAATCAGCATCACGCCGCACGAGATGGCGTTAACCGGGTCCGGCAGGAGGGTGCCCGGCTGCATTACGCCGGTCTTCAGCGGGGAGTTGTCGACAGCAGCCTGATACAGGCCGTTCATGGAGAAACCAAATTTCTGCAGGACAAGGAACACGATGAAGCTTGCGCCCGACAGCAGCAGTACGGCCTTGATGAGCTGTACGTAGGTGGTGGCAATCATGCCGCCGAAGGCGACGTACACCACAATCAACGCGCCGATGATCACCTCCGCCATTTCGTAGTGGAGGCCAAACAGATTGGAGATCAGGGTGCCGGCGCCGACCATTTGCACGATGAGGTAACCAATAACGAACGCGAGGCTCGCGCTCGACACCAGCGTGCGGACCGGAACGCGCGCCATCCGCAGCGAGACGATAT
>CAMCQE010000120.1 GCA_945876945.1 Klebsiella pneumoniae
AACCGCGGCGGTTAGCGTCACCTTGACCGGCTCGACCGCGGCCATCGTGAAGATCGGTAGCGCGAGCGAAGACTCCATCAAAAATATCGAGAATCTGATCGGCGGCACGGGCGCAGACAGATTCACAGGGGATGGCCTCGCCAACCTGCTTAAGGGCGGGGCTAATCTGGATACGCTCGTTGGCGGTGCGGGCAACGACACCCTCTTCGGTGGCCTTGGCAACGACAAACTCACCGGCGGCACCGGCAACGACCGCTTCGTCTTCGACACCGCCCTCGGCTCCACCAACATCGACACCATCACCGACTTCGCCAAAGGCGTGGACAAAATCGTGCTAGACGACGACATCTTCACCAAGCTCGGCGTCGGCACCACGGCAGGCAAAGTAATCGCTGCCGCCAACTACAAAGTTGGCACCGCCGCCGGCGACGCCAACGACTACCTCATTTACAACCCGGCGACGGACAAGCTCTACTACGACAACGACGGCAACGGTGCGCGTGCGGCGGTGCAGATTGCGACCATCACGCTGAGCGGGACGACAGCGCCGGCGTATTCGGACTTTCTGCTGGTGGTGTGAGGGCGGACTTACAACCCCGGAACATCGCCACCAGCCCCCCCGCTTCAAGCCCTGCCCCCTAACGGCCGCCAACACCGGTACGGATAAATCGCTCACGGCTTGAATGCTGGGTCTGCGAATTCGTACCATCCCAACGGTGTGGCCTGATTTGAACGGGCCGCGCCGCTTATCACCGGCCGGGGAGATTGCATGTTCGGCTTTCTGAAAAAGAAACCGAAGGTCGCCGCGAGTGACCAGAGGCTGCTCGTCGCGGGACTCGACGACGAGCAGTCGCGCCCTACGCGCCGGAAAATCGAATATCTGCGCCGGATGTTCGAGGCGATGGGGATCGGCCGCCGCATCGTCTATCTGCCGGAGTACACCGAATCAAAGCTGCGGCTGGAGACGGTGGTCATTGGTTACAAGATCAACGATGAGTTTGTGTTTCTGGCGCGCGATCTGGAGTTCATTGAGGAAGGCCCCAATATCCGGATTGCGGTTCACACCCGCAGCGGGCGCGAAAACATTTCGCGCATTGAGCAAATCGCGATTCTGGTGCCCGGCGACAGCACTGCGACGGACCGCCAGCTCGACGCCAATGCCCGCGCCACCCTGGGCGGTCGTGGCTCGCTGGGGCGCAATATGGGCCTCACGCTGATTTCCACCGGCGCGAAGGAAGGCAATCTCAAGGTGGAAGTTCAAGTACAACGCCACATCCTGCTGGATGAAGGTGTGCACAAAGGCATACATGTGGCGGTGCTGGACGTGCTGCTCGGTACGCTGGACGACCACGAACCCCGCAAACAAATTCGCGTGCCCTGCAGCCTGCCGGCGATGGTGACGCGCGAAGGCCGCGTGGAAACCTGGCCCTGCACGATTCTCGATTACTCGGAAACCGCGATTCGCGCGGTGCTGGTGGACCCTAACGGTCGCTGGCCGCGCTTCGACCGCGGCCGTCTGGCCAACCTGCGGTTTCAGCCCAATCCCGACAAGCCGCCGGTGAGCCTGCGCTGTTCCTGCATTAAATCGCGCGGCACCGAAGCGGTGTTTCGCATGGACTACATCGTGCGCGGTGAGACGGTGCTGCCGTTCGAAATCATCGACGCGATGGAAATCAAAATTGATTTGATCAACGCGGGCGCGGCGGCGTACTAAGCCGCCGGCGCTACTCGCCGGCCTCCGGCCAGCCAATACAGGCCTTATGCGCCCGGAAATTCCGCAGCCACCACGCCCAGTCTTCGGGCACCAGCGAAAACGGATCTTCATGCGCCAGTTCGCGCGCCGCCCATACCGGCCAATGCGGGTTGGACAGCGCCGGGCGACCCAGCATCACCACATCAATCAATTCCTCGCGAATCACCCTGTCCGCCACCGTCGGCAGGCCGAGATTCCAGCTGGTGGCCACCGGGATCCCCACCTCATCGCGCAGCCGCTTGGCGCGCTCCAGCATGAAGCCGAGTTCATCGAAGGGTTTGACCGACATCTCGTCGGTGTTGAAGCCGAGGCTCAAATCGGCCAGATCGAGCCCATGGTCTTTCATCATCCGCACGGCGGTGATGGCGTCGTCGAACTGCGTGCCTTTGGGATTCAAATCGTCGCTACCGAGACGCATGGTCAAGGGCAGGCGCTCCGGCCACACGGCGCGCACGGCATCGATGGCTTCCAGGTGAAAGCGCACGCGATTCTCCACGCTGCCGCCGTATTCGTCGGTGCGCTGGTTGGCAATGGGTGAGAAAAAGCTCGCGCCCAGATAGCCGTGCGCAAAGTGCAGTTCCAGCCATTCGAAGCCGGCGTCTAGCGCGCGGCGCGCGGCGTCGGCGTAGCGCTGATGCAGGGTTTTGATTTCGGCCTTGGTGAGCTCGTGTACGGGGTAGTGATATTTGCCGCCGTAAGGAATGGCCGACGGCCCGTTCACCTGCCAGCCATCCGGATGCTCCGGCGCCAGCTGCTCGCCGCCTTCCCACGGTTTGGTTTCGCTGCCCTTGCGGCCGGTGTGGCCCAGCTGGATGGCCGGCACCGCGCCCATGTCTTTGATGAGCACGTTGATGCGGGCGAGACCTTCGATCTGCGCGTCTTCGTAAATGCCGCCGCAGCCCACGCTGGTGCGACCTTCCGGCACGATCGCCAGCTGTTCGCCAAACACCAGACCAAACCCACCCGCCGCGCGCGAGCCCAGCAGCATGAGATGAAAGTCATTCATCAGTCCGTTGGTCGAGCGATACATGGTCATGGGCGACATGGCGATGCGGTTGCGCAGGGTCACGTCTTTGAGGGTGTAAGGGCTGAACAGATGGGGCATCAGAAATCTCGCTGGAACTCGCAAGTGAGTGGTGCGCAGAGTATTGTTAGATCGGGCGACGGGATCAAGCCGGGAAGCGCGAGGCATGTGAATGCCGCGCCACGGGCTGGCGGGTCTATCAGTGCTGGTGCACGAATCGACCTCTTGGCGCCCATCGGTCACACTTATGCCGCACAGCAACTTTTCACTATCAGCACCCCACACCATGAAATTAAAAATTAAAACTTGTTTGAAATTCTCCGGCGCACTCGCCCTTGGCCTCTCGCTCAGCGCGCCGGCCTTCGCCATTAACGGCTATTTCCTGCTGGGTTATGGCGCCAAACAGCTGGGGATGGCCGGCGCCGGCGTGGCGCTGCCGCAGGACCGCATCGTCGGCGCCTTGAATCCTGCGGGGATGGCGCTGGTGGCGCCGGGCTTTGATGTGGGGCTGGGCGTCATGCATCCCATTCGCGGCGGCGAAATTGACTGCCGGGGCATCGGCGCCTGCGATCGCGAAGTGGCGGACTCCTCGCGCCGCGAAATTTTTGGCGTGCCTAACATGGGCTACAGCCGCCGCCTCGCCGACGGCAGCACGCTGGGCATCACGCTCTACGCCAACGGCGGCTTGAACAGCACCTACGATCGCGCGCTCTACGAGGAAGCCATCGCGCGCATCACCGGCGCGATGGGTGGCAAGGCCACCATCACCGACAAGCTCGGCGTTGATTTCGGGCAGTTTGTGTTGGCGCCCAGTCTGTCCAAAAGCTTCGGCCCGGTGGCGCTGGGGGTGGGGCCGCTGGTGCAGCTGCAGCGCTTCAAGGCCTACGGCTTCGGCGCCTTTGGCGGTCTTTCCAAAGACCCCGGCAGCCTGAGCGATCGGGGCTCGGAATATCTCTTTGGCGGCGGCGTGCGCGGCGGCGCGATCTGGACCGTCACGCCGTCCTTAAGCCTTGGGGTGGAGGTGTCCTCGCCCATCTATATGGAGAAGTCGACCAAGTACAACGGGCTCTTTGCGGAGGACGGCGGCTTTGATGTGCCCGCGCATTTCACGGTCGGTCTCGCGCAGAAGCTGTTGCCCACGCTCACGATCGCGTTCGATTACCAGAAGATTTTCTTTGGCGACGTGGGGGCGCTGGGCAATCCGGCACCGACCGCCGCCGAGTTCGCCGGCGTCATTACGCCGGAGCGGCGCTTTGGCGGCAGCAAGGGCATTGGCTTTGGCTGGCGCAATCAGGATGTGTACCGGCTGGGCCTGCTGTGGAAGCCGGGCGGTCACTGGCAGTGGCGCGTGGGCTATTCCCAGTGCAGCAGCCAGATCACCACCGACGCCGTGTTGTTCAACATCCCCACGCCGTCGGTGATGTCGCAGAAAGTGACCGGCGGCTTCACCTACGAATGGGATTCGGGCCGAGCGGTGTCGCTGGGCTACATGCACGGCTTTGATGACGAACGCCGCGCCGCGCAAACGGTCTTGTTCGGCGCACCGGCCAAGCTGCAGGCCGGCGGGGAAATCGTGGAACTGGCCTACCACCACCGCTTCTGAGCGACACCGCTCGAACAGAAACTTCGAAGCGCTACGGCGGAGAATCGGGTGATTCCTCCGCCGCAGAACTGGTGCGGACTTAAGCCGCCGCGCCCTCGCGCACGCCAGACGTGAGCACAAACCCCGGATAGCCGCGCGCGGTTTCCTCGTGGAACCAGCGGCGATATTCCGCCATGCCGCCCAGATAAATCAGCCCCTTGTGCGACTTGCCTTCGATATTGGACCCGACGTACCAGCTGTTGGTGGTGGGGAAGAGCGTGGCCTGTAGCGCGCGCTCGCACTCCTCGCCCCAGGCGTCTTCGGCCTCGGCGCGGGCTTCGATACTGCGCTGCTGGTTGGCATCGAGATGCTGGATGCACTCGCCCACCCAGTTGAGCTGCTCCTCGGACACAAAAATCGGCTGGAACACCACCGAGGGGCTGCCCACCGCGTCGATGATGAAGAAGTTGGGGAAGCCCGCGCACATCATCCCCAGATACGTGCGGGCGCGCTGCGCCCAGTGGTCGGTGAGCTTCACGCCGCCACGGCCGGTGATGTCCATGCGGGTGAGCGCGCCGGTCATCGCATCGTAGCCGGTGGCCAGCACCAGACTGTCGCACTCGTATTCCTGCCCGTTGGCCTTCACACCGTTCGGCGTGATGGTTTCAATCGGCTGCTTGCTGATGTCGACCAGCGAGACGTTGTCGCGGTTGTAGGTTTCGTAATAGTTGGTGTCGGCGATGAGCCGCTTCATCAGGATGGGGAAGTTGGGCGTGAGCAGCGCGGCGGTGGCCGGATCGTTCACGCGCGCCCGAATCTTCTCGCGCACAAACTCGGCGAGCGTGTCGTTGGCTTCGCGATTCACGTACACGTCCGGGTAGACGTTGTAGAGCGCGAGCCCGCCGCTTTGCCAACGGTCTTCATACAACGCGCGGCGTTCCTCGTCGCTCACGTCCAGCGCCATCTGGGTCATCAGGGGCACCGGTTCATAGTGCACCGACACCCAGCCACCAAACGATTCGTAGCGCTCCTTGTGCCGCCATTCGGCGTAATTGGCTTTGACTTTGTGCTGGTATTCCGCCGGCATCGGGTGATTGCGCAAAGGCACGGCGTAGCCCGGCGTGCGCTGGAAGACGGTGAGATGTTGGGCTTCGGCCGCGATGAGCGGAATGGCCTGCACCGCAGACGAGCCGGTGCCAATCACGCCCACGCGCTGACCGCTGAAATCGACTTTGTCTTTCGGCCACAGGCCCGTGTGATACACCGGGCCCTTGAAGCTTTCGAGTCCCGGAATCTCCGGCTTGTTGGGTGCCGAGAGGAGCCCGGTGGTCATCACGCAATAGCGCGCGCGATGGGTGGCGCCATCGCTGGTTTGGACGACCCATTCGGAAGCGGCTTCATCGAAATGCGCTGAGTCCACCCGCGTGTTGAACTGCATGTCGCGGCGCAGATCGAAGCGGTCGGTCACAAACTCGAAGTAGCGCGAGAGCTCCGCCTGACCCGCGTAGCGCTCGCTCCACTGCCACTCTTGCTGGAGTTCGTCGGAGAACGCGTAGGAGTATTCCATGCTCTCGATGTCGACCCGGGCGCCCGGATAGCGATTCCAGTACCAGGTGCCGCCCACGCTGCTGCCGGCCTCGAATAACTTGATCGACAAACCCAGCTTGCGCAGGTGATAAACGGCGTAAATACCGGCCATGCCGGCGCCCACGATGATGGCGTCGTACCGCTGTTGCATGAAACTCCCCTCGAGATGCGCCGCGCCTGACGCGGCGATTGTTTTGAATGCTGTGAGCCCCTTGGGCTATCCGTGAAGCTTACGCTACAGACGCACAACTGCGTCAGACCCCACGTGGAGGAAAAGTGGGGGAAGGGAGCGGGGCGCAGACCCGACGCCTGCGGGCCAGCGTCCTGCCGTGAGGGATCTCACCGCAGGCGCAAGGTCTACGCCCCACAAATCAGAACCAGTCGGATAGCTCCGCCTCCGCCGTTTCACGCCGTTCGTCGGGGAGATCGATCAGCGCAATCTTCAGCAAGCGCCTGGCGTGACGTTCGAGCGTGAGCGTTGCGCTGTACTGATCTGCCAGCCGCTGCAGCAACAGCGCCCAGGCGGTTACGCGGTCGAAACCGGCGGCGAGCAAGGCGTTGAGCGCGTCCGCGGTCTCGTCGAAGGGCGGCAGGCCGCTCAGCAGGCGTTCGACCTCGGCGAAGTTTTGCGCGCGCGGTGCCCACTGATTGAAGCGCTCGAAGAGGTGGACTATCGCGGCAGGCGGACCCATGGGTTCGCTGACGCTGTAGCACAACACATCGGCATCCACGGGACGCGAGAAGTCCGGCTTCGCACGACTCTCCCGCACAATTGGCGAGTTCATGGGTTCGTCACTGCACTGCATGTCAAGCGACATGGCCAAGCGCTGCGCGGAGAAAAGGGCTGGCGGCACCATGCTGGCAAGCGGCCGCATTGCCGCCTGGTGTGCCCTCACCGAGCCCATCCCCGCCTGCCCCGCCGCCTGCATTTGGCGAATCTGCTGCAGCGCCGGCCCGTCGATGGCTTTCTCGCCGGCCGCGCGCTCGTAGACCAGAAACAAATTGGTGTGTTCGCCGATCAGCTGGTACTTCAACGCGAGAGCGCGCGCTGCGGTCTTGTCGTCGCACAACTCGAGCTGACGGGCACCGCACAGGCGCACCAGCGCGGCGCCGTCTACCCCGCTGCCAAACGCCGTGGTGGCGCATTCGCGGCGCTCGCCATCTGCCTGCCAGCGCAGACGCGGGCTCACCGCCGGCGGCCGATCGAACAGCGCGAACAAATGCAGCGTCTCGCCCGCATACACCGCGCGCGGCGTCGGCGACTGCCACAGCGGCGTGGCGCCCCAGTCCACCGCCACCTGCGCGGCCTGTGCACCGCGCAGGCGATGGAACATGCGCACGATGGCGCCGGCCATGTCTTCGTTGGACGACACGCCTTCGTAGGCGCCGCCGGTATGTTCGGCGAGAGACTGGAGCACGGTCTCGCCCGGTGCGGCGCCCACGCCAATCACAAACAGGCGCTGATGGGTCTGCTGCGCCAGCCGAATCATCTCCTCCACCGCCCAGATTGCGCCGTCGGTGATGAGCAGGACCGCGGGTTGCAGCCGCGCGGCGGCCGGCGGGATGCGGATGTCGCTCAGCACACCGCGCACGGCGGCTTCCATTTCGGTGCCGCCCAGATTGGCGTCGGTCTGTGCCACCAGCTGCGCCAGCCCCGGCAGATTGGCCGGCGCGCCCGCGATGAGGGTTTTATGGTGATGCACCACCGTGCTGCCAAAGCGGCTGTAGGCGAAGTAATCGTCCTTGCTCAACTGCTGCAGGATGTCGTGTAGCGCGCGCTTGGCGGAGCCGATGCTGTCACCCGCCATGGAACCGGAGCAGTCCACCAACACCTTGAGCGCCACCGGCTGCGGGGTCTGCGGGCCCAGGTCCGGGCAGAAACTCGCCAGCACCGCGGTTTGCGTGCCGTCGGCTGCACGGGTGGCGCAGGAAAAGCCCCAGAGGTTTTCCAGGGTGAGGATGAAGTCGCGATCCAGCAGACCGCCGCGCTCCAGCACCACGTCGACGCCGTCGTTGGTGAGCGCGGTGCCGATGCGATGACTTGGGCAACTCACTTGAGCGCGGGCTATCGCGCCCAACAAACGCAGCCGCAGGCTGAAGGCGTACTCCGCCAACAGGTCGACGTCGGCGGTTTCGTGGGGCTTGAGGCGGCCTTTGGCTTGCGGGTCGCCGTAACGCTGGGCGATGACGGTAGGCACGGTTAAACGGATACGCCCCTGCTCAAAGCGGAGCAGCTGCGCGTATTCCAGCTCAATCACCACCGACTCGCCCGGCATGAGGTTGCCAAGGTTGGCGGTGAAGAGGCCGTCGCTGGCCTTTTCCACCATCACCGGGGTGTCGCCGTCTTCTAGCGCCTCTTCATAACGCACGCGGGCTTCGGGCGCGCCGATCACCGTGCCGTGCAGACGTCGGCCGCCGATTTCGACCTTGAGGCCCAGCAGCGTCGCGCCGAAGGCGAGCGGGAAGGTGTAAACGGTTTCGAGATTGCGCCCGGTGTCGTTGCGGTACTGCTGGCGCAGTTTCATCGTGAGCAGCAGGCCTTCGAGCTGGCCTTCAACATGCACGCCTTTCAGCGCGACCTGATTGCCGTCGTTATCCATCAGTCCGGCGGTAGTCGCTTTCATCATGAGGGTTCCTCCTGGAGCATGGGCTGCCATCAGACCAGTGGCAGCGTTTTTATCCTTATGGCTGGGGGTCCTGACCCAGCGCTTTGTCTGCCGCTCGCATCAAGTCGCGAATCAGCGTGCGCACCTGCTCCGGCGTGAGGCCGGCTTCGGTGGCGGAAATCACCAGCTCAATGCCCGGCGCCACGTGCACGTGGCTGCGCACTTCCACCTGCCCCGCCTGACGCGGGCGCGGCGCCAGCGGCGCGTCACCGCCGGCCAGCACTTCGCGAATGCGCTCCAGCGACACGCCGTCGCCGCTCAGCTGCTTGATGCGAAGCAACTGCGTGAGGTGACGCTCGCTGTAACGGGCGGCGCGGGTTTCTCCCTCCGGGCGCTCCACCAGACCCATCTGCACGTAGTAGCGCACCGTCCGCCGGGGCAGATGGGTAAGCGTGCAGAGTTCGTCCAGGGTGAAGCTTCGAGGGGTCATAGCCTGTCGTCGTTTCCGTTGAGGGATATTTGATCAGTTTCACTGTACTAATCAAGTGTCTTATTAAAATAAAACCGCCACGCGCCTCGCGGCTACCGGAAGTCAGCGGGTACCATGCGGCCATGTCGTTTAAAAACTGGCTGAAAGGTCGCAATCCCGGCGTTGAAATCCTCGACCGCAACGGCGTGCGCTCGCTGCATCTGGGCGGCACGGCGATTCAGAGCGCGATTCGGCTGGCGACGCCCGACATGCTGGAGTTGCACTACACGCGCACGATGATGGCCGCGCTGCTGTTCAACGACGCCCCGCGCGAACTGCTGATGATTGGGCTGGGAGGCGGCTCTATCGTGCGCTTCGCCTATTCACGGTTGCCGGAGACTCGCACCACGGCGGTCGAGATCCAGCCCGAAGTGGTGGCGGCGGCGCGGGCCTGGTTCGGGGTGCCGCCGGATGACGCGCGGCTGAACGTTGAAGTGGCCGACGGGCTGGCCTATCTGCAAGCGCATCCGCGCAGCGCCGACCTGCTCCTGATGGACGCCTTCGAGGGCCACGAATCGCCGGCGCATCTGCGCACCCTCGGCGCCTATGAAGCCTGTTATGCGACGCTCCGCCCGCACGGGATTCTGGTGCAGAACTTCATGGCCTCGGACTCGAAGCTCGATACCTGCCTTGAGCGGCTGTCCGAGGCCTTCGACCGCAGAGTGCTCATCCTGCCCAGCGGCGATCGCGCCAACACCATCGCCTTTGGCTTTCGCACCGCCACCCGCCGCTGGCCGATTGAGCACCTGAAAGCGCGGGCGATTCGCCTTGAGCAGCAGTTTGAGCTGGGGTTTCAGGCGATGCTGAAAGACCTGCTCGCCAACAATGCCGGCAGCGCGAGTCAGTTGCTGCTGGGAGACGCCGACTAGGTCCTGCAGGCTTGTTGTTCGAAGCAACACATTCCTATAGTCCGCGTAAGTTCAGCGTGACAGCCGTGGGGCCATGCGCCTCA
>CAMCQE010000121.1 GCA_945876945.1 Klebsiella pneumoniae
CGCGGGTAGTGATTCTGGGCGCCGGCATGGCCGGGCTGGTGTCGGCCTAAGAGCTGCGCGAAGCGGGCTATGAGGTGAGCGTGCTCGAAGCCCGCGAACGCGTGGGCGGGCGCAACTGGAGCGTGCGCCGCGGCACACGGGTGGCGATGACCGACGGCAGTGAAAAAACCTGCCAATTTAACGAGGGCGAATACTTCAACGCCGGCCCGGCGCGTCTGCCGAGCCACCACGAGACGATGCTCGGCTACTGCCGCAAGTTTGGGGTGGCGCTGGAAACCGAGGTCAATCAAAGCCGCAGCGCCTTCATGCGCTCGGATCGCGTGCAGGGCGGCAAGCCTTTCCGCATCCGGCAGGCAATGGCCGACACCCGCGGGCACATGAGCGAACTCCTGACCAAGGCCATCAATCGCCGCCGGCTCGACGACCAGATGGGCGCCGACGACCGCGAGCGCATGGTGGAATTCCTGCGGCTCTATGGCGATCTCAACAAACAGAACGAATATCGCGGCTCGGAGCGGGCGGGCTATCAAACCCTGCCCGGCGCGTTCGACCGCAAGGGCGTGGCGGTGCCGCCCCTGTCGATGCATGAACTGCTGGATGCGGATTTGTGGATCGCGATCATGTTCGATGAGTTCATTGACTGGCAGGCCACCATGCTGCAAGCGGTGGGCGGCATGGATCACATCCCCAAGGCGTTTGAGTCGCGGCTGGGTGAAATCATCAAACGCCAGCGGGAAATCGTGCAAATCCGGCAGGGCGAGAAAAGCGTGAAGGTCACCTGGCGTCATCCGGGCTCCGGCAAAACCGGCACGATTGAAGCCGACTACGCCATCTGCACGCTGCCGTTTAATATCCTCGCCGGCATCGATACGGACTTTGCCGAGCCGGTGAAAGCGGCCCTTGGCCGCGTGCGCTACGACCACTCGCTGAAGGTGGCGTTCGAGGCGCCGCGCTTCTGGGAAGACCAGCACATCTATGGCGGCATTTCCTACGTGAAAAGCGACACCGGGCTGATCTGGTATCCCAGTCACGGCTTTCATTCCCCCACCGGCATCGTGCTGGGCGCCTACTCGAACGGCGACGCGGCGGTGCGGATGGGTGAACTATCGGTGAACGCCCGCATCGCCGCCGCGCGGGAAGCGATCGAACACGTGCACCCCGGCCACTCCGAGTCACTCACCCACGGCATCAACGTGACCTGGGGGCAGGTGCCTTACAGCCTCGGTCCCTGGGTGCAGCCCTGGGAAGGCGGCGAAGGGAATAACGAGCCGGCGGACTACACGCTGCTCAACCAGCCCGCCGGCCGCGTGTATTTTGCGTCCGCCAACCTGAGCCAGATGCCGGGTTGGCAGGAAGGCGCGGTGCTGTCGGCGCATCGCGCGCTGGGGCTTATCGCACAGCGCGCGGCCGAGAATCCCTCAACCTCCCCTTTACCCGTAGAGAGCAGAACCTCATGAACATGCGTTTCCCCAAACTCACTGCCGTCGCCGCTGGTCTCTTGTTCAGCACACTGGCCGCCGCCGCCCCCGCTGATGACGTGGTGCGCCTGCCGCTGCCGGACGGCAATCCGTTTCCCATTTCTTCCGCGGTGACCGTGCGCGGTGACCTCGACACCGTGTACGTGAGCGGCGCGCTGCCGAGCGTGGTCAACAAGGACGCGCCCAAGGGCAGCGTCGCGTCTTACGGCGATACCGAAGCGCAGACCGTGAGCACGTTGAACAACATCAAGACCACGCTGGCCCGACTAGGCCTTGGTTTAAGCGACGTGGTGAAAATGACGGTGTTCCTGGTGGGCGATCCGGAGAAAGACAACAAAATGGATTTCGCCGGCCTGATGAAAGGCTACAGCCAGTTCTTCGGCACCGCCGAGCAGCCGAACAAGCCGGCGCGCAGCGCCATGCAGGTGACCGGGCTGGCGCTGCCGGGGGCGCTGGTGGAGATTGAAGTGATCGCGGTGAAGCCGCGCTAAACGCTCAATCGGCGGGTCGCTCAGCGGCCCGCCACCTCGCGCACGAGTTCGTGCATTTGCAGCGTGGCTTCCACGAAATCGCTAATCAAAATGCGTTCGTCGTTGCCGTGCACGCGCTCGATTTCCGGCAGCGGCAAATGCATGGGCATAAATCCGTAGCAGATGATGCCGGCCGCCCGCAGCGTGTTGCAGTCGGTGAAGCCGGCAATGAAGTTGGGCGTCACCTTGGCGCCCGGCTCGTGGTGCTCTACCAGCTTCGCAATCGCCTGCGCCAGCACGGTATCGAGCGGCGAGGAATGCGCGGTAGATGACAGCAGCGACTCCACTTTCACCGCCGGCTCCTGCATCACTTCCTGCAAGCGGGCGATGACGGCTTGGGGGTCTTGCCCTGGCAATAAGCGCAGATCGATCACCGCGCTGGCCTCGGACCCCAGCACGTTTTCCTTGGTGCTGCCGGTCAGCATGGTGATGGCGATGCTGTTGCGGACCATCAGCGCATTGCGCGGATCGGCCATGAATTTGGTGCGAAAGGCCTCGTCTTGCAGCGAGGTCTCGAGATGGCGCCAGGCGTCCTGTTCGGCAGGCGGGAGCGCGTTCGCGCGGTAGCTAAACACCGTCTGCACTTCGGGCACTACGGTGATCGGAAATTGAAATTGCTCGAGCCGGGCCAGCGCGCGCACCAGCACATGGGTGGCGGCGGCGGGCTTGGGCGCGGAGGCATGGCCGGCCGGACCGCTGGCCGTGAGCTTGACCCACAGCGGCACTTTCTGCGCGAATTCGAGCGCGTTCAGGCGACGCTTGGCATCGAGCTGCACAATCAGTCCGCCTTCGTTCAGCGCGAACTCCACGTCCTTAAACAGGTCAGCGTGCTCGGCCATCATGTAGCGCGCGCCTTTACCGCCGCCCTGCTCTTCGTCGGCCACCGCCAGCAGCACGAGGTCGCGCGCCAGCGGCAGCTGCAGGCGTTTTACCATCACCACCGCCAGCACTTCCATCAGGCCCGGCCCTTTGTTATCCACCGTGCCGCGACCCCATACGTAGCCGTCGCGTTCAAGGCCCGCAAACGGCGGCACGCTCCAGTCCGTCACGCTGGCCGGCACGACGTCCATGTGGTGCACCAGCATCAGCGCTTTTGCGCTGCCATCGCCACGCACTCGCGCGTAGAGATTGGCGCGGCCTGGCGCCGACTCAAAAATCTGCGACTCAATGCCTTCGCGTTTGAGATAGGCCTTGAGGAATTTGGCGGTGGCGAGTTCGTTGCCCGGCGGGTTGGTGGTGTCGATGGCCACGTATTGGCGGAGCAGACACACCGCTTCGGCCTGAATCTCGGCCGCTTCGAGATGCATCGCCCGCGGGCATGCCGCAGGCGCTTTGGCCCATACGGCGCTCTGAGCGAGCAGGCCGAAAAGTGCGACAACAAACAGCCGGCACGCGCCGGGAGAACGTTCAGATAAAACCATGTCAATTCTCCCGACGCACCAAGGGCAGCGTCGTGTTACGCCACCGGGTTCCGCTTCATGTACTGCCGGGCAATGATCAGACGCTGCATTTCATTCGTGCCTTCGCCGATGCAGGTCAGCGGCGAATCGCGGTAGTAGCGCTCGATGTCGTATTCCTTCGAGTAGCCGTAGCCGCCGTGGATGCGCATGGCTTCGGTGCTGTTTTCCAGCGCCGCTTCGGAGGAAAAGAACTTGGCCATGCCGGCTTCCATGTCGCAGCGCTCGCCGCGATCAAAGGCCATCGCGGCGTCCAGCGTGAGCAGTCGGGCAGCCCGCGCGCGGGTCGCCATTTCGCCCAGCTTTAACTGAATGGCCTGATGCTCGCAGATGGGCTTGCCGAAAGTTTTGCGCACCTGCGCGTAATCCGATGCCAGCCGCAGCGCGCCTTCCGCCAGACCCACACCGCGTGCCGCCACGTTGATGCGCCCGAGTTCGAGACCGCCGGTAGCCTGAAAGAAGCCCTGACCTTCTTCGCCGCCGATCAGGTGTTCCTTGCCCAGCTTGTAGTTGTCGAATACGAGCTCACCGGAATCGATGCACTTGTAGCCCAGCTTTTCCATTTTCTTGCCGACCGTGAAGCCTTCGTGCTTAGGCGCGATGAACAGGCTCATGCCCTTGTAGCGCGGTTCAGCGTTGGGGTTGGTTTTGACCAGCAGCGCCACCGCCGAGCCTTCGATGCCGTTCGAGATCCAGGTCTTGGTGCCGTTGATCACATACTCGCTGCCGTTCCATTTGGCCTGGGTGCGAATGCCCTGCAGGTCCGTGCCCGCGTCGGGCTCGGTCAGCGCCAAGCCGCCGCGCACTTCGCCGGTGGCGAACTTGGGCAGCCACAGGTTCTTCTGGTCTTCGGTGCCAAACTTCTCCACCGCCAGCGCCATGATGAGGTGCGAATTGAAAATGCCGGTAATCGACATCCACACGCTGGAGATGATCATCACGAGTTTCGCGTAAGTGGTGGCGGGCAAACCAAGCCCGCCGTACTGGGTGGAAATGGTGGCGCCGAAGAGGCCCATTTCTTTCATCTGCGCCACGATGTCGTGCGGGTAGCGATCGGCGTGGTCGTACTCTTTGACGATGGGTTTCAGCTCGCGCTCGGTCCAGCGGGCGATGGTCTCCAGCAGAATGGCTTCGTCTTCGGTCGTGAAATGCTCGTTCAGTTGGCTCATGGTCTCGGTCCTCAAAAAAATGCGCTAGAAAAGGCTGCTGAGCAGCATCAGTCGATGGTCACTACAAGTTTGCCCAGCGCGCGGCGCTCGGACAGCGCGCGGATGGCGGTGCCTGCATCGGCCAGCGGAAAAGTGGCCGAGACGTGCGGGCGAATCTTGCCGGCGTTGTAGAAGGCGATGAGTTCGTTGTTGTTGATCTGATTTTCGGCGACGTCGCGATCGGTAAACGAGCCCCAGAACACGCCCACAATCTGGCAGCCTTTGAGCAGCGCGAGATTGAGCGGAATTTTGGGAATGCCGGCCGGGAAGCCCACCACCAGAAAGCGGCCTTCCCAGGCGATCGCGCGCAACGATGCCTCGGCGTAATCGCCGCCCACCGCGTCGTAAATCACGTTCGCGCCCTGCTTGCCGCACACGCCCTTGAAGAGCTCGGCCAGCGCTTTCGTGCCGTCCTTGTCGAAGGGGCCCTGCGGATACACCACGCCGTCCGCCGCGCCGTGGGCTTTGGCGAGCGCGAGTTTCTCTGCGCTCGAGACACCGGCAATCACCCGCGCGCCCACCGCCGCGCCGAGTTCCACCGCCGCGAGGCCCACGCCACCGGCCGCGCCCAGCACCAGCAGGGTATCGCCGGCTTTGAGCGACGCGCGCTGCTTCAGCGCATGCCAGGACGTGCCGTAGGTGAAGATGAACGCCGCCGCTTCGTCGAAGGGCATGGCGTCCGGCATGGCGATGCACTTGTTGGTCTTGGCGACGACGTATTCCGCCATGCCGCCGTGGCCCACCAGCGCAATCACGCGGTCGCCGGGCTTGAATTCGCTCACGCCTTCGCCCACCGCATCGACTTCGCCGGCCACTTCACCGCCCGGCGCAAACGGGCGCGTGGGGCGGAACTGATATTTGTCTTCCAGCATGAGGGCGTCGGGATAGTTCACGCCGCAGGCGCGTACGCGCAGACGAATTTCGCCGGCACCGGGGACCGGGGTGGGCAGGTCGCGCAAGACCAGCGTGTCTGGCCCGCCAATTTGTTCGCTGACGATGGCTTTCATGGGAGTTCCTTTCAGATTAACGAGGTTACGGTGGCGCGCGACAAGACGCTCACCACACATCGACGATGGGTTGGGCCCGGCGGGTGCGCGGGCCGGCGGAGCGCACGCCGCGCGTCAGCCATTGGCGGGTTTCGGCCGGGTCGATCACGGCGTCGATTTCCATCTGCGCCGCCACCGTGACCGCTTTGCCACGGGTGTACATCATGGCCAGCAGCTGGTCGTAGAGCGCCTGGCGTTTGGCCGGATCGGTTTCGGCCTCGAGCTCTTTGCGGTAGCCCAGATTGACCGCGCCTTCGAGCCCCATGGGGCCGAATTCCGCCGTAGGCCAGGCAATGGAGAAAAACGGCCGGTGGAAGCTGCCGCCGGCCATCGCCTGCGCGCCCAGACCATAGCCTTTGCGCAGCACCACCATGAACAGCGGCACCGTGAGATTGGCGCTGGCCATGATGAGTCGCGAGCCGCGCCGCACGGAGGCCGTCTTCTCGCTGTCCGGTCCCACCATGTAGCCGGGGGTGTCGCAGAGCGAAATCACCGGCAGCCCGTAGGCTTCGCACAGCTGCAGGAAGCGCCCGCCTTTCTCGCCGCCTTCGGAATCGATCGCCCCGCCGAGGTGGCGCGGATCGTTGGCAATCAAGCCGAAGGCGATGCCTTCCACGCGCACCAAACAGGTAATGAGCCCCACGCCGTACTCGGGCCGCAGTTCAATCACCGAGCCGGCGTCCGCCAGGGTGTGGATGACGGTGCGCACGTCGTACACGCGCAGCCGGTTTTCCGGCACCGCATGGCGCAGCAGGCGCTGGTCGGCGCAGGTCCACGCCGGCAGCGTGCCCTGAAAACAACCCAGCAAGCGCCGCGCGACGTCGGTCGCTTCGGCTTCGTCTGCCACCGCGATATCCACCACGCCGTTGCGGGTTTGCACCTCGATCGGACCAATCTCCTCGGGCGTGAATTTGCCCAGGCCGCCGCCTTCGATCATCGCCGGGCCCGCGAGGCCAATATTGGAATTGGCGGTGGCGATGGTGATGTCGGCGCAGCCAAACAGCACCGCGTTGCCCGCGAAGCAGCGGCCAGAATTGATGGCGATGCGGGGCGCGATGCCGGACAGCTGCGGCCAGGTGGCGAAGGTGGGTAGATCGAGCCAGCAGCTGATCACATCGTCCACGTCCACGTCGCCCGGCCGGCCGCCGCCGCCTTCGGTGTAGAACACCACCGGCAGCGCCCATTCCTTGGCCAGCGCGAAGAGCCGGTCTTTTTTCTTGTGATTGAACACGCCCTGCGTGCCGGCCAGCACGGTGTAGTCGTAGGCCAGCACCAGACAGCGCGCGCGCTCGGCCGCCGCCCATTCACCGTTGACGGTGCCGATGCCGGCCACCATGCCGTCGGCCGGGGTGTTCTCGCGCAGGTCTTCCAGCGTGCGGCGGCGACGCTGGGCGGCGACGATCAGCGCGCCGTATTCGATGAGGCTGTCGTCATCCAGCAAGTCCGCCACGTTCTCGCGCGCGGTGCGGCTGCCGGCGCGGCGACGCTTGGCCACCGCGCCGGGGCGGGCCGCGTCTTCGGTATACCGATGCAGGGCGCGCACTTCGTCCAGATCCGCGCGCGGGGCGTCGAGGTCGATGCTCACCGCCACCTGCTGCGCGCCGTCGTCGTCTTCCGCCGGCAGCAGGAAGGCAATCGCCGCGCCGTCGGCCAGCGTCTCACCAGGCGCGGCCAGAATCCGCGTGACGATGCCGGCGCTGGTGGCTTCGATCAGGTGATGCATTTTCATGGCTTCGAGCGTGGCAATGGGCATGCCGCGCGCCACCTGTGCGCCCACCGTCACCTCGATGCTCACCACGCTGCCACGCATCGGCGCGGTGAGCGCGAGCTGCCCGGCGGGGGCGACCACCGTTGGCGTGCTCGCCGCGCTGCTCGTGACGGCAGCGGCGCTGGCGGCCGGCGTAAGTTCGGCGGCGGCGGCAAACAGCGCGCCGGCCTGTTGCTCGACGAAGCGCGTGGTGAAGTCTGCGGCGCTGACCAAAGGCTCTCGCAAAATCGCCCGCAGCCAGCCGAGATTGGTGGCCGGCCCGGCGATGGCAAACTCGGCCGCCGCGCGCTCGGCGCGGGCCACTGCGGCGGCGAATGAGGGCGCGGTGGAGCGCACGATGAGCTTGGCCAGCAGGGAATCAAAATTGGGATTGATCGCGAGCCCGGTATAGGCCGCGGTATCGAGCCGGATGCCCGGCCCGCCCGGCGGGTCGAAGGCGCTGATGACGCCACCGGCCGGCAGCGCGGCGCCGTCGGCGTTCAGGGTTTCGGCATTCACCCGCAGCTGGATCGCGTAGCCCACGGGCGCCGGCGGCGGCGCTGTCAGGCCCAGACTTGCCAGCGAGGCGCCGGCGGCGACCGCCAGCTGCAAGCCCACCAGATCGCAGTTCAGGATTTCTTCGGTGATGGTGTGTTCCACCTGCAGGCGCGGATTGGCTTCGATGAAATAAAACGCGTTGGCCGCCACATCCACCAGAAACTCAAACGTGCCCAGACTTTGATAGCGCACTTCGCGCGCCAGCGTGAGCGCGGCTTCAAGCACACGGTCTCGCAAGGCCGGATCGAGGCTCGGCGCGGGCGCGATTTCGATCACCTTCTGATGCCGCCGCTGCAGGCTGCAGTCGCGCTCGCGGAAATGCGTCACGCCGCCCTGCCCGTCGCCCAGCACCTGCACTTCGATGTGGCGCGCGGTGGCAATGAAACGCTCGGCGTAAATGGTGCCGTCGCCAAACGAGGCGGCGGCTTCCTGCTGACACCGCGTGAGCGCGGCCACGGCATCAACGCCTTCGGCCAGCACCTGCATGCCGCGCCCGCCACCGCCGGCGGCGGCTTTGAGAATGAGGGCGGCGCTTGGCCCGAGCTGCGTTTGAAAGTCGTTCAGCGCGACGACATCCGCCAGCGCGCCGGAAGCCTCCAGCACCGGCACGCCACAGCGTTCGGCCAGCGCGCGGGCCGCGAGTTTGTCGCCGAACAGTGCAATCTGGGCGGGCGTGGGCCCGATGAAGCGCAGCCCGGCGGCGGCGCAGGCGGCGGCAAATTCGCCGTTCTCGGCCAGAAAACCGTAGCCCGGATGGATGGCGTCGCACTCGGCCGAGTGGGCCGCCGCAATCACCGCGGCTTGATCGAGATAGGCGCGCACGCCGTGCGCCGGCAAGGCGACGCTGTGGGCGGCGCGGCGCACGTGCAGCGCGTCGGTTTCATCGGTGCTGTAGAGCGCGACCGGCGTCATGCCGGCGTCTGCCACGCCGCGCGCCAGACGTAAGGCAATTTCGCCGCGATTGGCGATCAGAACACGCGAAAAACTCATCGGGCGACGCTCGCCATGGCCAATACTCCCCGGTCGCCCGCGCTGCGTGTGCGGGTCATTGTTTGAGGCATCACGCGGGTGATGCGGCGGTGTGCCTGCATGGTATGCGGGCAGGGCGGGATGGGCCAGCGGGAGCGGCAGCAGCAGCCCGGCGCGCGCGACGCCTGCCGCCAGTCGTCGCTATCCCCAGCCCGCAGGAACAATGCTAATTTCCACGCTTGAATTCCGCTGCGTAAGACGGCCTCTCCTGCCTGAGTTGTGGCCTGTCTCTGCGCCCAATCAGGCCCAGCCTCAGGCCGAGCCTCAGGCCCAATCTCAGGAGCACACGATGCGCATTGGCGATTTCAGGAACCGCGCCTTAAAGCCTCTCCACGCCCTTATTCGACGGGGGCACTGAGCATGGCGCTACAAGCCTTGGAAGGGATTCGCATCGTCGAATTCTCGGGCAGCATCGCCGGCCCTTCGTCCACCATGATCCTGGCGCAACTGGGTGCGGAGGTGATTAAGGTGGAGCCCCCCGAGGGCGACGACGCGCGCGCCTGGCCGCCGCATGTCGACGACCGCAGCATCGTGTTTCGGCAGATGGGCGCCGGTAAACGCGGCATCGTGCTCGACCTCAAACAGCCCGAAGGCGTGGCGCTGGCGCTGGACATCACCGACACCGCCACCGTCGTACTCCAGACCATGCGCCCCGGCGTTGCGGACCGCATCGGCATCGGCGAAGCCGCCGTCCGCGCCCGTAACCCCGAAGTGATTTACGTCGACATGAACGCCTTTGGCGCCGGCCCCACCGGGCGCGACATGCCGGGCTACGACCCGATGGTGCAGGCCTTCAGCGGGATCATGGCGATGACCGGTCATGACGGCGCGCCGCCCACGCGCTGCGCGCCCTCCCTCATCGACCTTGGCACCGGCCAATGGCTGGCGATGGGCATACTCGCGGCGGTGATGGCGAAGTTCCGGGGCCAGCCTGTGCGGCGTCTTGAAAC